>NZMN01000001.1 GCA_002694525.1 Methanobacteriota archaeon
CCCTCCCAACCCCCGGGTGGAGCTGGTTGACGTCGTCAGGAGATCCGTGATTCCTCCACGGACTGTAAAGGCGGCGTCAACCCTCCATCCCCCTCAAACAAGATTATGACGGGTTGGCGGGTCGGGAAACCATGGTACAACAGAACATCGACTTCATCGGCGGCGGCTTCAAACTGACCCTGCCCTACACCCTCGGAGGATGGGTTTTGTGGATCATCGGCCTCGTCATCACCGGGTTTGGCGTCGTGGGCGCCATGACCGACCCGACCGGTTTGGGCATAGCCGTCATCGGCCTCATCGTCTTGGCCGCCGCCTCCCCTGGAAGCATGTCAGCCGGGCTTCACAAGATGCGAAAGGAGGCGATTGACCCAGAAATCCTTCAAGCCAAGGCTGAACAGAGCGGCTACAGCGTCGACAATTGGTTCCTCCAGCAAACCACGCTGGTGCCCACCAACGACCCGAACGATTGGATCCTCCCTGCCCCCGGCCCGCAAACTTGGGACACGGCGAACCCCTACGGGCCACATGGCGACGGTACGCCGCTTCCTGAACACCCCGTCAAGGTCGGTACGCCACAACCGGCAACGATGACGTCGCACCTCGTTTTCGCTGGAACGGCCGCCATCCTCACGCTCGTCGTGGGGGCCGTGCTGATCGGTGATGAGGAGGCAGAATTGGGCGTTATCCCTGCCATCGCCATCGCTGGGGTGGGCTTTATTCTCCTGCTCGTCAATTACTTCCGAGCCAAGGCTCTGCGCCAAATGCTCGACACACCCACTTCCTTGGTGCGCTCGGCNCCGGTGGGCCACCCCGAACTCGTCGGNCAGGTTCGNCCCGGTCGAGAGGGTGGNATGACGGTCTACGTGGACGGNAACGANCGCATGGTCATGCACCACATGGTCGGCTATTACTGGACCTACGAACAAGAACAAGAGCGAGAGGTCACCGACAGTGAGGGCAACACGAGGACCGAGCGAAGTTGGGTCACCGTCCGCTCCGACCGCGGTGGTGTGCCGTTCATGCTCCACGACGGGACCGGTGGCATCAAGGTCAACCTGACCAGTTTCAAGCGCGCCGAATACGGCCAAATGCTCAAGCGGTGGAGCGGTGCTTTTGCTGAATCGTTGGGCAAGCAGTTGATGGCCCAAGCCGCCGCGAGCCTGCTCGGAGGCACCAAAGTGACGGGCCACCGCTGGACCCTCTACGGGCTGCGACTGGGCGANCCCGTCTACCTGCTCGGNGCNACCAAGCCNCGTCCNGCTNCNGAACTGCANGCCGAAGGNTTGGACGGAACGTTGGGCAACAGCACCATCGAAGTCTGGGGCAACGAGGATGCTCCGGGCATGAAGTGCACCTTGATGCGAGGTTCGGAACTTTCCAACGTGGGCAAGTCACGTTCCGGGTTCGAAATGATGGTTCCGCCGATTCTTCTTTTGCTCGGCGGACTTTCGTTGATGGGTTTGGCCTGAAGGACGCTTCGCACCGAGGGAATCGAGGATGACCAACGAAACGACCGCCATCGGTTCGGGCGTCATCGACCAAATGGTGGCCGGCGGACTCATTTACGCCATCCCACTTTTTGTTATCTCGCTGGTGTTGTTCGTCGAAGGGAGCAAACGAATCCCAATGACGGTGGGCATCGTTGGTTTCGTGTTGGGGTTCGGGCTGGTTGGGGAAGTCTACCCTTCACTGGGCAACGACCTGCCCGTCAATGAATCGCAGTTCCGGTTCATNGCAGCGGTGGGCATTGGCGTCGTGTCCGTCAGCGTCGCACAGATGTCCATGCGATTTCTCGCGGCGGGCCTTGTTTTTCTGATCATCACCAACCTCATTGAAGCAGGAAGTCGATTTAACATCGATTTTGAGGGCGACACNATCCTTTCCGGTGTGTTGACCCTTGCAGCGTTTTTTCTCAGTCTCACGTTTCGAAGGCTGGTGCCTGCACTCATGGCTGGGTTTGTCGGAACGCTCGGCATGATGCTTGCGGTCTACATCTCGTTGGATTGGGACGTTGCCCGACTGGACGGTGTTTCAGCACCCGATGCGTACCTCGCGCTGGCCGGTATGGTGCTGAGTGTGTACGTCCANCGGCGGACGGCAAAAAACGAGAGAGAAGTGTTGGACGACGAGGAACTGTACGACTTTTGACGGCCAACCTCATGAACCGGCCCCTCGAGTCAACGAGCATGTCCGTCGTTCTTGTCACCGGCGCCAACCGAGGAATTGGGCTTGAGTTGGTCCGCCAAATGCTCGACCAAGGTCACACGGTTCACGCCACGTACCGCACCAGCACGGGCGGACTCGATGCGTTGGCGTGTTCTGCGCTGCACTGCCACAGGATGGACGTTCGGAATCCNGACGANGTCGCATCGNTGTTCNAAACGATTGCAACGCCCCTCGANGTGCTCATCAACAACGCCGGCGTGGCCGACGGGCGGTGGTCGTCGCTGACCGAAATCGATTTTGACGTCGTGTCCGACGTTCTCGAAATCAACGCCGTGGCACCGGTCAGGGTAACGCAGGCTGCNTTGCCNTTGTTGGTCGACGGTGGAGGGGTTGTGGCGATGATCACGTCCCTCATGGGCTCGATTGAGGACTGCATGAGCGGTCGCTCGTACGCCTATCGCGCGTCCAAAACGGCCCTCAACATGTTCACCACCGCCATGAAGAACGANCTTCAAGCCCAGGGTGTCTCGGTGGTGCTGATTCATCCNGGTTGGGTTGAAACCGACATGGGTGGACCAAATGCGCCCCTCCAGGTCACCGAAAGCGTCTCGGGAATTCTTGCACGCATTGAGGAGCAGAGTTTGGAAACGACGGGGCGTTTCGTGGACTACGCAGGGCAGCCCTTACCGTGGTAAGGTCGTGTTCTGTTTCAGAAACGATCGGCGTTCATGACCTTGTTCCACGCAGCGATGAAGTCGGCCACGAACTTGTCGTGGTTGTCGTCCTGTGCGTAAACTTCGGCAATGGCTCGCAACTGAGAGTTGCTTCCGAAGACAAGGTCGTAGCGAGATGCGGTTCGAACGTCAGCGCCCGTGGCTCGGTCCTTGGCCTGGTAGGAGTTGCTGCCGGTCGGGGTCCAAGCGACGTTCATGTCGAGCAGCGTCCTGAAAAAGGACGTGTCCAAGGAGGTCCCATCGCTCCACATGCCGCGCTCGTCGGAGCTCACGCCCATGGCGCGCATGCCGCCGACCAGAACGGTCATCTCGGGAGCGGACAGGCCGAGAAGTTGGGCCTTGTCCAGCATCATCTCTTCGGGCATCACGGCGTAATTCTGCTTCAGGTAGTTGCGGAAGCCGCACGCCACCGGTTCGAAGTACGAGAACGACGCTGCGTCGGTCTGCTCTTCGGTGGCGTCGCCGCGACCGGGTGAGAACGGAACGTCAACACCGCTGGCCATCTCGATGGCGGCGCAACCTGCGAGGACGATGGTGTCGGCCACGCTGGCACCGTGCGATTNGGCGAGGGGTTCGAGCACGCCGAGCACCTTGGAGAGTTGGGCGGGCTTGTTNCCTTCCCAATCCTTCTGAGGCGCCAGTCGAATGCGAGCGCCGTTGGCGCCGCCGCGGTTGTCCGAGCCTCGGAAGGTGGATGCGCTGGCCCAGGCCGTTTCGACCATTTCAGCAATGGACAACCCGCTGCTCTTGATGGCCTCCTTGAGCGCACCAACGTCGTAGGAGGTGCTTCCTGGGGAAACCGGGTCCTGCCAAATGAAGTCCTCGTCGGGGACGTCAGGGCCGAGGTAGCGGGCTTTGGGGCCCATGTCACGGTGAAGAAGTTTGAACCACGCTTTCTGGAACGCATCGGCAAACACGTCGGGGTTCTCGTGGAAGTGCTTGGAGATTTTTCGGTACTCAGGGTCTCGAATCATGGCCATGTCGGCGGTCGTCATCATGGTGGGGACCTTGATGGACGGATCTTCTGCATCGGGAGCCATGTCCTCTTCGTCCTGATTGGCTGGGTGCCACTGATGGGCCCCTGCCGGGCTCTTTCCGAGGGTCCAACTGTCTTCGTACTTGAAGAGCATGTCAAAGTAGCCGTTGTCCCAAACGGTGGGGTTGGCCGTCCATGCGCCCTCGATGCCGCTGGTGATGGTGTCTCGGCCAACGCCGGAGCCAAAGTCGCTCGTCCAGCCGAAGCCTTGCTCTTCAAACGGAGCGCCTTCGGGCTCGGGACCTTTGTGGTCNTCGGGNCCAGCGCCGTGAGCCTTNCCGAAGGTGTGTCCTCCGGCCGTCAACGCGACGGTTTCTTCGTCGTTCATGGCCATGCGCTTGAACGTCTCACGGATGTCTTGTGCGCTCAGAAGCGGGTCAGGGTTGGCGTTGGGGCCTTGCGGGTTGACGTAGATGAGGCCCATCTGCACGGCGGCGAGTGGGTTCTCGAGGTCTTGGCGGGTCTCACCGTAGCGGTTGTCGCCCAGCCATTCGTCCTCGCTGCCCCAGTAGATGTCGTCTTCTGGGTGCCAAATGTCGGGTCGGCCTCCGCCGAATCCAAGAACGGGGCCGCCCATGGATTCGATGGCGATTTGTCCGGTCAGAATGAGCAAATCTGCCCAGCTGATGGCGTTGCCGTACTTCTGCTTGATCGGCCAAAGAAGTCGACGGGCTTTGTCGAGGTTGCCGTTGTCGGGCCAGCTGTTGAGGGGNGCAAATCGNTGGGCGCCGGTCCCGCCACCGCCTCGGCCGTCGCCGGTGCGGTAGGTGCCTGCAGCGTGCCAGGTCATGCGAATGAAGAACGGGCCGTAATGGCCGTAATCGGCTGGCCACCAGTCTTGACTGTCGGTCATCAATGCGTGGAGGTCGGCTTTCAGAGCCTTGTAGTCAAGGGACTTGAACGCCTCAGCGTAGTCGAAGTCCTCGCCCATTGGATTGGATTTCTTGTCGTGCTGATGAAGGATGTTCAAATTGAGGTTTTTTGGCCACCAATCTTGGTTCGAGCGCATGTCGGAAGTGGATGAAGTCATTCCACCGCCGTGCATGACGGGGCATTTTGCATCGTCGCCGTAGTTCTGCATGGGGGTCAAGGCGCGGCCGACCCATATAATGTTGATTTGCGAGCGGTTTCACGTGAACATTCTTGGGGCAATTTCGTGAGGGTGTTTCATGGCTGGGGACGTGCCGCTCATCACCCTCGTGAAGCGGGAAGAAATCGCAGGAAGGCCCTCGCTGAGCGAGGAAGATTTGGCCTTGGAAACCACGCTCTCCATGCTTTGTTCATTTTTGACGTTGGAAGATTTCATTTCTTTCCTTTCCACACCGATGTTTGCATCCTACGCCCAACGGGATGAGCCGTGGGTCGTCTTTGAAATTGGTCTGTACCAAAACCACACGAAGACCCTGCAACTCTACCCTGAACCCAACCGTCTGACCGTGACCGATGAAGCGGCCACGGGTGTTTTGGACCAGAACGTGTGGAACGGCCAAGCGGACGCTGAACTCGTCGGGCTCTTGCGGTCGTGGGTGGGCGCGGTTGGGGGAACGGTTCCCTCGTCAGTAGAAGATTGAGCAGCACGTCAATGAACCGTCAGCGGCGCGAATCTCACTCATGTCCACCTCGACCAGGTCCAAGCCTCTGGCTTGAAGGGCGGCTTTGACCGCCGGATAGCCTTCGGCCATCAGCACTTTTCCGTTCGGCAAGCCGATGGTGTTGCAGCCGTAGACCTCTTCTCCAGGCATCCACAGGATTTCGCAGCCTTCCGGTAGATCGCCAAAGTCATCGGGCGTGAGGTAGCCCTCGGGCGCCAGAATGAGTTCGTCGGTCGGGGTCGAAGAAATGCTGGTGAGGTGGAGGGCGTGTTCTGGAATGTCGATCACTCGAAGCTCGTAGCCAAAGAAGTCGAGCAGGCTGCGAAGGCTGGTGATGCCGAGGTCGTTGGTTCTGGAGGATCGTCCGACAAAAAACAGGTCACCAAGTCGAATGATGTCCCCTCCGTCCATTCTGGCCTCGCCGCCCATGGTGCACGTTTGCACGCCCTCAAGCGCTGCCATCAAGAACTCAGCAATGGGCGGTTGTTCAGCAACACGTGAAGGATGTCCGGGCGTGGGTAGTAACATGTGTCCGTCAACAACAACAGCTTGGTCCTCGACGAACATGCAGTCGGGATGGTTTTCATCGGCGGGTAAGCGGTGAACGCTGACGCCGTTGTCTTCCAGGGCTTTGATGTACGCGCGTTGTTGTTGGCGTGCGAGTTCAACATCGGTTGGACCGGTGCCAAAGTAGCGTGCGAGTGCGTTCGTGAACGATGCGGGCACGTCACGAACGAGGGCCCGACGTTTCTGGTCCAACCGCACGGTGGCCATGGTAAACCCCGCGGGTGGGCGTCCTTTAACCTCTTCGCCTTTTTTCGGTAGCCAATTTCCGCAGGATGGAAAAATAGCCCCGCAGTGTCCCGTTTAGCAACGCCTCATCGGAAGGTTTCAGACTGAAAGTTTCGATGTAAAAATCGTCACTCTTCGTCTTCAACGGTTGTGTAGGTCGGAGGGTAGAGGTAGCGTGGGTCACGATCCTCGTCCATTTGAACGACGTAGACGCCCGAGACCATTTCGGAAATGAAGAGGAAGCCGCGAGGGTCGTACTGCAGGCCCCAGTCAAACGGAATCATGCACGAAGCCCAACAGTCAGCCATGTCGTAGCCCAGCTTCTCCTTCGGGTCGTCGATCCAGGTGGGTCCAGCGGGCAGGTAGTAGCCCAGCGTCTCGGTTTCAGCGAATTCCTTGATGGCAGGGAAGCCGATTTCAGGGGCCGGCTCGCCGTCCACCCACACGGTGTCGCTCCAGATGTTACTGTGGTCGGTCACCCAGTTTCCAGCGTGATAGTGCGTCCAGTACACGTGACCGTTGGTGCCCGTGTCGCCGTTGTGGGGGCTGTAGATGTAGCCGCCCGGAATGTAGTGGTGCTCGTGTTCGGTGCCGTCGGGGAGAATGCTCTTGCCGGGCAGTTTCCACTTGCTGAGAAGGAACGGTTTGGCAGGGTCGGTGGTGTCAATGGTCCAGATGTAGCCCGTGTGGTTGGTGTTGGTGCCGTATTCCGGGGCGATCATGGTCAAGTGTCGCCAGTTGATGCCGAANACCGGGTCCTCAGGTCCGGTGCCGCACTCATCGTCCCAGGTGTCCATCGGGTCCGTTTCAGCAGCGCCGTTGCACAGGAGGTGGTCGTAGGGAACGGCGTAGTGAATCCAGCCGTTGCCGTTGAGAGCCCCGGTGCTTCCACCCCACTCTTCAGGGGTCATGTTGGCGTGTCCGCCGCCGTTGGGTCCGTACCAACCGTCGTCAGCGCTCGGGCAACCGAGCCAGCGTCCGACCTCGTTGTCCTGTGGCCACGAGATGCCCTCTGGATCGGGCACCGGTGGAGGGTTCGAGACGTCGACGATTCGAAGACCTGCATCCCAGTACGAGATGTAAAGCAGGGCCTGGCCCGTGATGGGGTGAATGTGGAACACGTTGTCGTGGTTAAACAGCGAGCCGCCGCACGTGGTTTCGGGTTCGGGGGAGTAGCCGCCCCATCGAATGATTTCTCGGCTGGTGTTCTGGTCCTCGTCGTTGACGTCTGGGCGCCAGGATTCGAACCCAAGTGGAACATAGAACACCTGCGTGCCCTTGTAGAAGGTGCCTGAACTGCCTTCCACCATTTCGGGGTAAGGGTCGGCGCCGTAGAGGAACAAGTGGCACTCCTCTTGAGCGTAGATGACGGGCGCGTTCTCCCAGTCGCAGTCCACGTGAAGGTCCTGATTGTGGAACCCTGCCGGAGGGTTGTTCCATTCGGCCACCTTGATTGGGCCGGTCTTGTCCGAGACATCAATGACGTCGAGGCGGTTGGCACCGCTGTTGGCGTCATCGTCTTGTGGAATCGGATCGAGGTCGCTGTTGGTCAATTCATGGTTGACCAGAACCCAGTTGTTGTCGGGTGTGACCTTGATGTCAATCATTCGCCCGATTTCAGCGTAGTACGTCGAAAGAAGGACGATGTTGTTGGGCTCCGAGATGTCGAGGATCTCGAACTGGTTGTACGACGAGACGTAGGCGTAGCAACCGCCGGTGCCGTCGGGATGCTTCACGCAGTCTTCGAGGAAGTTGCCCTCAATCGAAATTTCCGACGAGTCGCCGGGCGTGGGTCCGACGTTCTTGTACTCCGGATAGCACGGACGTCCGGCAACGTTGTCCAGCTCGGCAGGAGGGGCAACGTTTCCATCGCAGTTCAAGTTGTGATAGTCGATGAGCAGCATGTTTTCGGTCTGCAGTCGGTGAGCCATGAGATCGCTGTGACTGTGATTTTCATCTTCAATTTCAACCACCGGGTCGATCCACTGAGCGGTTTGACTGCCGCCGTTCTCGTCGGTATCCCCGTCCAGACTCATGTAAGCCAGACCGGAAATCACGCTGATGGTGAGCAAGGCAACAAGAGCGATGACAATGACCTTGTCGGCGGCTCGCTCGTCGTCTTTCAATCTCCTCGTTTGCATGGAGGATGCGTCGTTGGAGTTCTATTTCAAGCCAAGGGTGTGTCCCATTCAAATCCTGATTTGTTTTATGTAGCCCCCCCGGATAGCGTTGATTGATGAAGCGCCATACGGCATTCCTGTGCCTCGTCGTTGTTTCCTCTCTGCTCGCCACGAGCGCCGTGCAAGCCCACTCTGCGGACACCTTCACGGTGGTTATCAAGCAAAGCGGATTGACCCCAAGCACGTCCCAAATCACCTACAACGACTCCGTTGTGTGGCACAACACGGACGGTCGTGAAAACATCACTCACCGTATTGTGCTCGACTTCGACGGCGACGGGTTGTTCAACGGAACCGATGACTGGGACTCGGGTGAATTGGTGCCCGAGTGTAACAACACAGAAAACGACAACGGCACCGAGGCCAGCGAAGATGAATGCAACATCACCTTCCTGGTTTGGTTCAACGGAACGTGGGGCGTTGGCGAATACAACTATCAGGACATGCTTTCCGACGGAACCGTCCTCAACGGGACCGTCGTGGTGGTGGAAGACGTGCACGTCGAGAACTCAACCGCTCCGGAAATCGGCAGCACCTTTGGGTCGTTTGAGGACCGGCAGGGAAGCGACGGGATGGAAGACGAGTCCGAGGACGATGAGGCTCAACGATTGTTGCTGATGATCGGCGCTGGCTCGGGCCTGGGTGCCGTCGGGTTGCTCGTTTTGTTGTTGATGCGTCGCTCCTGAGCGACGTCGTTCACCTTTGAGGTTCAGAGGGTGTTGAGGTAGCGAAGGTCTTCCAAGAACAGATCGAGAATCCAATCGTTGTCGCCCCACCAAACACGTTGGTTTCCAAATCGATCAACGAGGATGGTTCCCGTCTCGTGGTTGATGGTGTAGTCGTCGGGATGGTGTCGGGCTGAGGAATTGTTGGAGGTCGTTGCGTTGTTGGCGTCGTATTCCTCGATGGTGAGGCCGACACCGAAGTTCACCCACACGTCCTGAAGAGCCAACATGGACGGGTGCTCGGAATCGTTGCTCGACGAGGTGAGATGATTCCAGGTTGAGTTCGTTCCTGTCTTCCAGTCGTGGAGGACCGATACGTTGTCTCGCCACGGGTCAACGGTGATGGTGAGGAACGTCGTTTTGTTCAATTCGTCCTGGCTCAACTGCGACTTGACCCACTTCATGTTGTAGGTCACAATTGGGCAGATGTCAAGGCAGTTCGTGAACAAAAAGGCGATGGCGAGCGTGGTGTTCGCAGCCTGTTCCGAATAGGTCCATTCGGTGCCTTCGCTGCTCATGAGGGTGAAATCGTTCACCTTCACGGGTTCGAGTGCTTCGCCGTGTGGTGTCCATTCGTCTGCGTCGGACGGTGTCAGGCAACCGGCCAGCAACAAACTGACGCATGCGAGCACTGAGAACAGTTTGTTCCTCACACCATCACCTCACAAGCGGTAAGGAAGGTCCGCATCCAACTGGACAAGATAGAGCCCTGTTGAAATACATGACGCATACGTTATGCCGTCGTGGTGTTCGACNGCCCACAAGAAGGGAACCCAGCCNAAGTCGTAGAAACTNGAGTCCAGCGGCGTACCGTCAACGCCGTGCGGAAGGTANTACGCCACCGTTGCTTCCTCGTGGGTTGCGATTCGGTCGTCGGGGTCGGAGGGGGCGACGAGGGTTTCAATGTCAACCACCCAAAGACCAGCGNGATAGTGAGAAACGTANAGGCGNCCGNCCCACCCCCCACCGTGACTTTGGTCGGTGGTTTCGTCGGTCTCGAAGTAAGCNCTGTCGAGGTTGTGCGGAGAGAAGAGAAGCCANTCGTCNCCGTTGGGGTGAGCNTCGCAATCCTCGCCGTAGCAATGGTCCTCCGCAAACGGTATTTCCCAGTCCCGTATCAGTTTGGGTTTGAACTTGAACTGCCCGTCTTCCATGGTGTAATCGGTGGTGTCAATGAGGTACATGACGCCAACGCCCACACTGGTGCTTAGGGTTTCAACCGCAGCCGTGACCAAATGAACAGGTTCCGTGGAGTACCCAACGTGAGAAAGATCCACCATGGTGGGGAAGGGTTCAGCGTAGTGAATGTAAGAAACACGCCCCCCGTTCTCGTTTCCGGTTGGGCCGCTGTCGGGTTGGCCGTCGTCGTCGAGGTCGAGGAAATCCATCCAGAGACCGACCTCGGGGGCGCGCCAGCGGCACATGATGGGGTTGCCGAACCCAGTGCGGCACGTGGTGGCGTGAAGCGTGTACGCTTCAGGTGAGTTGACAGGGTGTGGTACATCGGTCACATCGCCAATGCGAAGACCGGCTTCCCAGTAGCTGCCGTAGACGAAGGTGCGCCCGAAACGTGGGTCGTTGCTGTCCTCTCCGGGCCACGTTTGAACCGTCATGTCGTGGATGTAAATCCAACCACCCATGGTGGTCTCCCAAGCAACTTCGTATTCGCCGACCTTGACGATGGTGTGGCCCAGACCGGAGGCAGGAACGCCAGGGAGGTTTCGAGCGGCCGAACCGACGAGGTTGAGGTGCGCAATGGTCACGCCCCCGCACGCTTCGCCGATGGCATCGTTGCAGTTGTCGTAGTCTGGGTTGGCCACGAACATGTACCATTCGCCGTCAATCATGTGGGTGTAGAGGTTGTGAGGGCCCGTTGGGTGGTCGGCATCGTACCACGAGTCGACCCACGTTGGGTTCGTCTTGTCGGTGACGTCGATGAGGGTGACCGTGACTTGAGCGGGGTCGTTCCACTGCCCGATGTTCGGGTCTGAGTTTCCAGGGTCGACGAGTTGATTTTGCTGAATAATGTACTCACGGCCGTTGTACTCGAGGTACTTGACGTCCAGCACCTGCGTGTTCGGGTCGTTGTAGACGCCCGTAACGGTTGTGTTGGTGGGGTCGGTGACGTCCACGATGTGCATGTCGTTCCAGCCGGCCAGGTACGCGTAGGTCTGTCCGTCGGGCGTTGTGGCCACCTGCACCTCGGCGTTTCCGGGCGTGGTGAGGGGGTTGAAATCAAGCAGTTCCATGTTGTCGCTTCCAAATTGATGCTGNCTGGCGTTTTTGTGGTCGTGACCTTCGCCTTGAACGAGCGGATCCTCAGCGTTGAACACGAGGGTGTTTCCGCTTGTTTGCTGCACGTCGTCGCCAAAAATCAACATCGCTGATGAGGTAAGGAAAAGAATGGCGAATATACCAAGAAGAAGCTCTCTGCCGCCCATGTTGCGCTCACCTCATCCATCCGTTTGGTCTTTATGATTTGGTGATTGCCGTCGGAGTATGGGCGGAAGTCGTGCGGTGCTGATGGTCGGTCTGTTTCTTCTCGCAAGCGCCAGCGCACCGCTTGCATCCAGCCACACCCAGCAAACGTTGACCGTCATNCTCGTCGAGGACGGTGTGGTGTCGGGAAACATCACCGACCCTGCGTTCGTTCAGGGGAACGCTCTTTGGTTCCGAATGGAGGACAACACCGAAAACACGACGATGAAGGTGCGGNTGGACATCGATCAAGACGGTGTGTTCAATGCGTCAAACGATTTTGAATCCACGGACCTCGTTCACGAATGTGAATTGAACGANACAGGCGCTTTGGTGGATGAGGNCTGCGCTGTATCTGCAACCTATGCATTTNCCATGAACGCCACCGTTGGAACCTACGCGTTTTGGGTCCATCGCACAAGCAACGAGACCGAGACGGTCTGGAATCACACCGTCGCAGTGCACAAGGACGTCCATGAAGAGGAAGGCCCGACGCCCGGCGATTGTTTTGGAGCCGGCTGTCCGGTTGACCAAAGCGATGTTACGACGGAAACGTCGACGATCGCGAACGTTGAGGATTCGTTGTTGATGGTGCTGATGGGGGTTTCTCTCATCGGAATTGCCCTCATGCTTGCAATACCGAAGAAGGAAGAGGAATGAGTGGTGACCGACCAACCTGGCCAATGATCTGGCCTTGGAGTGATGGAAAAGGAAACCGAATGCATTGGCGCGATGTTCTGAATTCACGCCGCTTCTCGGTCANNTATCTGCTGATTATCGCACTGTTGTTNGCATTGTTCGGCCTCGGGTCTCGTACGTGTCCNATACCATCTGATGCAGTCATCTGCGATTTCGTCATGCGGCCTTACAACCTGTTTGAAGCACCTCACGTTTTCGTCTTCACGCTGTTCTCCTCGTTTTGGTTCCACAACAACCCCGATCACATCCTGTTGACNGCCGCTNTGATCNTCGTCTTCCTGCAGACTGCAGAAATCCGTATCGGGNCAAAGCGAGCAATGATTGCGGTGTTCGGCATACACGCTTTGGTTGTGGTGATCATGACGCTGTACCTCTACGCGGGCGATTACCTCAATCCAGGGACTGATTGGTACGAATTTGGACTCCGGGGTCGAAATTACATGGGCGGCTCGGTCGGTCTCTTCGGTGTGAGCGGTGTTTTGTTTTCACAGATCAAACGACCAATTGCGGGCGCCCTGTTCTATTTTGGTTTTGAATTCTGGAACGCCTACATCTACGAAGGTGCAGCGCTGTACGTCAGCATGGGGCATGTCACCGCTTTCACGCTCGGATTCGTACTTGGACGATGTTGGTTGCATCGAGACGGTAAACGATTCAAGGCGACTGAATTCAATTGAGACAACTCGTTCCTGCATCGAGGACCCAACTCATGTGAGGTGATGNGGGAACGAGTGGGTCATCCCTCAATGAGCGGGCAGTTAACGTCGTTCACCGTCTCAATGAAATGCCTTGAAAACAGGGGTTTTGGTCGTCGAGTTGTTTTCCTTCGAATCGTTTTTGACATGTTCTCACGTTGAAATTGGACCTGTNCCCTCATGAAAGAATCGGTTCAATCGAGGGNAGACCTTGAGAAGGTGAACCCTCACGGAGGTTCAATGGGACACCGTTCCGGCCAAGCCCTCTTTCTCATCTCTNTGATGATGCTCACGCCGCTGTCAGGGTGTTTTGGNCANCAGGACGGTGGAGGTTTGNACTCCGTNGAAGACGTGGTTGTGACCCCGGCGTTGTGGACGGGNGGTGTGTTTCAAGGCGTNACGATCGAAGCTCAAACCGATCTTTCCGCCTTTGTTCCCTACCTCATCCAAAATCAGGAAACCGGGTTTATTCAGAACTCAACGGTCGTTGACCTCAAGGCCGGTNAAAGCGCGTTGTTGTCNGTGTTNGCCCCACCNCGTACCGACACGGCAGTGGTGCTGATCGGGGATTACGGTCGGGANAACTGGCCNATNCGGAACCTGGACGAGTCGTGGCGAACGTGGTACCAGCGCGAAGCGTACGACCTCTCGACCAACGACGGCATCGTTCGAATCCAAGGTGAAAACGGCTCCGCAGACACCGTTGAGATTTCNCCCGACAACGGTGGTGCNGTGCTCGCTCTTCGAATCCCAGTGGAACGACCGATGGCGGCAGCCTACGATGAATCGGTTGGAGGACGGCACTCCACGGGCATGGTCGACGGATTGACCGTGTTCAACTACATCAAGCACATGTCCGACGAGACGCCCGATCCCACCGACCTGGCCGATGGGGCAGTGGGGTACCTCGACCGATGGGCCGGGCAAGGAAATGCTGCTTACGAAGACGGTGCACAATACCTTATTTCGACGTTGGAGAGTTTTGGGCTTGAGGTCATCACCCAACGCTTCACGTACGATTCATTGATGACCGGCCAGCAGAATCCGGAAGCNTACAACATCTGCGGCTATCGCTTTGGCCAGGTNAATCCGGATAAATGGATGGTGTTCGGCGCTCACTTCGACATCGCTCCTCCCGTCAACGGTGGTTTCCTTGACCCGCACATCTTCGGTCGAACGTACGGCACCCGCGTGGGCGCTTACGACAACACTGCAGGAACGTCGATGGTCCTTACCGTCGCCGANGCAATGGCCAATTACGACACCCGGAACACCATGGTGTTCTGTTTGTGGTCGGGTGAAGAAGGNGGNAANCGNGGCAGCGATGTTTGGACGGATTANTGGGTGAAGGANGACAACCCTGACGTNGAGGTNACGAATTACGTCAACCTTGACATGGCCGGCGTGAANTGGCCCGGCGGCGGAGGGGCTCCGTGNGGAGGTAACCACGGNGGTGGTGAAAACGGNTGCGATCCGCAACCGCAGGTNGATCCCGANGGCTATCCGAAGGACGAGGAAGTCTGGCCGATGCGNGTCTACATCGGTCCGAGCCTGGACCACGACGTCATGAATCAACCCGGTATGGTCGGATTGGCCATGTGGATTGGGGCCGACGCCATCGGCGTGGAGGAACAGATGTCNCCACTGATCGGTGTTGACCATCCGGCAGACACGTGGAAGGTGGACGACTGGATGGCCAAAGANCGGCCTGAAATCATCGTTTACGAAGACACGACCGCGCGCTCAGACCACGCTTCCTTCCAGGACAACCTCAACACGGTGACCATGGGCTTTGGAGGTCTGGTCGACGGTTATTGGTGCTACCACCAAACCTGCGACACCGTTGACGAGATGATCGACTGGATGGACACNACGGGCAAGGACTACGGTGAGGAGAGAAGTGGAACGAGTAACCTCGTCGACGCCCTCGACACGATCACCTGGTGGGCCACCTATTCCTTCTTCCACCTCGATGAAAACCCCGTTCGAAACGCATACCTGTAGACTTGACCGTGTTCCATGGCGAACGGTGACAAGGTTGGTGTTGCAGCCCGACAATTTGTTATGAACGCTGGACGTGGGAGGGCCATGGTGTGGAACATCCGGCCGTTGCTCGCGGTTTTGTTGATGTTGACCCTGCCGCTGGCCGGTTGCATTACGACGACGCCAACCGTTGAACGTCCAGGGCTTGAGGGTGAAGAACTTGTCATGGTCGACAGCCCGTGTTCGTTGCCGACGCAATCCCTCACGCAGTCGAGCACGATTGTGGCGGTGAACGGCGTGGACCGGTTGTTCCGATTGTCCGTTCCAAGTTCGGATGCAGGAACTGAGCTCCCGCTCGTTCTTGCGTTCCACGGCGGGGACATGGCCGAAGACGACTTTCCGCAGCAAGAGGAATTCGACGCGTTGGGAGAACAAGACAAATTCATCATGGCGTACGCCGTTGCAGAAGAAGGACGAACACAGGCGGAAGGTGAGTGGTATCTCAACACTGCGGCGACCTCCCGAGACGACAACAATTTCGCCATGGCCATCGTCGACGCATTGTCCGAAGTTTATTGCGTGGACCAGAATCGACTTTACGCAACAGGGTATTCACTTGGTTCCATGTTCACCTACGAGATTGCATGCCAGATGAACAGTCGATTTGCCGCCGTTGCTTCGTTTGCGGGAACCATGCCCGTGGAACCTGAAAGTTGCTATCTGTACAACGATGTGGCTGTGATGCACATTCATGGGAAATTGGACCTGATCATTGATTACGACGACGATTGGGACTGGAAGGACGGGGAACACGAAGGAGTAGGTACAATGAGCAGTGTTCCGGGATTGATTGAAGATTGGGCGGCACGGGCCAACTGTCAGAGTCAAAATTCAGAGTACAACATGGCGGTTGAACACGTGATTCACAGCGATTGCGATGGAGGGGTTCGAATTGAGCACCACGGCATGGAATTGAACGGGCACTCGTGGCCAAATCAAGTGGCAGGAACGGATACTGCAGAAGTCATCTGGAACTTCCTTCGTGAGTTCAGTCTCGACTGACCGATTGTTGATGCATTACTCGGGTGTGTTTGTCGGGATCGTCCCGTATTGGTTGGGAAACGGGTTGCCTTCCGAAACGGTCCAAATCAAGACGACCAGACTCCCGATGAATGGGATCAGGACGATGAGAATCCACCATCCCGACCGATCAAAATCGTGGAATCTTCTGACGCACACGGACAACGAGGGAATCATGAGGACGAGGGCCGCTGTAAGGTAGAAGATGAACAACCCCGTCACGGCGTCCATGACCGCAGCAACCTGCAGAACAATGAAGCTGAACAGAAAAAACCACCAGTATTCAGAACGTGAGGCTCGGCCCTCGAACTGGAAATACTTGAGTTGAAGGCACGTGCGAATCGCCTGTTCAAACGACATGGCAACGTGAGGGCGTCCGGTTTGAACGGAGGGTGGAAGCGGTGCCGTGGTGGAGATGGCTTCACGAATGGTGATGGGTTCGGGCGCACCCCAAAACGGGGTCGAGGCTCCCTCGTCGGAATCCATGTGGTTGCCTCAAATCACGAGCAATTAATTCTGTCCCCGATCAATCCTGTTGGGCCGACGCGTTCAACGGAACAGCGATGAGATGGGTTCAGCAACGAAGGCGAGAACGTTTGGCGGCGACCACATTCCAAGAAACATCGAAACCACAAGCGTTGCAAAAAGGAGGAGAACGGCAAAGAAGGCTTGCTCGTTCCAATCCTTCACCTTCAAGCCGTCAAGCGGTCCAAAAGGAAGCATGTTAAACAGGCCGAGAACAAGGTTCGCTGAGAGCCAAAAATACGCTGCGTCAGCCAACATGGCCTGCCAGATCAACGCTCCGTCCACCAAATAAATCCGATCAAACACATCTCTTGCACTGGATGCGAGGTGTTCATGAGCACCCGACACCCCGAGAATCAGCCCCCACAAAGGAATGCCAACAACGAACAGCGCGAAATTCGTCAGCGGTCCTGCAACCGCAATATGGCCGTTTTGCCGCCTCGTCACCAATCCAGCCACCATCACCGCGCCGGGCGCCATGAACAAAAAGCCCAGGAAAAATGCGATGGCGATACCGAACTGCAAGCCTTTCGGATCGGCTCGGAATTCAGCCCAACACCCGTTCTTTTTTGCAACAAGTTTGTGGCCGATTTCATGGAGGAGAAAGGCCGGACCCACGGCGATGAACATGACCGGCATGGCCACNGNGANGTNNNATGACCNGCATGGCCAAGAGAAGTTTGATGACCCACGTTGAGAGACCGAAATAGCCGATGCCGGTGAGACCTCGGGCGGCCATGAACCCAAGNGCGAGGGTAAACGCCGCCATGGCAAGGCGAAGATGTTGTTTTTCGACGTCGCTGAAGTGCCACAATTTCCCGGTGTGATGTTTGGGTTTTTCCCAGTTTCCTTTTCCTAAAAATTGGAGCATGGCCTCCCCCAACGGCGAGGATGTTTCGTAGTGGAGTGTTCCGTCGTTGTCGATGCGCTGATGAACGCGGTGGATGCGNGGATTGGGNCGTTGGCTTCGAAAGGGGTCGTCTTCCAAGACGTCGGCTCGACGGTCCCGTTTCCCCATGCCTCGGCTACATCACGGTTCACTTTGAATCCTCGTGTCCAAGCATTCATGACCTCAAGCAAGATGCAAGAACGAGTCGCTCATGTCGATGCCACGGAAAGCCATGCAGGAATTGGGGTTCCAAGCCTGCTGTCTGCGATGCGATGCACCGGACCAACCCGGCGTTTCCCGCTGCGGGCCGTGCATTCAACATCATCGGGCTGTGCGAGAAACGCTTGCGGCCGCTCCGCCCGATGATCCCCTCTACCAGCTGGCAAAGGAAATCATGGCGATGGCTGCTGACCCCCATCGATACGACCACGATGAGGTCCACGGNGATTCACTGATCGAGCAGCAGCGACTTGCGGCNGCGCTGGTGGGNGCGCCAGCACCTCGCACGTCCGATGACATCAGCGCGGTTTTTGAGGNGCAACGTTCGACAGCGAAGGCCAACATGCTGCGGGACGTGGGGAATCAAAACCCGTGGAGAGACGCNCCGATGCAAGCAGCTGACGCAAAGAAAGTTGCAGAGNAAACGTGGCTGCTCAATCCAGACGTTGACNAACATTACGGCGCACGCACCATNCCCAGCAAACCCATCGCGAAAGTGGACCGAAGTGAACGAATTGGNGAAGACACAACGCTCACCGATCGNGTTCACGCCGCAGCGTCTCAGNCCGGTATGGATGAGGCATCGGCCAAGATTTTNGAAGACCTGGACTTCAAGCAACGACAGCGTCGGCGTCAAAAGATGAAGGATGCAATGAAGGACGTCAAAGAACTGGTCGACGACGATTTAGAGTTCTNAACGGCGTCAACGTAGGAAGAGATTTTTTTTATTGAAAACACGAGTATCGACCGTGAGCAAGGGCATNCANTACCCCGACGGNTACGACGATTCGTTCGCCGATGCAGTCGTTCAGGTACGTGGGGTAGCGCGTANGAAACGTACGACGTTTGTTCGTTTGTGGGTGGTCTCGAGTCTTGTTTCACTCGNCTCTTTCAGCCTCAACGTCTGGAGNTCGTCNANGTGCAATGGTTTGGACATTNTGGAATTAAGCACGATGCTNGTTTGCTTCTCGTGCGTTGGTCTTTCGTGTTTTGGGGCGATGGGCGCGTTTGCTGACGTCGTTCGTAGTGATTCAAAACTTGCATCGCTGGTGGTGGGCATGGGTTTCTCNGTGTGGGCAANGTTGGCCTTCGGTGCGTTGTCCTTCGTNGCCAGTGACGGGATCGTCTGCAGCGTGGGATGGATTCCAAGCGACGGTGTCTTGAGTTGAGNGNCGGAAAACACGTGAACGCTCANGATTNCTGTTCAATGGACATCGAGAACATGGTCACGATGACGTTGACCGTGATTTCCTCATCGGTATCGGTGGNTGNGTTCAAAGGACATTTGTCGTNGGAGAGCGAACAAGTGACGGTGTGTGGAGACGGTAGGAAANGCGTTGTGTCCCNTTNCCTTTGGACTTCTTCCCGAGCAATTCGATATGNCCGAGTTCGGCGATGTTGCTCACGTGCGTACCNGCACAGGGNCACATGTCGACCCTGTCGCCGATTTGAACGATGCGNAGTTNCTTCACGGAAATCGGAAGGAGGTCCATGTTGGTTCGTTCCGGTGGCATGATGGCGTTGATTTCTCCTCGGGTCATGACGTTGTCCGAGACCTCCAATCCCGAATCAATTCGGTCGTTGGCCGCTNCNAGAAGGTCGTTCAGCATGGTTTCGTCAAACGAAATTGGGTTGAAATCAATTCGAGANCGATCGGCGTGGATTTGATTTCCGACGGTTCGGACGCCGTCAAACATTTCGTACGCCAACCCGCTGACGAGATGTTGGGCGGTGTGCATCCTCATGTGNGCGTAGCGGGTTGCCCANTCGATGGTACCTCGAACCTCATCGCCAANTTGCAACTGATGTTCGGGCCCCACCGTGTGATGAACATCGCCACGACCACGNACCTCGGNGACCGGGACGTCTCCGTTTGGACCGGACAGCGTCCCAGTGTCCCANTGTTGCCCTCCTCCAAGGGGGTAAAACAGCGTGCGGTCCAGCACCACTCGGTCGTTGTCAACTTCGACAACGCGTGCATCAAACGACTGAGCGTAAGCGGCCTCGATGTTCTCAAGGTACAGTTTGATGGTCATCGTCCTCACGGACCCCGNTGGCTTTGATGAGGTTAACCGTATTCGGGCGTCGCAGCACCGGGGGCGAAATCNTCCATCAATCCGGTGTTCTTCTCCGACGAAGCATCGATCACAATGGCGGGCGTCTTCCANGCGACGGCGAGNGCNACCGTNGAATCCCACAGGGCGCGGAAGAAACCGACTTCTTCGTACTCCCANCCTCGCTCTTNGGCGTATTCTTTGACGATGGGNGCCGCTTTTGGAAGGTTGAAATGAGAGAGAGCTGGGAGCAGGTGGTGTTCGATTTGGTAGTCCAAGCCTACGAAAAAGAAGGAACCAACGGGTCCGAGTTTGATTCGTCGGCCGGTTTCGATTTGCAAGCGCCAGTTTTCATCGTATTCGAGAACGACCGGACGACCGGCATGGCCGACGATGAAAATGGCGGTCAAGTACAAGCCGACAATGGCCCAGAGAACGACGTAGAAGCCAACCACGGCTTGCCAGGCAAGGCCCAAAA
>NZMN01000002.1 GCA_002694525.1 Methanobacteriota archaeon
GCATCGCCTCAGAGGGTGAAATCATGATTGCTCTTGGGCTGTCCGGGACGACGGGCTGGAGCAGCTGGGGCTTTCGTGTCNACTCGCTTTCTGGGCTCCGGGGCNGCTTTTCGAGTCAGTCCACCTCGNATGGGNCCCGTGCGGGTTCGTGCACCAAGCGAGAGTGAGTCCGGCAANATGAGCGCTGCAACGGCCACCCCGTGATGGTCCTGCCCTGCCGTNACNTCGTCGACAGCAACNTCAAACTGAACCACTTCNAGNTCGCGACTTGCCAGCCGACGCTGGAGNTTTCTTCGCAGCAACAGNATCGTTTCCTCGTAGTCGAGGTCGGTGGCGATCGTTGAGACGATGGAACATTCATCGCCTTCGGGTGTGACGCACGACGCCCATGCGACGCCGGCTGACGCAGACGAGCCGTTCCACGCATAAGCCGTGGCGAGATGACACTCCACCAGCGTGCCCATGGCCAAAGGTCGAGGCGGTGTGGCCTCAAATCCGAGCGGAAGCATGGCCCCTTGAGCCTGGATGAGGCGAACGTCGCCGAGACCCAGTTCGACCAGCCCCTGATCGAANGCATCCTCTGCGTTCTCGCCCCACGGTGCGACGGCGGTCATCAGCCAGCCTGGACAGGCGGGNGTTTTTGACGATTGCATGAGCACCTACACGCACAACGGGTTCATGAACACCATGGTGATAGCACCTCCATGGCTGGTGGGACNCGTCCGTTGCTCGTCNTCGGTGGCGCGGCTGTGTTGGTCCTCGCTGGGTTGGCCGGAATCAACTCTGGTGAGTATACCCTCACATTGGCCTTGGGGGCGTTGTTGGCCACCGGCGTTGGAGGCGTGTTCGTTCTGTACTCTGGCTCCCCAGCGTCCAACCGACGTAGCTTAGCCGTCTCANAATCAGCCGGTCAAGCCGGCACCTCAACNCCGGAGGACAGNTCAAACCTACCCGATCCGCTCGAGCAGCACATCGACATGCCGCTGTGATCAAAACAACCGGACCGTCTCAAGGTTGCTTGGTGCAAAGGTGAGGCAGTTGTACCGCTCGCGCAACGTCAAACCNAGTTCGTTGCACTTCTGATAGTCCCCNTGGTGGCAAATGATGTTCTTGGGNGGAGGGTTGATTCGGTCAACGAAATCGAGCAGTTGCCGTCGGTCGGAATGCCCAGAGAATCCGTCAATGGTCACCATCTCGCATCCGATNTTCACGATCTCGGTTTTCCCGTTGATGAGCATGGGCACCTCTCCGAAGCCCTTCTGGAGTCGACGTCCCAACGTGCCTTCGGCTTGATACCCGACGAAACAAAGAGAGTTTCGCTCTTCATGCGCCCAATTCTTGAAGTATTCCATCACCGGGCCGCCGTTGAGCATACCGGACGTGGCAAGAACGATGCACGGCGAGGAGTCCATGACGATGCTTTCNCGCAGTTCTCGACCCTTCACGGGGCGGAACCATTCGCTGGTGAACGGATTCTCGCCGTCGTCTCTGAGCAACGATTTACTCAGCGCNTTGGTGAGGTAGTTGGGGTGGGAAGCGTGGATGGCGGTCGCCTCCTGAATCATACCGTCGAGCCAAACCGGAACCGGCTTGACCGTGCCGGAGCGAAACAGTTCGTCAATGGCGATCATCACTTCTTGNCTTCGCCCGACGGCAAACACGGGACAAATCATCTTGCCGCCCCGCTGCAGCGTCCGAGAGACGATGTCCTGCAGCTCTTGATTCGCCTCCTGGCGAGAAGGTTGATAGTCGCCAGAGGCCCCGTAGGTCGATTCNATCACCAGGGTTTCCACTCGTGGGAACCGCGTGTTTGCTGCGTCAAACAACCACGATTTCTCGTACTTTTGGTCACCGCTGAACACGATGTTGTGCTTGCCGTCCGCGATGTTGAGGTGAACCGCAGAGGAACCCAGAATGTGACCGGCGTTGGAGAAGGTGAGTTTGACATCNGGGGCGATGTCGGTCGTGGAATCCCAATCGACGTCAACGACGTGCTTCATGCACATTCGAATGTCTTCCATGTCGTACGGAGTGCGCTTGCCCTCTGCTCCACCGACTTTGAGGTAGTCCGTTTGGAGCAGAAGCATGAGGTCTCGTGTGGGTGGTGTGCAGTAAACGGGCCCGCGATATCCGTACTTGAACAACACCGGAAGCATGCCCGCATGGTCGAGGTGGGAATGGGTCAGCACAACTGCGTCCAATTTGTCGAGCGGCAACGCTTCGGGNGCGTTGAAGAACGGCATCGGATCCGTGTCGGAGGCGATGTTTACGCCCACATCGATCATGATGCGCGATTCGTTGGTGGTGACGTAGTGGCACGCCCGACCGACTTCACGGTACGACCCGAGGGCCGTGACACGAGCCCAGGTGCCGCCCGGCCGAGTCGGACGGTGGATGTTCAACCCGAAATCTTTCAAGAGTTTACGACGTTCATCGCCGTGGGATTGTCGGTACATGCGGATGTCGTGGACGGTCTTTGAGAACAACGGTGGGGTTCGCTCAACCTTCACGGCCCATCCCGTTTTGTCTCGAATTGCGTTGCTGTTCTCGCCTCGACGACCGATGGCGGTTCCCGGTTGTCGACACTGGATGATGACCTCCCTGTAACACGCATCGAAGTACATCTCCGTGATGTCGGCGTCCTCAGGGATGATCTCCTGAATGACGTCTCGAGCCTTGTCCATGTCCATCATGGCATCAATGGGTGTGCGGAGAACGATTTTTCGCTTG
Organism: Methanobacteriota archaeon; assembly: GCA_002694525.1. Lineage (GTDB taxonomy): Archaea > Thermoplasmatota > Poseidoniia > Poseidoniales > Poseidoniaceae > Poseidonia. The sequence continues at coordinate 2,731 of NZMN01000002.1, forward strand.
ACGCGACGAGCGATTTTCCCAATCAACCCGTCCTGGCCCGTGAAGGGTTTCATGTCCGCCGTAATGATGGCGATGTTTCCGGCTTCCAGATCGANCTCGTAATCGATTGAACGAGGAATNATCTTCGCGATTTCGTCTTTCAACTCTCTGTAGGTCATTTGCATGATGTTCACCTTTCGCTCCCGCAGTCGTCGTGGACCACAGTGCACCGCAACGGTGCATGGCGGCAGAGCCGCGGGAGAAAGAGACTCACTTCAGGAGTTTGGCAATGTCGTCTTGGGAGACTTGTTGGTAGCCGGAACCGGGCGTGATGACGGCCAAATCCATGCCGTTGCCGGAGGCCGCATCACGCTGTCCCGATGCATGGAGGGCCCGTGCTGCGAGTTTTAAGGCCTCCGCTTGGGTCATGTTGTCCTTGAAGCCGTCTTCGAGCACACCGTACATGTANGGAGACCCGGAGCCTGTAGCGCAGTACACGTCNGGAATGGACCCGCCTGCGGAATCAATGGAGTAGACGTGGCCACCNTCTTCATCAACACCAACGATGAGGAGTTGGACCCAGTGTGGNCGGCCCGACAGAATGTTGGCCGTCAGTGTCGCTGCGCCTTTGACGGTCATGGGTTGCTGGCGTCGCAGTTCGAAAAGAGCCACTTCGGCCGCCAGCGTGCGCGACAAGGACTGCGCATGGCCCACCAGCCCAGCGGTGGTGAGCGCAAGGTTGTGGCCGATCTTGAAGAGTTTCTGAACGCTCTTGTTGGCGATGAAATGTCCCATGGTTGCACGGTGGTCTGCGCCAACAACAACGCCTCCNTTGAAGGTGATACCCACGGTGCTTGTTCCGGTCTTCATCACGGTCTGGNGTTCTGGCATGGTAACCTCACTTTCCCGACACTTCTTGAACCTTGGGCATTGAGGCATTGGTTGCTGGAGCGCTTGGTGGTTGGCCGGCCGAACAACGGGCTNGAACACGAACGCANCGGCCCTCCCGAGGGGAGTGTTGAAGAAGCCTCGCTCGCATGGCACCCCGTGCGGCGGGGAAGACGGAAAGAGAAGGACGAAGCGCAGTCTTCGCTCGATGCCTTTTCGCAAACACCANCGCAGGATTCAAGCGATGACGCTGCGGTTCCACCCATGCCGGATCTGAATCTTTTGGAGGCCGCAGAGGCGAAACTGGACCAAAACGCCGAACCCTCCCCGAGTCCAACNTCTTCGNANCGTGGTCCACGTCGATTTGCAATGCCAAGCTCTGGACGGACCGCTGCACCTCGTATGCCACGAGCGGAAGTGACGTACCACAACCTCGGTCAGTTGTACCCAAACGCACCCGTTCCCCTTTACGATGGCGAGATGGTGCTGCACAACTCAACGCTGCTTGACCTGACTGGATGCGGAGCCCTCATGGACTGGGTCGCCGACGGGCACGGTTGCATCGTTGAAATGAAACGAATGATGAAGCGAACCACCGAATTCCAACAAGCCCTCAGCATGCTGAATCAGTTCATTGAAGGCGATGTCCAAGGCCAAATCATACGCATCACCGACACCCGTTTGCTGCTGCTGCCTCAAGGCTGTCGAGGCATCAAAGGCACCGAAATGGAAGGCTTTGCCGTTCACCCGGACAACCTTACGGACGTGTATGAATGAAGGAGCAAGCCATCGATTTGCCGTGCCCTGTTTGCTCTTCGACGGGAAACGTCAACATGATCGCTCACGTTGACGAAATCCCTTACTTCGGTGAACACACACAGGTCACCATTCTGTGTCATGATTGCGGTTGGCGTCAAACGGATTTCATCCCCGCAGAAGGAAAGAAAGCAGGCGGTTGGTCGATGGTCCTCGACACGGAGGAAAAGTTGAGCGCTCGAGTTGTCCGCTCGTCCTCATGCACGGTCGCCATCCCTGAGTTGGACCTCCAGGTGAATCCNGGCAGCAACGCAACGGGGTACGTCTCGAACGTTGAGGGCGTGTTGAACCGATTTCAAGAAATCATCAACATGGTTGAACGGGACCTTGCGANCCAATTTCTCAGCGCCGAAGAGGACGAGCGGGCGACGTTGATGGACCAGATGGCGACCCTGCAGCACATGACACTCACGCTTGGCAACCTCGGTGGGCACGACGCCGAACCCATTNCGTTGGTGCTGTTGGATCCTCACGGACACTCAATGATTCTCCATCCGGACGCCACGGAACGCGACCTGACGGTTGAGGAACTTGCAGAACTGCCGGTTGGGCCCGACCCGGCTGTGTTCTCAAACGATGACCTCGGCGCGTCATCGTGAGTCGTCCGCAAGGAAACGCTCNACGAGGTGGGCGGTTTGGTCTCGCATTTCATGCAGTTCCGACAACCACGCCGTCGCTCGCTCGATGCACAATTGCTTCATNTCACCGGCCAACAGCNTGCCGGACCGGAAGGCCTCGTTGATCTCAGCGAGGTACGCATCGTCCTCCTCGAAGAAATACATCATGTACTGGTANGCGACGTCNACATCGGGNTTGCCCCCGAGGCGTCGATGTTCCTCGACGGTCGCCTGCCCGCCTGAAAAGGCGCGCTTGATNTTCTTCTCGACGGTCCCGAGGTCGTCCCTCAAAAACAGCGTGGTTTTCGGCTTGCTGCTGCTCATTTTATCACCGGTCATCCCAACCGCAAAATGGTGATACGTCGAGGCGGGAGCCAGCAGACCGGGNCCNCCCANNGTTCGCTCGAGGCGAAGAAGAGCCAGCCGAAGAGCGTGTTTGTCTCGACCCGTGGCTGAAGGGACGTGCACGTGGCCCTGCTTTGGACTCGACANGATGTCCGAGAATCCCAACGACGAAACAGCCTCCACAACCATCTCAAANACGGTTGCGACCTTTGCTTTGTCCACTCGCCCGTTGGGGAGTTGACCGAAGNCGTCTGCGTTTTCGTCGTGGACCGACAGGCTGACCAGAAGACCCGCGGAGGATGAGTCTCTGATGTTGAACCAGTTGGTTTTCGAGGCCAAGCCTCGCGTGAGGCGCAGGTGCGGGTCCTGGTCGACACCGACGGGTACGACGATGGGCCGCAGCCCACCGTAGTCGTCCATTTGAGGATGTAAGATATCNCCTACTTGNACAAGAGGGGCTTGAACATGGGCGAGGTTGGTCTCGCCGCTGAACCCGTAAATGGCTTCAAGCTCGGTNAGGTTGGTGCGTTTACCGAGTTGAAAACCCAATCGCTGAACGATGGGGCGTGTGGACTGAAAGTACACGTTGGTTTTCTCAGCGTCAAGACCCAGTGCAGCGTAGTGCGCGATGTATTCCCGCAGGGCGACTTCTCGTCCTTTCGAGAGAGAAACACCTCGGGTCGCCTGACTTTCGAGGTCGGCCACGGCGATGGTGACGTCACCCCCGTTTTCCTGGAACCATCTGGCCTGCTCGACGACCATGGAATGCCCCAAATGCATTTGTCCACTCGGCATGAGACCCGTGAGGACACCAAAGGGCGAGCCTGTGCGTTGGGCTTCCACCACCTGATCCACGTCTCGATGAGCGAACACGATGCCACGACGATGAAGCTTTGAGGGATTGCTCAGCGAAACCCCCGTCATGGAGGTCAACCCAAACTGCTCAATGATCCGGTCGTAATCCGTGGATTGGGCACTTCCCCACGGGTCGATGACGAGGTCGTCTTGAGCCATCGTTGCTTCCTCCATTGACCTTAGGCTTCCTCGTCGGCATCAAGGCTTCGCTTGTTTCCTGCCCCCAAGGAGGGGTTTTGGACCGAAGGTTTTGCCACCAGATGTGCCAAGGGACCCAGCCCTTCGCGACCGAGAACGCCGAGCATGATGAACACGCTCAGGACACCTACACCCACCACTGCGTACGGAATCCAAGCGTCCACATCGTCTGCAACTCTTGGCTGAACCAGCCAGGTGAATCGCACGCTTGTGTCGTCAACGAACCGCTTAGCCCACTTGAACAGGTCCGTGGTCTGGTGTCCAGCAACGGTGACGGCTGCCGAGTGATTGTTGAAAAATTCCGCTTGCTTCAGGACGTCGTTGTTGACATCCGAACCGTTCAGCGTAATGTTGACCGGGTGACCGTTGACGAGCGACAACACAAGGGTGCCGTCGTCCTGCTGCCACCATCCTTGCTGAGTGTTTTTCTCACCCTCTATAGAAGCGAGCGAGCGATTGGAATTGACCGAAACAACGTCCAGGACCTCCACGCCCTCAACATCGATGAGCCAAGTCAGTGGGATGTTCCAAGGCAAATCGTTCGACACGGAGCGGCATGCTTCGGTTTCCAGCGATTCGAAGGTCAGCACGGTACGACCGTCGATTTCAGCCGCGTCTCGGTCGTGTTCATAGCATCGCTTTCCCGACCACGACGACCATGCCTCGCCCCACGTGGTCAGCCAAATGTCCGGGGTTTCGTCGAGGTAGGCGAGGACGTCCCGGTCATGACGAACCGTTGCGTCGTTGACACGGCCAATCCAGTAGAGGTTGACCAAGCCTCCCGATTCAACTTCAGCCTGGACGGTTTCGAGCGAGGCGATTCCTTTCTCGAGGCTACCGCCTCGACGACCGAGGTTGTACCAATCCCACGGGTCGGTGGGGACGTCGGTGTTGTTGTGCCACGCCGATTCCTCCAGCCCGGTCTGGTCCCCGTGAACCACGAAGCCTTGGCTGGCCACTTTCCCGTGGTCGGCCATCGTCAGCGTGTCCGGCGTGTAGCTCGAGAGCGGTGATTGACCCCACTTGCTGGCGTTGATTCTGTCTTCAATGTAGGTCTTGCAGGCTTGGGCGACCGCCCCCGGGTCGTTGATCCATGAAAGCCCCGGCACGCCGTAGCACCCAAATTCGTCTCCAGCATCAAGACGTTCCTGGCCAAACGACGTGCGCAGCCATCCATCCTCTTCCCAAGCGGATTGAGCGAGCGCAACGGGATGAACGAGGACCGATACGATGAGCAACGACAAAAATGCGGGGAGCACCCTGGTTCCTCGCATGGCTTCTCCTCCTGTGCGTTCCCTTTGACGGTTGTCCTTCCCGCACCGAAGAAACACGCCGCTGATGTCGTTTGAGCACGAAACCTCAAAACCACCCCTAATCGAAGAGGCTCTCATGGACGATGAGGGTGACCTGGAGGCCGCCTGGGAAGCGCTCCGGCCGCACTGGGCCATCGCACCAAGTTCCCAGCCCCTGCCATCAACACCCGCTTACAGCGCTCTTCGCATGTTTCTCTCCCCGTTGTTGAGACCCCTGCTCAGGTGGCGCATCCATGGAGCAGAACGGATACCGAGAACCGGCTCAACCATCCTGGCTGCCAACCACCTTTCCCACGTCGACCCCATCGCCGTCATCGCTGCCGCTCGCCGTACGACCCACTACCTTGCAAAAGACGGGCACTTCAGCAACCCTCTGACCCGCTTTGTAATGCGAGCAACGGGCCAGATCGAGACCCACCGAGAAGCAGGCGGAAGCGATGCTTTGGCCAGTGCAGCAAGCATTCTTGACAACGGTAAAGCGCTGGGTATTTTCCCTGAGGGAACTCGATCAAAGCGCAACGAAGCTCCGTTTCTCCTTCCTGGAAAAACAGGGGTTGCACGATTGGCAGCGGCGTACCCGCACGCCGTCGTGGTTCCAATCGCTTTGGTAGGAACCCGTGATGTGATGACGCCGCAACACCACAAGTGGCCTCGCCTGCATCGCCGTTTTGACGTCAACGCCGGAGCGGGTGTCACGTGGCTGGGCTGGTTGGGTGCAACCGAGGGCGGAGGTCAAACCGCCTCTGACCTCGTTCCCCTGGCCGAGGGTGACGAACACACCGTTCGATCGGAGCTGGCGAAACTCTATCGGAAATTCACCGACCAGTTGATGGGTTCACTGGCTGCGCTTGGTGCACCATGAAGGCTTCTGGGCGTCCACACCTCAGAGGATTCATCCTCCCTTCACCGAGACGCAAACATGCCGATGGGACCTGTCCGCTGCTGGTTTTACCCAAATTGAATCGATTCACGGCTGAAACCTTCTAAGGCCATCCAGCGAGGCAACCGCATGGCTTCTGATTATGACGGCCTGACGGTCGCCGAACTCAAGGGGCTGCTGCGAGACCGTGGCCTTCCTGTTTCAGGTGCAAAAGCCATCCTCGTGGACCGCTTGGAGGCGTCGGATGCTCGGGCCCTGCCGGAGAACAACCAACCTTCACCCGCCAAAGAACACGTTCCATCGCCCTCCACGGCGGAGGGCAAGAAGGAGAGGGTTCGGTTCAAGTGTCGTGCCTGTGGGGTTCTCCTCGCCGTCCCCGGTGACCACACCGGCATGGTGGAGTGTCCTGCGTGCAGGACGCAGCAATCCGTGGAAACAAGCAACCCTTCGGCAGGAGTGTATCCGTTCGGTTTGACTCGAAATCAATGGTCCGTGGCCGTCTCACTGTCCGGGGTGGTGATTGGACTGCTGGCGATCGTTGTTTTCTTCAACGCTTTTTCCTACGAGGTCATGTGCCCCGAAGAGAATCGAATCGAAGTCGTACAGGACGGTGAAACCTACCCGGGGTGCAGCGGTGGCACGTGGGGGCCAACGTTGAACCGGATGTTCCTTTCCTGCTGCTTGATGGTACCCCTCGCTGCGTCGTTGACTCAGTCAGGTTTGGCTTTGCGCAAGCCGAGGGTGGAATTTCACTACGCACATCCGATGGCCCGTGCATCGAGTTCAACCCCCGATGCAACCTCGGCTTCGGACGAACAATTTGCCGATTCTTCTTCGGCTGAACTTCTGCAGATCATTGCCAAGTGGTTTGGTTTGGGCCTCACCGCAGCCTCCACGCTTGTTGCGTTGGTCGGCGCCGCCTTGGTTGTCTTGGTGTTGTACCTCGTTTTCACCTACTGACAAAAACTCAACACGGAGAGGAAGCACACCGAAAGGCCGACCAACCGACGTGCTCCTCCNTCCTGATTTCGCTTGAGCGTCCGGAACAACGGCTAAGTGCTTCCTTTGGGTGTTGCCAACGGGTGGAACCGTGGAAACCTATCTTGACCTGATGCGCCACATCCTGCACGANGGTTCCGACAAAGGTGACCGAACGGGAACGGGCACAAAGTCCGTGTTTGGCTACCAAATGCGATTCGATTTGGCGGACGGATTTCCGATGGTGACGACCAAAAAACTTCACCTCCCCTCCATCGTCCACGAGCTCCTCTGGTTCCTCAAAGGCGAGACCAACGTCGGCTATCTTCAGGACAACGGCGTCAGAATCTGGAACGAGTGGGCCGACGAAAACGGCGATTTGGGTCCCGTTTACGGAAAACAATGGAGGAAGTGGGAGGCAAAGGACGGTCGCGTGATCGATCAGGTCAANGAAGCGATTCAGACCATCAAGACCAACCCCAACAGCCGCNGAATCATCGTATCTGCGTGGAACGTTGGCGAGCTCGATGACATGGCGCTCATGCCGTGTCACGCTTTTTTCCAGTTCCACGTGGCAAACGGGCGCTTGAACTGTCAACTCTATCAGCGAAGCGCCGATGTGTTCCTCGGCGTCCCGTTCAACATCGCCTCCTATGCCTTGCTGACCCACATGATGGCCCAAGTCTGCGATTTACAACCGGGGGTGTTCGTTCACACCCTTGGCGACGCTCACCTCTACAACAATCATCTCGANCAAGCAAGACTGCANATCACACGAGAACCTCTCGCCTTGCCAACCCTGAGGTTGAACGAGGCCATCACCGACATCGACGAATTCACCTACGAAGACATCGAGGTGGTGGGGTATCAGCACCACCCGCACATCAAAGCACCCATATCCGTTTGAGGTCGTCGCATGCTGTCCATGATTTTCGCCTGCGATGAGGAAGGCGCCATCGGGAAAGACGGCGACTTGCCTTGGCGGCAGTCATCGGACCTGCAGTTTTTCAAGCGGACCACCCTCAACAAAACCGTGGTGATGGGCCGCAAAACATGGGACAGCCTTGGTCGCCCGCTCCCGAAGCGCCGCAACATCGTGATGACCCGCTCNGGCCTNNGNGACGACGTCGAGACCATGTCGTTCNAGGAGGTNATGGCGCTGGCAGAAAACGAGGAGGTCGTGGTCATCGGTGGAGGAGAAATTTACGCATTGTTCCTGCCCCACGCCAAAGAGGTCCACCGCACCATCATCCACACCGTGGTTANCGACGCNGACACCTTCGCTCCGGACATTGAATCCGAGGGCTTTCACATGATNGGAGAACGANGAGTCGCCGCCGGGGAGCGGGACGATTTTCCAATGACCTTTCAGCACTGGGTTGCGTAGGTCACTCGGGTCGGTATTCGGTTACTCGAACGCCNAAGCGCCCTTGAAGCGCTTCCCGTTTCATGATCCGNTCGTACTTNGCCTCGAAGGCGGACTTCAGGTCAAGTTCCATGGCNAGACTGTGGCCCATCAACAGGATGAGCACGTCCGCCATTTCCTCAGCGCACTCCGCNAGCGGTTTTCCTTTGGTGATNGCTGCGGCCAACTCGCCGAGTTCTTCGATGGTCAGCGCCAGCCTGTAGCCCATGTCGTGCCCGTTTTGGCCGGCAAAATCGTGCTTCGAGTGAAAGGCAGCGACCTTCTTCATCATGACGTCCCATTCATCTCGTGGTTCATGCACCATCCATTCGTCCACCGAACGACCCTTCATGCACCGATGTCCATCGGTTCCGTNCATCATGTTTGTGTCAAAACAGCATGCCGAAAATGCAGGCCCAAACCGGTTCGAGTCGATCGTTGGCTTGGGCGGAGACGTCGGTGTGATTCAGCGCTTTGGTGCCGTCGGACGGGTCGCGACCTGCGGCCCAGTTTGATGAGATGCAAATCGCGGCNTACGGGAGGTCCAGTTCTGCGGCCAACTTTGCTTCTCGAGGCATGGTCATCCCAACCATGTCCCCTCCCAGNCGCTCAATGGCATCCACTTCGGCAACGGTCTCAAATTGAGGACCCTGCGTCAGCCAGTAACTGTACCGCATGGGTTCATCCTCGCCGAACCCTTGCACGCTTCTCAGGATGACCTCGAGTCGAGCGTTGATCGACGCATCAAAGGGAACGGTGACCGAAGTAAACACGGCTTCATCGTCNTGGAAGGTCGTTTCAACACCCGTGAAATCGATGTATTGCTGAGCGAGCGCCACTTTTCCCGGTGGAAAGGAAGGGGCAACAGCACCGACGGAGCAAACCGAAAGAACGGCGTCAACGTTGGCGTCGTTCATCGCCATGATGTTGGCACGATGGTTGATCCGGTGAGGGGGGCATCCGTGGCCTGAAGCGTTGTGGTGCCGCTGAAGAAAGACCAGTTCGCACCGTGCACCGTCCGGNAGTTCAATGCTGAAACTTCGGAGCGGNACTCGACCGTAGGGTGTATCNACGGAAAGGTCGTCCTGCCGTAAGAGAGCAGCGTCACCGTCCGCNATCTGCTCNAGGCGTTGCGGTAGGTCGACNTNNACCAGGCCCGTGCCNCCGATGACGCCCAATCGCATGATGAGCCACTCGCTGTTTAACTTGTCAAGCCTGCGGCCGAGCCAGCAGGTGAACACCCNTTCCTCACTCGTTGAGACGAGCGACAAGGTCGGCTTTCTTCCCGGAAACNGGCTTGCCAGCAGCCTTGAGCAATTCCTTGAGTTCGGCCACCGTCATGCTGCTGTAGTCGGGAGCTGATGCATCCTCGGCTGGCGCAGGTGCTTCTTCCACAGCGGGTTCGGGGGTTGCCTCTTCGACAACGTCGGGTTCAGCGTCTTCGTCATCGCCCTCATCCTCGGAAGCGATTTCANCTGCTTCTTCGGCCANGGCCGCTGCGAGAGCGGCCGCCTTCTTGGCCTTGAGTTCGGCAGCTTGTCGCTCNTCTTGAGCGTGAATCTCATCNAGCGTGGGNCCGTCAGAAGCCACCACACCCTCCTGGAGAAGTTGGCTCTTTCGAACGGCGACGGAACGAACGGGGTAGATGGATTTCACACCCTTTTCAATCTCGTCTTCGAGTTTTCCGTCGAGCAGCGCACGCTGGACGTCAGCGTAGGTGTTCTTGGCAGCAAACGAGATGATGATGTCTCGTGTTCGGGTTCGCATGTCCTGCTTGACCGAGGTTTGAACGCGCTGTTGCGTGATGATGAGCGGCTTCATGCGAATCAAGTAGCCATCGGTCGTCACGACGTCGACGACGTCGTCAACCTTNCCGCGGTAGCGACGAATCTGGCGTCGGGTGTGGTCGGTTTGGTGGTGGTGTCCGATGAAGGTCGTNAACGCGTCTTGACCGACGCATTCGGTAACGCGNAATCGCATCACGACGTGCATTTTCGAGAAGTTTCCGTCAAATTCCTGCTGCGTCATTTCGTAGACGCGGCCGATGATGTGTTCGTCCGACTCACCGATCGTTTCGCCGATTCGCTTGAAATCCCATGGATGACGAGGCGCACGGATGGTGTACCACCGCTTTGTCTTCCACTTGTCACGTTGTTTACGCGCNGCTGCGCGTGCCTTTGCACTGATTTTCTTCGCCATGTCGCTCAACTCGGTGTGTCTTGCGGGGGCTACCCCACTTGCAAGTTGCCGACTCACCTCCCCTATTTGAATGGGCCTCATACCGTGAACGCCTGCTTGCACGGCGATTCGGCAACCTCTTGACCGGCGACCGACAGGGCCCAGCATGGGGCTTCACCACATCACATGGCGGGCCACNGTGAGCGCCGTGGCCAGCGTGGAGGTCGTTGCAGAAGCCATGGCGTGGCTCATCGGGGACGCCGACGATGTTGAGTTGGACCGAAGNACATCCTACCACGGACCCGAATTGACGATGGTCAAGGCCTCGACCTCAAACAAACGTCGTGCTCTGCGTTCGTTTGCCCGANTCGGCGAAAGCAACATTCATGCCTTGGCCAACGAATTCGACCAGCGCATGGATGAACAGCGCGTTCTCCACTTTCGCCTCTCGCTTGATTCCCTNATTCGAGGCCAACCCGAACTCACGGACACAGNGGACGCTGGNACGGTGAAAGGTCAAGCNAAATTTGAGGTCTACTCCGGACTTTCNGAGGAGGAGCAACTTCAGCAGACGCTGGACAACGCCCTGGATTTGGCGAGTGACNTCGAGGGTTCGAAGTGAGTCTGCACCGCGTTTGTTTTGTGGTTTTGGCGTTGTTGCTCACGTTGGTTTCCCCCGCGCTGGCTTCGGACCACGACAGCACCGTTGAACACANCCCACCCNTCTGCAACGCCGATCGAACNAACTGGACCATCGGTCTGCTGTTTTGCACCAGCGAAGCCAGCCAAGGCTACACGTTGTTCTCACCCATTCCGTCCAACACCACCTATTTGATCGATGAAAAAGGCAGGGAAGTGCATCACTGGACGTCACCCGGCGAACACCGTCCGGGTCTCTCGGCCTATCTGTTGCCCGACGGAGATCTTCTGAGGACCGCCAACAACGCACAACACCTCACGGGAAATTTCTCAGGTGGCGGAACCAGCGGCAAGNTCGAACGCATTTCCTGGGANGGTGAACTGGAATGGTCGTGGACCTACGACGACGTCATGCANGTCTCGCACCACGACATCGAACCCATGCCCAACGGAAACATCCTCATGATTGCGTGGGAAGAGCGCAGCGAAGAGGAGGCACTCCAAGCCGGCCGCAACCCACAGATTGCCAGCGACAGCCCAGGCGGACAGAACAACGTCTGGCCCGACCACATCATCGAGGTCAAACCCGTCGGGACAAACGATGCTGAAATNGTCTGGAAATGGCATGCTTGGGANCACCTGATCCAAGATTACGATTCGAGCAAAGACAACTACGGAACGGTGGCTGACCACCCCGGACGGTTGGACATCAACTACATCGGAGGAACTGGGAATGCGGCGGGACGTGCCGACTGGATGCACTGCAACGGCATCGACTACAACAGTCNCCTCGACCAAATCGCCCTGTCCTGCAGGAGCATGAACGAGATCTACATCATCGACCACAGCACCACCACGGAAGAGGCTGCGGGGACGACGGGTGGTAATTCAGGCAAGGGTGGTGAGATTCTCTACCGGTGGGGCAACCCCCAGGTCTACGACCACGGTCTCTCAAGCGACCAGCAACTCTACGCCCAGCACGACGTGCAGTGGATTGAAGCGGGCCATCCCGAAGAGGGTGCTCTCATCGTGTTCAACAACGGCAACGGCCGCTACCCTGCGTTCTCATCCGTGGACATTGTCCGCCCGCCGGTGAACAACTGGACGTACTCAACCCAAGCCAACGGCACCTACGGCCCGAACGCCCCGCTGTGGTCCTGGAGCAACAACCAAACGATGTATTCGGGCNCCATCTCCGGAGCTCAAGCCCTNCCCAACGGTAACGTGTTGGNGACCCACGGCACCCAAGGNACGCTGTACGAAGTCACCCCGTCNGGCGAAATTGTTTGGCACTACGTCGGACCGGTCGGAGCCTCAGGCCTGTTCGAGCAAGGCCAAGTCGTGCCGGAGAGCAACCGTGCGGGNGCGACCGCAAATGCGATCTTCAAGGCAACGCACTATCCACCGTCGCACCCTGCACTGGTCAACCGCTCCCTNANCCCCCTGCAACCCGTGGAACTGTGGAACGATGCGTGCCCGGATGAGCATGCGTGGGGGTGGGACAGCGACGGTGACGGGTGCATAGACGATGCTGACCAGGACGGCATCCTCGACCCCTACGANCGATGCCCTGTCGGCGACGACAGCAACGATGTCGACGGGGATGGCACACCCGATGCATGCGACGGGTTGATCGACTCGGACGACGACGGTGTTCCTGATTCATCCGATGCATGCGAGGGTCACGACGACGCTGTGGATGAGGACATGGACGGTGTACCGGAACCGTGCGATTCACTTCTGGACCAAGACAACGACACCGTGGCTGACGACCTCGACCTTTGCGAGGGCCACGACGACCGGCTCGACGCCGATGCTGATGGCCTCCCTGACGGATGCGATTCGCTCAACGACAGCGACGACGACGGTGTTTCGGACGATGACGATCGTTGTCCGGGAGGGGACGACCGACTCGATGCGGATGCAGACGGCACTCCCGACGCCTGCGACACAACGCCGTCGGGTGCAACGGTCAACGACGAACCCAACGGTTCATCCCCACCCGCAAACGAAACGAACCAAGCAACGTCAAACGATGAAACAACCACGACCGGCAGCCAATCCAGCGGCGAANTAACCCGTCAAATCTCAGNGGTTGCGCTTGCGCTTTACGTGCTCTTTAGGGTCCTCCGTCCGAAGCGCCCAAAACCGTAGGCGANGTTTAGGAGAGACGAAATCAATTCCGTTTTGTAACAAGACATTAAGTATCCAGCGCGTCTTCAGCAAATCGAGGAATCACCATGCCCCACGTCGTTACGTCCCCTTGCGTTGACCACAAGTATCAGGAATGCGTTGCCGTTTGNCCGGTGGAAGCGTTCAGAGAAGCCGACACCTACCTNGTCATCGACCCTGACGAATGCATTGATTGCGGTGCNTGCATCCCNGAATGCCCGGTTGACGCTATTTTNGCTGACACCGATGTGCCAGAGGGTGAAGAGGCGTGGATTGACCGAAACGCCGAGGAATCCATCGACGCTGAAATCGCAGAAGGCGATTCTCCTGTCCTCGCCGACTGAACTCCACACGACGGAGAACCAACCGTCTTAAGGGAGGCCGACCACCCANCAGCGTGAGCACCATGAAAACCGATTTTTCTCAACTCCGAAAAGGCAGTGACCTCCTGAAGCGTGGCTTCGCCAGAATGCAACAAGGCGGTGTCATCATGGACGTCGTCAACCCCGAACAAGCAGCCGTCGCTGAAGACGCTGGGGCCGTGGCCGTCATGGCGCTCGAGCGNGTTCCAGCCGACATCAGGAAGGCTGGCGGTGTGGCTCGAATGAGCCATCCAGACATGATTCAGGGCATCCTTGACTGCACGTCCATCCCGGTCATGGCCAAATCTCGTATCGGACACGACGGCGAGGCTCGAATCCTCGAATCCATGGGCGTTGACATGGTGGATGAAAGCGAAGTCCTGACGCCTGCCGACCCCTACTTCCACATCAACAAGCACGACTACGNAATTCCGTTCGTTTGCGGTGCAACCGGCNTGGGGGAAGCTGCCCGACGCATCTGGGAAGGTGCGGCCATGATTCGCACCAAAGGCGAAGCTGGAACGGGAAACGTGGTTGCAGCCGTCACNCACGCACGACTCATCGATCANGAAATCCGGCAGATTCAGTCCTTGGACGACCAGGGGCTCGACCTCGCCACCAGCAAAATCATGGAGCGATATCGTGTTCTTGCTTCGCATTCCGAACTTCCTGGCACGCATCTNATGACGCCCTTTGGTGAAGTNGGTGACGAGATGCACGCTGGAATCCGCTCGGTGCTTGACGATGTCCACCGACTCGGACGCCTTCCCGTGGTCACCTTTTCAGCGGGTGGAATCGCCACCCCTGCCGACGCTTCCCTGATGATGCAAATGGGCATGGACGGNATCTTTGTCGGTTCGGGCATCTTCAAATCCAGCGACCCACCGACCATGGCCGACGCCATCGTCATGGCAACCGCTCACTACGATGAGCCCGGCAAGGTNGCGGAAGCCATGGCCATGATGGAAGGAATCCCAATGAAGGGTGACGAACTCGAAACGCTCGAGATTCGTATGGACCAGCGCGGCTGGTGATTCCGTNAATCCAACGGGTCGCTGATGCCCTCTTCGCCAAGCGTCCACTTGAGGGTCTTGACCACGCCNTGAAGGGCCTTGTGATTTCGCGCTGCTTCCTTCATGCCCGGCTTGTCGNTTTCATCCTTGCACATNCCGTACCATTCCTTCCACTGNTGCATCTTTTCCGTGGCTCGCTCCAGCATNTCTTCNATTTCGGCCCACGTTCGTTCGTAGGTGCGGTGAGGCGTGGATGTCATGTTATCGAGGAGAAAAATCACACTGTCCTAAATAGAACCTTGCCCGCNCCCNTGGAACTCAAGGAATCTTCTGGTTTTGGTACGCTCGTCCGGATTGCAGGGTCGCACCNTCGCCCACCACGCACCTGCGCAGCGAGACGCCGTGAGGGACGANGACGTCTCGACCGACCACAGAATGTTCGATACNAGCACCGCTTTCCACGATGCAACCGTCCATCAGCAGCGAATCTGCGACNTGTGCATCGTCGCTGATTTGACACCCGAGACCTATGACGGAACGCATCAGATGCTCGCCCACAACGGTACCGCACTCGTGAAGAACGGAATGCGTGATTTGATGCGTTGTTGGATAGGAAAACGGCAACTCCTCGTACCGCTCCATGAGTGTTTTTTGAGCCTTGATGAGCTCAAAGGGTTGGCCTACATCGAACCAAACACCATCGATCGTTTGAGCGTACATGGGCCAGTCCATCTCAAGCAACGTGGGGAACAGTTGCTTGCTGAANTCGTATTTCTCACCCACCGGGATGTGGTCAAACACATCGGGTTCGAGAATGTACAAGCCGGCGTTGATCACGTTGCTGAAGGCCTCTCCTGGGCTTGGTTTCTCCAAAAATTTGCGAATGTAGCCNCGGCGTAGCGCACCGTCGACCTCTCCGTTTTTGGATTCGGACANCCCGACGATGCCAAATTCAGAGGGGTCGTCCACCTCCCACAGGGCCATGGTGACCTTGGCTCCACTGCTGCGGTGGGCNTTGAGAAGGGATGCAACATCAAACGAGGCCACAGCATCACCTGACCCGACAACGCACGTGTCCGTGATTCGGTCGCGAAGCAATCCTACGCTNCCCGCCGTTCCCATGGGTGTCGCCTCTTGATTGACGCTGGCGCTGATGCTCCCCGAATCNGCGGTGGCTGACCATGATTCGACGTGGTGCAGNAGCTGCTCTCCACGGTAGCCTGTGGTGACCACAAGGTCAACAACACCGGCGTTGACCATGGCGTCCTTGACGTAATCGATGACGGGGCGACCGAGCAATTCCACCATCGGCTTGGGGCGTGTTGCGGTGAGCGGCATCAACCTCGAGCCTTGGCCGCCCGCCATGATGATGCCCAACATCGCACGACCTCAGCGTCGGCGAATNGGACCCATTCGGCGCATGTTTTTCTTTTTGGACGACGACGAACCACGCTTGGTTTTGTTGACGGTGTCGTCTCGTCCCACGCCTCCGAACACCAGTTCACCATCGGAGAGAAGGGATTGAACGAGCATGTCGGCGACTTCATCGGATTCTGCGCCCGTTTTCATCTCCGCCTTTACGGCTTTGTTGTGATCGGTGATCCATGATTCTCGCTCTCGACGAGCCATGTTGAGTTGGTCGCGNGCCTTGTTTACGTCGACCATCAATTCCTCTATTTTGGCGTGGATGGCGTTGGCCTTTTCATGGAACTCGACCGATTCGTTGTGGTGGCGATCACCCTCTGATTTCAGGAAATCTCGGTGGTCAAGCGCCTCTTTGTATTCAGCCCATTTTTCATCGGCCCGCTTCAGGGCCTCNACGAACAATTTGTGCGCATCATCGGATTCNGCCTTGAGGGTNGNGATGGCCTCGTCCAAGTTTGAAAGATCAACGGCCACCATCTCAAACTTTGCAACCTCCGGCTCGAGTTCTTCAGCCCGGCGCTTCATGCGCTTGATTCGTTCCATGGTTTCCTTTTCTTTTTTGGTGCTTGAGGAGGTGGTTTGAAACTGCTCCTCAAGGTTGCTGATCTGGCTGATGAGTTGGGAGTATTCAGCCGTNGCGGACTTCTTCTCACCGTGTTCTCCACGACGACCNTTGACCTGAGAAAACAGGTCCTTGAGTTGAGCGTTGATGGCGTCTCGCTTTGCACGGTGGAGGTTGCGCTCGGCGTGGATNGCNTCGAGTTCCGCCTTCATCAGATCGAGCTTTTCACGGTGNTCCTTGTACTGGTCTTGGACGGCGTTGCGTTTTTTGGCCATGGCCTTGCCCTGTTCACGCATGGAATTTCGATTGTCGCGCATCTTGCGAACACGGGCTTCCATGGAGGAAAGTTCCTCACGCAGCTCTGCGTCTGGGCTTTTNTCAGCGTCGTTGGGCATGCCGCGCATGAAGCCTCCACAACCTTCACCATTTCAAGCCTATGGCTGAGGGAGGGTGTGCCGCTATGCGGTGAAACCACCGAAAACTTCCATNAGGAGGCGAATGCCGGCGAGGACCAAACCAAGACTACCGAACAAGTACGAAACGTAGGTCGAGGTGGCTCGAAGCCATTGACGGAATTCAGCCCGAACTCGAACGTTGATTTGCCGGCCCAGGAGAAGTTCACCGTTGGTCTCCTCCAAGCGAACCGAAACGGTGGCATCACCGGTCGTGGTCGGGATGAGGGTCTGCCACGAGACCGTGCTGTCTTTGAGCAGACCGGACATTTTTCCGAGAACGTCTTCGTCGCCCTCGGCGGCGAGTGGGAGCGCTTCGGAAGACCACCAGTATTTTTCACCGGGCTCAAGGCGGTAGGTCAGGGCCAAGTCTTTCGGCTCGAAGTTTGGTGTTTGGACGCGGAACACNACCGTCCGAGTCTTGTCCGAGAGGTTGTGGAACAGCGTGAAGAGGTTCGCCTTGTTGGTGACCACGTTTTCCATGTCCACTTCAAAAATCAAATCGGACATGGCCGGCTCTCGTCCGCCCTCGAGGTCTTGCTTCAGGCGATCNACCATGCGGAAGAACGCAGGACAGCGTTGGTTGATGAGGCCCAGAAGCACGAGCCATGCTTCGAGGGTAAACGTCTCGTGGGAAAACACAAATTCCATCCCTTTTTTNGTGAGGATTTCACCCATTTCGGACTCAAGCGTCTTTCGATCGAGTCCGGTGGCGTGGCGATACAACGTCATCAAAAATTTCTCGTGAGCAAAATGACGGTTGATGCCCCGCTTGAANGCNCCTTCAAGGGATTTTGTGTATTCATCGTATTGNGANCGCAACAGAGGATCCATGTGCGTCTTGATGAGGTCGTTGAACACCATGTTGAGGGTCGACGGGTGAACAGGAGGGGTGTAAGCCGGTAAAAGCCCCGTTTGGTCAACCATGTTGAACGGTGTTGAGCGGGTTGGCAAATGCTGACCAACCGACAGCAGAAGCAACGAAGCGGAAATCAACAAGAACAAATTGGCGAAAATTGTTCCCGTCCCGTTCCAGAAGACACCGAACAANACCAACGTGGCGGCAATNGCGAGAACGAGCGATTTGCTGTGATGGGACATCGACGACTGGAGTTGGTACAGCAATCCATCGTAGCCGTGAAGCGACTGCACGGATCGATGCTCGTTGTTCGACGCCTCAACGCGCTCGTGAAACGTGGCCAACGACATGCTCACCCTGTAGCGGTGAAACCCAACAGCGAGGATGTAGCCGACGAGCACAACAAAGGTCATCGACGACATGAAACTGGAAAATCCAAGCCCGAGGTTGGGGGCAATGTTCTCCTCCCAGAAAACGGGAGAAGACTGTGAAAACGCCCAACTTAAGAAATACGTAACCGCAGCAAAGGCGGGTAAAAACATGATCAANCGGAGTCCAGAACTCACGATTTGCCGATCAATGGCGTGGACGATGGCTTCCGGNAGTTGGAACGCAAACCCAGGAGATGGTGTNNCCTCCGGGTTTTCAACCGCATCGGTTGAGAGGGATTCTTCCTCTGCCATGCCTTGGGATGAACACTTTTGTTCTAAAGGGTTCACACGAGTCAAGAACGCAACTCAACAAAAATTGACTTCATGGTACGATCCGAAAACTGTCCAACGTNACCGGTGTCGAGAACGATGTCGGTGCCGTTGCGGGACACCTTTGCGCCGATTTCAAAACCTTGGTCGTTCATGGCAGCGGCCTCGGACGCCGACAAGAGGACCATCGACAAGGTCCCTGATNCTCCGTCTGGAAGGTCCGCCAGCGAACAGGCGTGGGTCGTTTCNTTCAGTCGTCGCAGGATGTCCGATGTTGGTGGAGGAATCTCGCGACCGCTCGGGTCCTTGGTTTCGGGTGTGATGAGGAGCGACAGTGCAACCTCCATGTCGTCGTCAATGGCGTGTTCCANACGGCATGCCGTTTCGTGGGGGTTTCCTTTGTAGGGGAGCATGTCGAGAAGAACCTCTGCAAGGCGATGGCGGCGTTTCATTTTCTGTCCGTGAGCAAGTCCTTGTTCCGTCAATTTTGCTCCTTTGTACGGAATGTACTCGAGATAGCCGCGAGTGGCCAGNCGCTGGACCATCTCGGTTGCCGAGGCTGGGCTCACATCGAGTTTTGCGGCAAGGTCACCTGTACGAACGATACCACCTGCATCGGCCTCGTGAAATTCGTACATCATTTCCAAATATTCGTCTTCAAACTCCTGAAAGTGTCCAACCACCCTCTCACCCTGTTTGCCTCAATCCTTCATGGGATTTGAAGACATGGGTGCAAGCCGGACAGCGAACGGACCCCTCGTATCCGCTCGGAATTCGCAGGGTTTGCTCGCACTCTGGACAGCCAATTTCAATCTTGACCGGTTCGACTTNATCTGGCTCAGACAGGACCACGGCGTCGTCCTCTTCCTCACGTTCCTCAACAGGAGGCGCTTCGGGTTCCACACCAAACTTGTGGCCGCAATCGGGACAGCCAACGGTTCCTGAATACGAGACCGGTACCCGAAGTCGACGATCGCACTCAGGGCAGCCAATCTCCCGTTTTTCCTCTCGCTGAGGTTCGACAGGTTTGGATTTCGACGNTGTTTTCTTCTTTGCCGTGGGTTGAATTCCCCGCCGAGCCTGCAAGCGTAACACGAGCGACAGACCAACACCGGCAACCAACCCCCACACAATCGCTGCAACCGGAAGAGGGTCGTTGCTTTCGGTTGGAACTTCACCCGAAATGTACGTCGTTTGGGCCGAGACGGTCGTACCGTCGACGAGCCACAANGCCTCCAGCTCGACGTTGCTTCCCTGAGGCCAGGTGATCGGAACCGTGATGTCAACCCCGGANCGCCCATCCCATGACGGCGATTGGAGTTTGGCGAGGCTGGTTCGTTGTGAATCAAGAATCCAAACTTCACCCGTGAGCCCTTGGTACGGGCCGGACTGCCGAAGCGTCAGACGAACATCGACCGCGTCTCCCTCCAGGGGGCGCAAAGGGTTNGTCGTGGGTTCAAATTCAATCCAAAACAAGGTCGNNTCGTCGGGTATTGACGCACTGGCGTCAAGGCGGCCAGGCCCAATCAGCCAATCGATGGGTGCCACTTGTGCAACGATTCGGTCTGCATTGATGGAGCCAAAGGCGTAGGTGTATCGATGATCCCCCTGCTGGAGAAGAAGGTCGTTTTCCTGGAGAAACACCGTCGAATCCCCCGTTTCGTACCCAACCTGCAGTCGAACGTCCCTGTCCCTGCCTTCATCAAGCGACACGCTGACCGCAAACTCCACCCCTTGACCAGCGGTGATGTTAACGTCAGAAATCGAGACCTCAACGGATTGTTGTTCCTTCACNGCAACGTTGGAAGCACCCGTTTGTGCACCCGAAACCAGNCCGTTGTCGCTCTCAAGCGTCCAGGCGATGCTCTGTTCGCCAGCGTTCAGGAGTTGGAGGGCTGCTGCGACCTCGCCGGCCGCGCCCTGTTTCAGGTCCAACCAATCGCCTGATGCGACCGTGGTCCCGGTGGAAAGAACCAATCGGATTCGGCCGTCAAGCGACCCCGTGTTTCGAAGCAACATGTTGGCCGAAAGGGTATCACCCCGGTGCCACGGGCCGCCGTTGAGCGAGGGTGAAGTGGAGCCTGCGGATTCAAACACAGCGGACGGCATTTCCACGCTGAGGTTGACGGGGAAATTTGAGGCCGGGTCCAATCGATCGCCGAGAGCCTCGCACTCAAGGGTCATGGGTTTGGCCGAGCGCTCGAACGACCGATTCGTCGAAGCACCCGCAGGCAGCGTCGAAACGGTTGAATTCAACACCTCAGCACCGTTTTCAAAACAGACGAAACGACCGCTGAACGGGACCGTACCGTTGTTCCAAACCTCGAGGGNCACGTCAAGTGTCTGTCCCGCTTGAACGTCTTCNGCGTTGGACGCAAGTTCGCCGTTGAGCAAAGGAAGCGGCGGGGGTCCAACCACCCANGTGCCGTTCAAGGCATGCGTACCGGGCTCATCGCCGAGGTCACCTGTGAGGTTCACCCACCAGGACACGTCGCCCTCAGCGAGTTGAAGCNATGGTTGAACGGTCACCAAGGAAGACGATGAGGCCTCAACGCTGATGTTTTCAACGGCGTTCACCNCGGTCTGACCGTCGTTTTCAACGGTGAGAACGACGCCGCCCGACCAGTTGATGTCGCCCTGATTGATGATGGGAAATTCAACACGGACNTGGTCCCCGTCGTGAAGTGAAAGGTTCGTTGTTGNCGTACCGNNTTCNTCAACACCCTCNGGCACGACGCTGCCGATGCCTCCNAGCGAAACGGTGAGGGGCCTCAAACGTTGCATCGTCCGGGTGATGGAGGAGACGTGCGTTGAGGTGTTTCCACCCACGTCGCCGACCACTTCTGCCGTCANCAGGCTGTAGCCGTACGGAAGGCCGANGAAGGTGGCTGAAACGTTGCGCTGTTCATACGGCGTTAACTCGGGAACAGCGTTTGTTTGGTTGGAGAGGAGGACCCCCTCGAGGGTTTCGACACGCAAGTTGAGCGAAACGTTGGCGGAGAAACCGGCCGTTTCGTGCAGCTCCAGCGTGATCGTGACGTTTTCGTCTTCGGTTGAAGCGTGGTCTTCTGCACCGTAGGAAGCAACATCGATGAGCACACCACCGCCCTCTGCCTGAACCGTGGACAAAATTGGGAGAAGGAACAANAGAANGAGGAGGATNCCGGTCCGCTGCGACGAGCCCGNGTTTCCTCCCATGAACATGCGTGCGTCAAGTGGTTCTTCACCTCTACGCCGGAAGGTGNCGGCAGGGGTTGTTTCTTTTACGTTGAAGACACCCCCCGAAACGATGCAGGGTGATGAGTTGTTGTCCATCACGCCGGAGGCCCTTGCAGAAGCCATTCTGAAACGTCGCCAACGCATGACTGAACATCTGCCGAAGACGCTTCAGCAAAGGACAGAAGAAAACAANCGGGCNCATCAACTCGCCAGCGAGGCTCGAGCGACCCTCAGCGCCCTGGAAGCCGACGACTCAAACGCCACTCAAGAGGAAGTTGACAGGGCGAGGGTCACCTACGAGGAGCATGAGTCCTTTCGTCGCCGAACAACCTCTCGACTGCAAACCGTCAAGAACAGAATCGCCGATTGCGATGAAGCGCTGGTGTTCTGGAGCACGATGAGCGAAGGGGGATGGGGGCANCTCCTTGAGGATGCTGAGCGACTCAATTCGGGCGGTGCCTCCACCTACGCCAAGCCGTCGGGTGGTGCAGAANAGGAGGAGCGAACATGAGCAAGCGCAGTGGCTCGATGTTCGACGACCTCAACGGTCTGGACNTTGAGAACGTNGAGGCCATGTTTGAAGCAACGCTTGCGGAACTGTCCGGTGTGGAAGCGACCCTTNTTGACCTGCANGTCCGGAANAGAGTCCATTCTGAAACCATCAAATTTGCCGTCAACAAAACACGAGTCCCCCCCGTTGTCGAGGATGAGCACACCGATCCNATCATCGCTTCCGCTCTGGAGCAAAAATCAGTGTTTGATGCCTGTCTGACGGCGAGGGATGAACTTGTGGAACGCCTGGTGGTGCCGCGCCATCGCGTCGCTCACACACTGGCGGACTTTTATCACAAACTCACGGCTTCAAACCATGAGGACGCACCGACATTGACCGCAGAAATGGACATGTTTTCGAAGTTTTTTGAGTTCCAATCCATGCTCACCATCTACAAGGAACAACAGAACGTACTCCACGACCTCAACCGAGCCCGTAGAACGCTTCTTGAGACGGTCAAAGACGTGAATCGAAACGACCGCCGACTGGCTCAGCGGATTACCCAAGCCCGNGAACAATCGAAGACNCTCCGTACGGAAGCGGGGCGATTGCGCACCTANCTCGAAAAGAACTCGAAGGCACCAAAGGATGCGGTCCCTCCGCCCTCGGCGGANGTCAGCGAGCGACTGCTGGCNGGAGAGGCGTTGACCATGGAAGAGTTTGCCTCCATGTTGGAACACGGTGGACTAACGGACGTGAAACNTCCACAGGCGATCGATGAAGCAGCGCCGAAGCCCAACAAAACCAGCATGCGAAGGGCCGCACCTCGTCGAGGTGTTCGACGAACCGGGCCAGGGAAAAGGGAGTGATTGCCGTGGTGCACATGGCTTGGGTACCCGGAGGACGACCGCTGGACTACACAGCAAAACACCTGGAACATGTTTTGGCACTTTTTTTGCAAGAAACCGGNGAGCGTTATGCAGAAGCCTCGCTGCGGCACCTTCCCATTCCAGAGTGGGACGCCAACCTCATCCTTGTCGATCTGGATGAGGAGCAGCCAAGGGGAATACACGGTGTGTTGTACGGGACGCCCTTCAAAGGCGACATCGTTCGTGTGGCCGCCTTTGTCGTGTCGAAGGAGCACCAGCGTAAATCGTTGGGTGGCCAAGCATGGGACCGATTTTGCAACGAAGCATGGNCGAAAGGTTTCCGACACGTTCAACTCGAGGTCAAGGCCGACAACCTCGATGCCCAACGCTTCTATCAGCGACGCGGCCTGAGCATTCAACAGGAGCTGGTGGGGTACTACCAATCGGGACTCGGCTACATGATGCGGGGGCCGCTGGAGAGTCCGCACGTTGAGAAGAATTATTCACCGGAAGGGACCGTTNNTCCGCATGATTGAACGTGGGCTCCAGAACGTCACGGTCCTGCAAGGGGTCGCTTCTGTTCACCTCGTCGAAGAAGACGGATTCATCGCATACACCAACGANCCTGACGATGCCCACGCCCCACACACCGTCTCGAAGTGGCTCGAGATGGCCGGTTCANTTGAGGGGGACGGCATCGTCACCACNGTGATGGAGCGAGGCTACGTCGTGTTGAAGCCGATCGGTCGCAGGGTTCTGATGGTTTCNTGCGAGCGCTCGGTCAACCTCGGGGCTTTGCGAAAGGCGCTTGAGGAATTGAACTGGACATGACGACTGCGAAGCAGTGGCGTTCCTCGCGGCCATGAAGGATTAAATGGGGGAGGTTGGTCCCACGACTGCGGGAGGATGGGAGTCTTCCCCGGACCAGGTGAGATGAAGAATGGCTGAACTCAAAGATCTTCTTGATGAGCGACGAAAAATGGTTGACAAAAAAGCAACCCAACATCGCGAAATCCGAGACGATTGGAACGAGAAAACCAAGGAATACACCGGCACTCGCAACGAATTGAACAACGAGGTGCGAGAACTCATCGTCCAAGTGCGCGAGCAGCGCGACCTTCGAGACCAAATGAACGAAATGGTTCGAGAGAAAAAGCGAGAGCGGGAAGAGGCCAACAAGGCTGTCCGAGAGGCCAAGGAGCTCATGAGGTCGGGTCAGCCCGAGCAACCGCAACAATTTGACCGCCGAGGTCGACCGATTCGTCCCGACACCGTCCAATCGCTCACNCGCACCATGGAACGTCTCGAGCGCGAGTTCGAGCAGGGCAAACACCAAGGCAAAAACGAGCGAAAATACTTCAAGAAAATGAAGGAATTGAGCGCCAANCGGAAGGCACTCAAAGAAGCCCAAGCAGCCAGCGAGAACGCCGAAGGCAGCAGCGAACTTCGAGAAGCCATGGCTGTGCAAGAGGCGGCGCACAACGCTGTNAAAGAAGCCGCTGAAGCCGCTCAAAGCGCTCACGACAACATGCTCCAGTGGAACACAGAGGTTGACCGTCAGCGAGAAAAAGCCGAGGCTGCTCATCGAAAACTCCGAACCTCCAAGAAGGAAGCGGACAAAGAGCACAGCCTCTACATCGTCTCGTTGCGATGCCTTCACTCAATTCAAGACATTCTCCGAGCCATGCGAGGGGCCAGTGCAGGTGAAGGTCAACGACCGGCTGCCAGCGACCAAACCGAGGACCTCATGGCCAAGTTGATGTCCGGCGAGACGCTGTCGACCGATGAATTGATGCAACTCCAGCGGTTTGANTGAACCAAAGCCAACGGATACATCAAAAACCTCCATCCACGGACAACCATCGGACGTGCTGTGCATGATTGGCTCATCGGACATTGCCTCAATTGTCGAAGAATACGACCGNTTGAAGCTCCGAATCGGGATGACGGCCTCGCATTCGGCGCTTGACATATGCGACGGAGCCATCGAAGAGGGCTTCCCCACCGTGGCCTACTGCAAAGAAGGTCGGCACAAAACCTACGCAAACTACTTCAAAACGCAACGAAGTTCNTCAGGACGTGTGTTGAGGGGCATGGTGGACAAGGCCATCGTGCTCAACGAGTTTAACGATGTCCTCGACCCGGACATGCAGGCTGAGATGCGGAAGCGCAACGTGATTTACATCCCCAACCGGTCGTTCACCTCCTACTCCGCCATCGGCGACATCGAAGAGAACTTCCGTGTTCCCATGTTTGGCTCCCGAAACATGCTCAGGATGGAAGAGCGAACCGAAGATCAGGACTACTATTGGATTCTTGAAAAAGCAGGCCTACCGTACCCCGAGAAAATTGACCGCCCCGAGGACATCGATTGCTTGGTGATCGTCAAGCTCCANCACGCNCAGAAAAAACTCGAGCGAGGCTTCTTCACCTGTGCATCCTTCAAAGAATATCAGGAAAAATCCGCCGCTTTGCTTGCTGAAGGCGTCATCGATCAGGCTTCCCTGGACGGGGCACGAATTGAACGCTACGTGATCGGTCCGGTGTTCAATTTGAACTTCTTTTACAGTCCGCTCGCAGAAGAGGGTGAACGTTTGGAGTTGCTCGGCGTCGATTGGAGGTTTGAGTCATCCTTGGACGGTCATGTCCGATTGCCGGCTCCACAACAGATGACGATGCCNATTCATCAACAAATCCCAGAGATGACGGTGGTCGGTCACAACACGGCTACCATTCGCGAATCCCTCCTTGAGAAGGCCTTTGAACTGGGTGAGAAGTTCATNNAGGCGAGCAAGGAGCACTACGACCCTGGCATCATCGGGCCCTTCTGTCTGCAAACCTGCATCGACAAGGACATGAACTACTACATCTACGACGTCGCCCCTCGTTTGGGCGGTGGGACCAACGTTCACGTGAGCGTAGGACATCCGTATGGAAACGCAACGTGGAGAAAGCCCATGTCCAGCGGACGTCGAATCGCCATGGAACTTCGCATGGCCGTCGAGCAGGACCGTCTGCTCGAAGTCCTGACCTGAGTGGTTGGACGGCCTTCGCNTGCACGACGGGATTTCCCAACTCACGCTTCGTAAGGCACCCAAGCAGCCGAGCCCGTGTCGTAGTACGACAGGTTTCCTTCGGCGTCTCTGGACCAGTGAACACCGTTCTCTTCCCACTGCTGAGGCTCGGCGATGGTCGGCAGTTCCTTGGAGGATGCGTTCATGTTGTGNTCTGTGATGCTGTCGGTGGAATGAGCGACCGTTGAGAAGATTTCGTCGACCGGCGATGGCTTTCGGGTGAAGAAGTAGCCTCCAACGCCCAAACCCAACAGCAGCAACGCCACGACGGCGTACAACGCAACGTTTGCACCGTCCTCCACATCNGCCTGACTTCGCGCCGGGTCGGAGGGGAACGCGTCCCAACGGTCGGCGATACCGTCGCCGTCCGAATCCGTGGTTTCGTTGGCGTCGTTGGGGAAGTCGTCCTCTGCATCAACAACGCCATCATCGTCCGAGTCGATCTGAACAAGAGCGCAGCCGTCGACGTTGATGATTTCATCAACGGGTGTGTTGGGGCAGTCGTCGAGGTGGTTGTTGACTCCGTCCGAATCGTCGTCTTTTTGTTGCTCTGAGCAACCGTCGATGTCCACGCTTTGGGTGACGGGTGTGTCGGGACAGAGGTCCTTGTTGTTCATGATGTCGTCAAGGTCCTCGTCTTTTTGTGAATCTGAACATCCAGCAGCGTCAACTTGTTCGCCGTCGGGTGTTGCCGGGCAAACNTCGTCGGCGTTGGANACACCGTCCTCATCGGCGTCGCGTTGATTGGTGGCGCACCCCAGCATGTCCACGTTGAGACCGTTTTCTGTTCCCTGACACGTGTCGACGTCGTCCATNACACCGTCGCCATCGCTGTCCTTTTGCGATGATGAGCAACCCTGTGCATCGGCCGATTCCGAAAACGGNGTGTTGTCGCACACGTCGTTGGCGTCCACAACGCCGTCTTCATCGGTGTCTCGCTCAGATGCCGCACAACCAACCCCGTTGACGGGGGTGCCGGAGGTGGTCGTCGGACAGAGATCTCTGTCGTCGGAGATGGTGTCCCCNTCGGTGTCAAGTTGGCTGGTGGCACAACCGGCCGAATCCACCGTCGAGCCGAGGGGCGTGTTCGGGCAGAGGTCAAAGGCATCCATCACGCCGTCGTTGTCGGCGTCCTCTTGGCTGCTGGAGCAGCCAACGTTGTCCACGGTTTCACCGGCCGGGGTGTCAGGGCATGCGTCGTTGGCATCGCTGACACCGTCCATATCACCGTCGAGTTGAGACGGTGAACAGCCGTCTTCGTTGACGGCCTCGCCGGCGGGTGTACCCAGNCAGAGGTCGGGNNCATTTCCGTTTGCGTTGTCGCCGTAGCCATCGGAATCTGCNTCGCGCCACTGTGTGGGGTCGCTGGGGAATGCATCGGCGTTCAGACCGGCAGCGTTGTCGCCGTAGCCATCGCCGTCACCGTCGGCCCACTGGGTTGAATCCGAAGGGAAGGCGTCNGGGTTTGTTCCGGCNTGGTTGTCGCCGAACCCATCGCCGTCCGAGTCCGACCATTGCGTGGCGTCCTCGGGGAAGGCATCGGCATCGTCCCCCAGCGGGTTGTCGCCGTAGCCGTCACCGTCGGAGTCTTCCCACTGCGTCCCGTCCGCCGGGAAGGCATCGGGTGTTGTGCCGTTTGGATTGTCGCCGTANCCGTCGCCGTCNGAGTCCGACCATTGACTCGGATCGGTTGGGAAAGCGTCGCCGTTNGTGCCCGTTGGGTTGTCGCCGAACCCGTCGCCGTCGCTGTCCGCCCACTGCGTGCTGTCGGACGGCCACGCATCGGGGTTGTTTCCACTTGCATTGTCCCCGTAGCCATCACCGTCCACATCCGACCATTGCGTTGGATCGGTTGGGAATGCATCGGCGTAGGTTCCGTTGGCGTTGTCGCCGTACCCGTCACCGTCAACGTCTGACCACTGCGAACCTTCGTTGGGGAAGGCGTCGGGGTTGTTCCCGCTGGCGTTGTCCCCGTAGCCGTCTCCGTCCATGTCCGANTGNTGCGTGGCGTCGCTGGGGAAGGCATCNACGTCGTCGTTGTAACCGTCGGAGTCCGTGTCTTTTTGTGAAAGTGCACACCCGTANAGGTCGACCGTTGCGCCCGNCATCGTACCGGGACAGACATCGGNTTCATTNGGAACGCCGTCGTTGTCGTTGTCCTGAACGAGCGTGAAGCAGGTCGAGTCNCCGACGAGCTGAACGGAGAGGTTCGAATAGAGATCAATGTGGATGCAGTACGTGCCGGAGGCGTTTGGGGTGGCGTACGTGAAGGTTGGCATGCTCATGTTTTGTGCCGTCGCCGTGAAGGATGTCAAGTTGGAGACGGCCAGGTTGGCACCCCCCGCATCGGTGAAGCGGTACTGGTGCTGGTAGGCATCACCCACCACCAAATCAAGTCCCCTGGCTTGAACGTTGTTTGACGCAGCCGTGGCACTGGCTGAGTAGGACGAGATGACGAGGGAGGGGAGCATGGGAGTGAACTCAGCGTTGTGCAGACCCGTGATGTTTGAGCTATCCGTAAGATCNGGCGCCGTACCGTTGGCGTAAATCATGGCGAAGAAGAGGTGNCTGTTCATGGTCGTCGGCCCGGTCCAGTTGACCTGGTAGGACAGCGAAGCGGTCGTTGGTATCACGTTCCACNCGTCGGAATCGATCCGTGAATGATTGATGGCCACATAGACATCGTTGGAAACGGAGAAGTTGTTTTGCCATTCCACGTAATCGACAACAAGCCACTCGACGACGTAATCGTCCCCCACGCTGAGGTTGGTCAGTTCAATNTCGCCCGTTGTGGAGGACGTGGCCTGAAGTTCAACCATTTCGATGTAGAGNCCGTCAACATCGGACGAGAGAGCACTGCCTGAAGCGTCGGAGAGCGTGGCCGCTACCTGCAACAGCGACTCGTTGTTGGTGGCTGAGATGGAAACGTTGACCGTTTGNGTGGTGGCGGTCGCATTGAAACTGCCGCTGCTGGACCCGCCAGCGTAGGCGTTCCCGTCCAAATGGATTTGACCGTGCGAGTGGCTGTAGCCGTAGGTGGTGCCGACGGTCAAACCGGAAAAGGTGAGGCTGGCGTGCGTGGTGTTCACCACGCTGACGTCAANGAGTTCAGCGGATTGCCCGCCTCCCGGGTTGTCCGTGGTGATTTCAATGTCGTACGTGTTGGTTGCACCGGAGAATCCGTACACGTTGATGTANGTTGTNTGATTTGAAAGAGCGANGACCTGCATGGATTCGAGGTTGCTCGTACCTCCCGAACTGGTGAGAATGGAACCGGTGGACGAAGTCCATCGGGTGTCAATGTCGCCGTTGGCGTCAATGAACGTGATGTTTGTGTAGTACGTGACACCGGCGGTCATCTGAACTTCGAAATAATCGACATCGGTGGTCGTGTGGATGGAAAGTCCCGTGCACGAAAGAGGCAGAAGGCTGGCTGCAGACGCCGTTGCGGTTGAATCGTTGGGCTCCAGAATGTCGGAGGTCAATGTTCCTGCACCCGTGCAGTTGACGACGGACGAGCCACCGCCTCCACCACCGCCGCCCGTGCCGTTGCTGACGGTGAACTTCGTGAGCGAGAGGTTCCAGGTCCCCGCGCCCGAATAGCGTTCGATGTTGATGTACACCGTTCCTCCGTGGGCTCCCGAGATGCTGGAGTTTGTGCTCAACGTTTCAGGGTTTGACATGAAGGAACTCCCCATCGTGTTCAGTTGACTGTTGTAAAAAATCAAATCAAAATCGTTGTACAACGTCGTCCCGTTGGGGTAGGTGGTCGAGGAGGGGAACGAAAGCGTGGCAGACAGCCCCTGGTTGCTGTTCAGTGCCACTTTGAGGAAATCGTTGTCGTCGCCGTAGTCCAACTCACCTGAACCACTGTAGGAATTTGAAAAGATGTAGTTCGTGATGTTGACGCTTGTGTTGTCGGGCAAATCACCCCCTGAATTCAGATCGTTTTGATTTGGCCCGACCGCCTGNACCGCNGGAGCACCTGCCACAAGGAGACTGGAGAGCACCAGCATCAACGTCAGCAGCGTGGACGATGCCTTNCGGGTTGAAGTGGATGAGAAGTTCATGCATGGACCACGCCGGGGAGGTATATCACGACTGCGCCTCCNACCGAGGTTCAGATGGCGGTCGGGGCGACGTGCCCGTCTCCTTTGTCGTCCGGTTTACGGACTCGGGACCAAACGCCGTTCATGAGCGCGTCGTGGTGGGCCTGGCAGTAATGGAAACGGCGGTAAGCTTCACGAAACGAGTACGCCTTTTTTCCAGTGGCAACGAGGTAGCCTTCGGGCGACAGACGGGAGACGATGGTGCCAACTTCACCGCAACCGGGGAAGTCGCACACTGGTTTTCCGTCCATGGCTTTCAACTCCTGCGATGCTACATTAACTCTTGGCCAGCGGTGANCACTCANTCCTCATCAGGTGACGCCTCAGGCTCAATGACCACCAGCGGGACGTTGGCCTCGATGGCCTCACCCTCGCTGCACTGAACGGAGACGACCGTCCCCGTTACGGGTGCTTGAATTTCGTTTTGCATCTTCATGGCTTCAAGGATCAGGATGACCTGGCCTTCAACCACCGNTTGTCCTTCCTCCACCTCGACCGTNACCACTTTTCCTGGAATGTTGGCAGAGACCGTCCCGGACTTTTTCTTTTTCCGGCCACCGGAGCGACGAGGCTTTGCGGCAATCGCAGCTTCGGGAAGTTCGATGTCAAAACTCTGGCCCCCGACGGTCGCTTTCCAGGTGGTGCCCTCGCCCACCAGTTCGACTTCGTATTCCGTTCCGTTGACGACGACTTTGCGTGTTTGCGACATCATTTCACCTCCATGGAGAACGACCTGCTCGTGCGTTCATGAGCGATGCTTTACCGGTCATCATTCGTCGGTGGTCCTGGGACCAAGCCGAACCAAGTCTCCGAGCGTTCTGAGAGGGGTCCTCACCCTCCATCTGGGTTGCAGCAAGGACCGCAGCAAGAGCGGCCATCATCAATTCCGAGACATCGTCGCTCATCGTTGCACCTCAGAGTGGAATGTTGCCGTGCTTTCGTGCTGGCCGAAGTTCTTCTTTGTCCATCAGCATTTCAAGCGCTCGACTCAGCCGTTGACGCGTCTGATTGGGTTCGATGACATCGTCGAGGTACCCCAACGCCGCCGCCTTGTACGGNTTGGCGAANGTCTCCTTGAAATCCTCCGTCAAGCGCTCCCGCTCCTGCTCGGGGTTTCGTGCATGAGCGATGCGACGTCGGTGGATGATTTCGACCGCACCGTCCGCCCCCATGACCGCCAATTCTGCTGACGGCCAAGCAACGTTGTAGTCACCTCGAATGTGTTTGCTGGACATCACATCGTAGGCTCCACCGTAGGCTTTGCGCAAAATGACCGTCAGTTTGGGCACGGTCGCCTCGGCGAAAGCGTAGAGAAGTTTCGCACCGTGCCGGATGATGCCTCCCCATTCNTGGTTGGTCCCGGGGAGGAANCCGGGCACGTCCTCAAAGGTCAAAATCGGGATGTTGAAGGCGTCGCAAAAGCGGACAAATCGGGCGGCTTTNTCGCTGGCGTCAATGTCGAGACAACCTGCGAGAACTTTCGGCTGATTGGCCACAACCCCCACGGTGTGGCCGCCAAGATGGCCAAAACCAATCACGATGTTCTGGGCCCAATCCGCCTGAACTTCCATGAATCCACCGTCGTCCAAGACCTCGGTGATNACGTCAAGAACATCGTAAGGCTTTCCGGGATCGTCGGGAATGATGCTGTCCAGAGCTTCGCACGACCGGTCCTTTGAATCGGATGTCGNCCTTGTTGGAGGGCGCTCGAGGTTGTTGGANGGGAGCAAATCGCACAGGTCTCGGGCCATCTGAATGGCGTGTTCATCGTCGCCGGCGGTAAAGTGAGACACGCCGGATTTTGANCCGTGNGTGGCAGCGCCACCGAGGTCCTCAAAGCTGACGACTTCGTTGGTCACCGTCTTGATGACCTCCGGTCCCGTGATGAACATATGAGCGGTCTGATCGACCATGATGACGAAGTCCGTAATGGCCGGCGAATACACCGCCCCACCCGCACAAGGCCCCATGATNACCGAAATTTGAGGGACCACGCCTGANGCTCGTACGTTTCGGAAGAAGATNTCTGCATAACTTCCCAAGGAAGCCACGCCCTCTTGGATTCGAGCTCCACCGGAGTCGTTCATACCAACAACGGGCCGACCGGTTTTCAGCGCCATGTCGAGGACTTTGCAGATTTTTAGCCCGTGCATCTCACCCAGCGAGCCACCGTACACGGTGAAGTCTTGGGCAAATGCAAACACTTCTCGNCCGTTGATGGTCCCGTGTCCGGTGACAACGCCGTCGCCGGGAATGACGTTCTTGTCCATGTCAAAGTCTCGACAGCGGTGTTCAACAAGCGCATCAATCTCCTGAAAACTACCNTCGTCAAGAAGGAGTTCAAGNCGCTCACGAGCCGTCATTTTTCCACGATTGTGCTGAGCATCAACGCGGGCTTGACCACCGCCAGCCTCGCTGCGAGCCTTNCGATTGCGCAGGTCCTTGAGCCGCTCGTCGGTGCCAGACATCAACTTCCCCGATGCTTTGACANGCTACGCCGCCCTTATTGCTTGCTCTTCGGCGAGACCGATGANAGGGTTTCAGCATCGCCACAAACGCGGCCGGTTTCACGCATCNGTNGATGGTGANGATTCGATCTTGTTCANCCAGCCGTCGATNAGCAGCATGTGCGGTACGGTCAGGGCAGCAAGTCCGATNAAAACAACCTGCAGGAGCGCTGGTTCAAGGCCCACNGACGCCGTTCGTTGAGCAAACACGAGAAGACCAACAGCCCACGTGAGCAACGAGAACACAAGGGTGGTTTGCGTGATTCGCAACGTCGAAACCGTGGCTCGAAGAACCTCGCCCATCGCCGAAAAGTGCCTCACGGAATGGACCAAACAAAAGTAGACAGCGAAACCGGCCAGGGGTGGCAGGGTGAGAAAGACGACGGAAAGAAAACCCATTTCGGTGAGNAATTGCAGTCGCTCGCGTCGTTGCTTGAACAGCATGGACTCCACCAAACACAGCGCCGTAATGACAAGCACGGCATCCAAGAANAGCCACACTCCGGANGTTGTTGGNCCCACCAGCGCCTTGAANACNGCGTCAGCTTCNNCGGGGTGGAAATGACTGATTCCACCAATGACCAAACCGCCACGNGCCAAGCTCTCCACGGTGTCNCGGCCCGATTGGGTGGAGGATGAATCCCCACGTCCAAAATGATACACGCTGATGGCGAGGAAGGCCACAAAGCTCAGAACGGGACTCACCGACCACAACCAAACCACAACGGCGGCCAGACCGACGTACGCANCCAGGAACGCCAAGGCCGACGACGGACGTTTCATCCANCCNAAGTGGACGGCAAGGGCCCCGTCCATGGCNCCGTGCGGCAAACCGATGAAGACCACNGCCAGAAGCGCCACGGTGTTGACGGCGTCCAGATTGAACAGCACCTCAAGCGAGCTCATTGGACCACCTTTTGCGGTCGACTNAACATCCATTTGGAAACGCCCCGGATNAACGGAACNTTGGGCATGGCTCGCATGACTTTGAACCTCAAACGCCANGATGCATTGCCCGTCATGAATCGAATGAACTCCTCGCCCGTGAGCCCTTGTGCCATACGCGTGAACAGGTTTGGAGCGTAGTGGGGCCAATGACGCAAAACGGTCAGAAGCACCCCATCCATCCACACATCAATCCGCTTGTGTGGGCGCTTGAACTTCAGCGCANGTCCTTTCCTGACGTCGTCCAANGCGGTTTGAANTTGCTCGTGAATAAATGCGAAGGTGTAGCCGCTGGCGGGACGAATCGCCCCTCCNTTNGCGCCCAGTCCAGGAATGTTNGGGTCGTGAGGCGAGAGNGAGCCCATTGGGATCACGCCCTGTTCTTCTCGAAGAACGGTTTTGATGCCGGCGTTGTGGTGCGTAAAGAGGTAGGTTTCAATCGCATCGACGTAAAAATCCCGGGGCATNGTCCGNGTGCTGAACATGGTTGACTCAACCAGCGCAGTCGTNGCAGAAAACGGGAGCACGTACATGAAATGCATCCCGTTGGACTGGTCGACTCGGAAATCCATCAACACCGCCGTGGTGGGGTCAAACGCAGGCTGGTNAAGNTCAACCTCCAAGCCTACAAAGTGCTGAAGCATGGCGTTTTCGGGAGCCCGAGGTGGACGAGTATCAAAGACGGATTGAGGACGAGCATCGGCGTGTGTGGCTTCATCGACAAAGCGGACACCGTGCTTGACGGCTGAANCTCTGCACCGNTCCAAAAACGCTGCTTTGTGCATCACGTGGTANGGTTGNTGTTCACAGACGAGCGATGCTGTTGCATCGTCGNTGATGACCGACCAGGTCGACCATGAGTGACGGGTGTGCTTTGCGGCAGCCTCNAGGCCGGGNGTGGCCCAAAAACCAAGCATGTGGTCTTTGGGTGCGGGCGCCCCGTCAGGGCGAACGATGGAGAGNGTTTGNGCGCCGAGTTCGTCGGCCCNGGCAGCGAGCATCATTGCCGCAACGCCGTCCCCCAGGACGTGNACATCGCTGGCCATCNCCAGCCACCGCCGTGATGCATGTACGGCTTGAGCCAGGTGTGCAACTCAGTGTTGTGGGGTCGGCGAGCGTGAGGGAGGCGCCGAACGAGGTTAGCGGTCGCACGGACGGTGCAGAGCATCTTGCTTCCCTTNGANGTGACCTGACGCTTTCCGTGCCAGGAATCCTTGGAACGGAGCAGTTGNCGACCGATTTGCCGGTAGACCTTTGCGGCAACACCGATGGAGAAGTGCGCTCGAGCAGGCAGGTAAGCGAGGCCTGCACGGCCGCTGGCGTAGTAGGATTCGGCAAGGTCGAGGAGGCGNTCCACGGCACGGGTGATTTGGACGCCATCAGGACCGTACGGGTCCAACGCCGCATCGA
Source organism: Methanobacteriota archaeon (assembly GCA_002694525.1). Taxonomy (GTDB): domain Archaea; phylum Thermoplasmatota; class Poseidoniia; order Poseidoniales; family Poseidoniaceae; genus Poseidonia. The sequence goes on from NZMN01000002.1 coordinate 37,994, forward strand.
GGATGTCTTCGGGCGACATGTTGCCNACCCAGCTTCCGGGCAGATATCGGCGCCCCATCCGTGCGTCTTCCACCACGTCCCGAGCGATGTTGGTGAGTTGCATGGCGATACCGAGGTCCACAGCGTGGGGTTTGGCCTTCGGGTCGCTGTTGTTGAGGATCTCACACATCAACAAACCCACGGTGCCAGCCACTTTGTAGGCGTACTGAATCAAGGATTCTTCATCGGGAAGCAGGACTTCATCCGCTTGGTCATCCATCAACCCCTCAACCAACGATGCGATGACGTCCTTGGGCAAATTGTATTCGTTGACCATGGGTGCGTGATGGCGAAGAAGCGCATGGTCGTTCCACTCACCTTTTTCAAGCGAGGCTTGAATCGCTGAGAGGTGCTCGAAACCGTCGGGAAGGTCGCCGTCTGCCATGTCGTCGAGCACTCGACAAAACGAGTAGAGCACAGCCGCATCNTGGCCCATTTTTTTCCCGAGAAACCGCCGAGCCCAAAAGAAACTCTCACCGCTGGTGGCGAGAATTTTTTCNGGGTTGTCGAGGTCGTGTTCTTGCTGCAACCTCAACACCTTAACATGGAAAATCTTCGTTCAGTTTATAATAAGTTGTTTGGTTTATCGTTATTTTATGCCGATTAAAAGCGAACATTATCAAGTGGGGCGCCGTGTGGGGAGTCATGGCTCAGNCGGCAACATCTGGAAAGAAGGCGGCGGTCATCGGAAGCGGCTTCGGTGGCTTAGGAGCAGCGATACGTCTCCAATCGGCGGGCATTAAGACCGTGCTGTACGAAGCCAGAGANCTNCCCGGTGGCCGTGCCTATGTGTACGAGGANGAGGGNTTCACGTTCGACGCAGGACCGACCGTNATCACNGCGCCGCACACGCTCACGGATCTGTTTGAGCTGACCGACCGACGACTCGAGGACTACATCCGATTGATGGAAGTCCAGCCGATGTATCGCTTGATTTGGAGCGACGGCGACCGGTTNGATTACGTTCGGGATGAAGAGAAGATGGTAGCGCAAATCGCAGAGCGNAGCCCCGCCGATGCGAAGGGCTATCAGCGGTTTTTCGAATACGCAAAGAAGGTCTTTGCAAANGGATACACGGAACTCGCCGACCGCCCGTTCCTCAAGTTTTCAGACATGGTGGCCGTCTCACCCGCCCTGATGAAACTTCGAGCCGACCGCTCGGTCTACACCACCGTTGCAAANTACGTCAAGGACGACCACCTGCGACAAGCGCTCAGTTTCCACTCGCTTCTCGTCGGTGGCAATCCGTTCCAGACCTCATCGATTTACACCCTGATTCATTTCCTCGAACGAGAATGGGGCGTGTATTTTCCAGAGGGAGGAACCCACGCTTTGGTGAGAACACTCGTCAAACTCTTCGAAGAATTGGGCGGAGAACTTCGCCTCTCAACCCCTGTTGAATCCATCGAGGTGGAGGGTGCTGGCCCCGATGCTCAGCACGTTGTCAAGGACGGAACGGGCGGGCAGGAGCGCTTTGACATGGTGGTCTCCAACGCAGATGTGCACCACACGTACAAGCACCTGTACGCCTCGTCCAAAGCGGCTCAAAAACGAGCAAAGAAACTCGAAAAAATGGACTGGTCCATGTCGTTGTTTGTCCTCTATTTTGGGACCGACATCGCTTACGAGGATGTGGCTCACCACACCATCTTGTTCGGACCTCGCTACAAGGGATTGCTCGACGAGATTTTCAAGGGCAACGAACTGCCCGAGGATTTCAGTTTGTACCTGCACGTTCCAACCGTGACCGACCCGAGCCTCGCCCCTGAAGGGTGCAGCGCCGCCTACGTCCTCGCACCCGTACCTCACCTGGGCAGAGCCGACGTGGACTGGGACACCCTNGCCGAAGAATACGGGGATCGNATCATCGAAGCGTTGGAGGTCGAAATGCCGGACTTGAGAAACCACATCGCTACACGGCGACACATCACGCCGAAGACGTTTGAGCGCGAACTGGCAGCGTACAAAGGTTCAGCCTTTTCCGTTGCACCAAAACTCACGCAGAGCGCTTACTTCCGTCCGTCCAACCAAGACCCTGCGATTCCAAACCTGTACTTGGTCGGGGCTGGCACGCACCCGGGCGCAGGTCTACCCGGCGTACTCAACTCGGCCAAAGCCACCGTGGACCTCATCCTCTCGACGTTGGAATGANCCTTNNTCGGTCGCACAGGTTTTTTCATAGGAGAAGCCCCGTGGGAGGTTCATGGAACAACCCCTGCGCATCGTCGTTGCCAAACCCGGGCTCGACGGCCACGACCGNGGTGCGAAGGTGGTGGCCCGCGCCCTTCGAGACGCAGGACACGAAGTGATTTACACCGGTCTGCGTCGAACATCTCAGCAAATCGTGGACACGGTTCGGGACGAAGATGCCCGATTTCTCGGACTGTCGTCGCTCTCCGGNGCGCACGCCCACCTCTTTCCACAGGTCTGCTCCAAACTCGTTGAGGCCGGCCTTGACGACGTGATTGTCTTTGGTGGAGGCATCATTCCCAACGAGGATCGCGGAGCGCTTCACGCCGTNGGGATNCGCGCCGTCTTCGGCCCGGGGACACCCACTTCGGAGATTCTCGAGTTCATTCAACAGGCAGCCGCCATGGACGANGCGGGTGTGGGCCAAGGCAGTGAATGGCGTTGGGAATCCTCCGCATAAACGGGGCGACGACGATGACGGACGAACTTCGACAAGCCANCGAGGGCGACCGCCGAGCAATGGCTCGTTTGCTCTCAAAGATTGAAAACGGTGCCGTCTCGTTGTCCGACCTCGATTTGGATGACGTGGCTCGCGGAGACGCCTGGTCCACNATGGCCATCACGGGCGCTCCNGGCGTGGGTAAATCGGTTCTGGTGGACGCGCTCATGACGCAGTGGGCGGGTGCCGGAATCAGCGTAGCCCTGCTNGCGGTCGANCCGAGTTCACCNCGCACNGGTGGGGCATTGCTGGGGGACCGCGTTCGGATGTCGTCGGTGGACAATCCGGACATCAACGANCGNGTGTACGTCCGCTCGATTGCGACTCGGTCGTCTTCCGGGAGTGTNCCGCTCATCGTCGAAGACATGGCCTCGTTCTTGCTGGCGTGCGGATGGGAGCGCGTGCTCATTGAAACGGTTGGCTCGGGNCAAGCTGAGTTGCGCTGCGCTGCCGTTGCCGACCGAATCGTGGTGGTGGAAGGGCCGGCAAGAGGCGACGGGATTCAAGCTGAAAAAGCGGGCTTGCTCGAACTTGCTGACATCGTTCTGGTCAACAAAGCCGATCTGGACGGGGCCGAGCGACACGCAGGCGAACTGCGAGAGTCCTACGCCCTGGCCGACGACGATGCCCCGGCCGTGCTGCTGACCTCCGGCCTCAAGGGCTTGGGTGTCGCTGAGGCCGCAAGCGCACTTCTCTCGCTCGAGAGTTCCGGAAGGGCACAACGGGCGAGGATGCGGGAACGTTTGCTCGGTCAGCACGAGCGGCGGCTTGTGCTCCATCCGTCGTACAACACCGTTCTGGACGGTCTGTGTGAGGGCACCATTGATATTGAAGATGCTTTGAAACAACTTCAAGGCGATTGAGATGAGTGGCCAAGTGGAAATGACCAACCCGGTCGACACGTCCGTGGGTGGAATGCGAGGTCATCTGTTGCGGCGGGGCGTCCACCTTGCCATGATCGGCATTCCGTACCTCTACTTCGAGCTCGGAGACAGCCTCGCCGACGGATTGGGAATCGAGCTGCCCCAGGTTGTCGCTGGCGTGGTCCTGTTGGCGCTGGTGTTGGAAGGGCTTCGACTGCGAATGGGCCTCACCGTTTTCGGACAGCGAGATTACGAAGCAAACCAAGTCTCTGCCCTCGCATGGGGCGCCGTCGGTGTNGGCTTCGTNTTGCTCCTCGTACCGCACGAGGCCTANGCTTGGCCCCTCATCGCNTCGCTCTCCTTCGGCGACCCGCTGATGGGAGAACTTCGACGGAAAGGCGTTGAGGACCGACAGGTCATGATNTACGCCACCCTGTTCCTGCTTCTCATCTGGCTTGCTTCGTCCGTGTTGTTCGGAACACCNGCNTGGATGGCGTTTTTGCTCGCNCCGGTTTGCATGCTGGCNGAGTGGCCCCGCTTGACGTACATTGACGACAATGCGACCATGCTNTTGATNCCGTTGGCGCTGGTGCTGCTCCTCGAACCGTTCGTTCTCGTGATGGCGTGAACGTGCGATTCCCAGCCACGTGGTTCAATACGTTGAAATGGGGGGTTGCTGTCCTTCGGACGAGGAAGAANCATGGCAGACGAACCCGCCAAGACGGACCCACCCCAAATCGCCTACGGAATGGCCTTTGCCGTNGCCATCGTCCTGCTCGTNGTGGTCATGTTCCGCTATCCACTTTGGTAAACAAATCGTCAAGATTTGAACATCCATTGAAAAAGCGGTGGCTCCCGTTNTGAACCATGTGCGGCATTGCGGGTNTCCTNGGTCACCCCGATGCCGGNGTGCTCCACCGAATGAATCGGTTGCAGGCNCATCGCGGCCCCGATGAAAACGATGTTTGGNTGGACGAGCAGGTCGGATTCGCTCACGCACGCCTTTCAATCGTTGACCTTGAATCAAGTCAGCAGCCCATGCAGGANCCTGACGGCACGGTGGTGGTCATGAACGGTGAGATCTACAACCACCGCCAACTTCGTCGTCTTCACACAACCTATCCCTTTTCGACGGCGGGAGACACTGAAGCCGTTTTGGCGGTTCATCGAAGCGCAGTCACCGCACACACGACGCTGACGGCAAGGGAGCACGCTTCTTGGCTCTCAAACCTTGACGGAATGTACGCCATTGCGCTGTGGAATCCTGCAACGCAGGAACTCATCCTGGCCAGAGACCCCATGGGCATCAAACCGCTCGTACGAACGACGGTCGAGAACTCGTTGATGTTCGCCAGCGAAATCAAAGCGTTTCAAGCGCATGAAGCTCACCGACCCGTCCTTGACGACGTAGCGATGGCCGCACGATTGGTCTGGGAGTACCCGCTCGACGGAACCACGTTGCTGAAGGGGGTTCAACAGGTCAGACCGGGGACGGTCGAACGGTGGACGCTCACCGACTCGGGCAGCCCCGTGCTTTTGGACGTGGCCAACATCGAACGACAGGCGTTGGCCCCATCGGGGTCCTGGAACCCCGATACGCAGGCATCGGCCTTGCTCGAATCCTTTGTTGAGGGCGTCCAACAGCGGTTGATGGCTGATGTCCCGGTAGGAATCGTCCTCTCAGGCGGATTGGATTCCAGTTTGGTCGCCGCTGTCGCCCACGAAGCGGCCGAGCGGGCCCATCAACCCGTGCCGGAGTGCTGGACGGTGGCGGAAAACGAGGACAACCCCGACTGGAAGGCGGCAGAGGTTGTTGCGTCTCACCACGACCTTGTCCATCACCAGCACGTGTTGGACGACGAAGCGTTCGAGAAGCGACTGCCGTCGTTGGCCTGGCACGGTGAAGATGCGGACGTCACGGTCATGTTTTTCCATCCACTGTTCGAGCACATGTCGAGGCACGTCAAGGTCGGTCTGTGCGGTCAAGGTGCTGACGAGTTGCACGCCGGGTATCCGAGGTACGGTGGACTGAAGGACCACGCCAGGGTCCTGAATCGTAGAATTGACGCGCTGCCCGAACGCTTGCGGACATCGCTCCGTTCAGGGGAACTCAGCGGAGAAGACGGTTGGTACGCCTCTGCGCACGAACCATCCCGTGTGGCATCGAACCTCCAAACAATGCTCAATTTCGAACTCGAGCACGGCCAGTTGAGCAACTTCCAACTTCGACTGGTCGACCGCCATTCAATGGCGCACTCCTTGGAAGTGCGGGTTCCGTTCCTCGGCAAAGCGCATCGCGCTGCCTCTTATGCGCTGCCAAACGAATGGAAACGAAGCGATGGACGGGAGGAAAAGGCGGCTCTGCGCAAGGCGGCAGAGCTGACCAAACTCCCGGCAGAAATTGTGCGGCGACCAAAACTCCCAGCGGGTCGGGCAACCTCTCCCAGCATGTTGGAACGATTTTTGGGAGAGCGCCGCTCGCAGATTGAAGAATTGATGGACCACTTTCGGCCTTGGGCCGCTGTTTTGGAAGGTCAGGAAGAATTGGCGTTGGGGCTGGGGTTGTTCGAAGCCCTGCACCTGAACGACGACGGACACACCAAGGCCTCAAAATCAATCGACGCGCTCCTTGCGGAGGTGATCTGAAGATGAACTTGCGAGACCACAACCAAGCGCTCGAAGAAAAGCGCGAGGANATTACGGCTTGGATGAAGGCAAAGCGGAAAGAAGTCCCCATCCCGATTTACGGCAGCGTTGACGTCCGAGACGCAGGTTGGAAGGTTGGTGTGGTGGATGCCAACCACTTCCCGGCCGGTTTCAACAANGTGGCCAAGGAGACATTGAACGAACTTTCCGCCCTGTTCAAAGACCATGTCCANCGTTCGCAGCCCGACTGCNCGTGGGTTCACATCTACCCTGAAAGCCACACGCGCAACCAAGGCTACGTNGAAAACATCGCCACCATCAAAGCCATCATTGAACAATCTGNGTACAAATGCACGGTTGGNTCGCCCGATTTGAACGGACTGAGATCCGTNAGCGGTATCTCCGGACCGNTNATGCTCGACGAAGTCAATTTGGATGAGAACGATGTTCTNACGGTGGACGGNATGGTTCCTGACCTNATCCTGCTCAACAACGACTTGACCGACGGGACGATTCCGGGCGTGGGCAGCACNAACATCACCCCNCCCCCCCACATGGGATGGCATCGNCGACGAAAATCACAACATTACGAAGCTCTNAAACCCTACNTTGAAGAAATGGCGGACCTCATCGGCATCGATGCTTGGCACTTGATGCCGGATTGGTTTGTTTCNGAAAACAAATGCCTGACCGAAGAGGCGTGCCGAACCAAACTTGCTGAGGAAATNGACGAATTCCTTGACGGTTTGCGCATCAAATATCGNTCGCTGGGCATCGAGCGTGAGCCAACGGTGGTGTTCAAGAACGACAGCGGCACCTACGGTTTGGGCGTCATGATGTTGACCGCAGGAAGCCAAATCCTCAACNTGTCCAATCGAAAAGCGAACAGACTTCGGTACGCCAAAGGCGGTGCCGATGTCGAAAACTTNCTGATTCAGGAAGGCATTCCAACCGCNCTCAGAACCGAACAAGGCGAAACGCTCGAACCGGTCGTGTATTTGGTCGATGGAGAAGCCGCCTCCTGGTTCTACCGCATCAANGCAAAGAAATCCGACATGGACAACCTCAACTCTCCAAGCGCTCGTTTTGAGAACTACGCTGACCGTGACAACCCGTACATCGAAGAGGCGCACAGCTGGCATGCGCTGGTCGCCGAACTGAGCATGATCGCCATGGGTGCCGAGGCAGCAGCCTGGCAGTCCTGAACCTGCACAACACAACAACATGAAAACCGGGGGTCCCTCGGCCAACCATGAGCCAGCGGGTGTGGTTGTACATCTCAACCATCGCNGTGGGTTTGTGGATTTCCGCAACCGGTGCCGGTNATCTACTGNCGGACGGTGCNGCGGAATGGCCCGTCAACGTNTGGTGTTGGGGTGTTTTCATTGCCATCTTTGCCCGAGCGGACCGAAAAGAGCGCATCGAGATGATCGCCGTGGTGGCTTTGGCCACACCGATGGAGTTGTTTTTCTCGGAGGTGTGGCACATTTACGAATACCAGAGAGGCCTGATGCCGCTGTTTGTCCCNGCAGGGCATTATTTCCTGTTTGATTTGGGACGAAGAGGGGCNTCCCTGATGGACCCCCGCTGGGCCATGCCCGCNTTGTTCCCGTTTGTTCCGCTGGTCGCNTACGGGGTGTACACCGGCGGCGACACTTCGGGTGTGTTTCTGTTGGTGCTCGTTCTCGGATTCACGCAGTGGGGGCCGCAACCTCGGCTCTACGCCGCCATGGCNTGGGCGGCCCTTGCCATGGAATTGTGGGGCACCCACTTGAACAACTGGACATGGGCNTCGGAGGTGCCATGGACGGGTCTNACGGCATGGAATCCACCGCTNCTCGTCGGTGCGTTCTACTGTTTTGGCGACCTCCTTGTGAACCTGTGCGTTGCCAAGTTTGAAGGGGAACCTACGCAGGAGGCTCAAACATGACCGGTGCTGACGAGCTGCGCAAGCGCCGTGCTCAGGAAGCGCTGAAGATTCGAACGGCGCTCAACCGGCAGCGCGGCGAACAGCGCGCCAACACCAAAGGCGGTGAAGGCACGGTNGCCTTCGTTGAAGAACGGAAATGCATCGGTTGCGACCAGTGCACCATCGTCTGCGACGACGACGCCATTGAACTCTACCACGTGGACGTGATNAGTCCTCTGATGTCGGTTGAGAGCAACCGCAAGGCGAAGATCATCCGAGATGCGTGCACTGGATGCCGTCTTTGCGTGCTCGCATGCCCGACCGACGCCATCGCAATGATCGACCGATGAGGTGAACAATATGTCAAAGAAAGGAAAAGACCCNACCGCACAGCGCTTTGGAGGCGAATTTGGCCCGTACCGAAAACCCGGCACTCAAGGNGTGTCGNTGTCGACGTTCAAGACCCTGGTCTGGACGTCCAACATCGGTGGGTTGCTTCTTTGCGTCCTCGCCCTGGAACTTCTCTTCGTCCAGCAGCGCTTCAACTGGGGCTTCCTCGCTCTCCTCGCTGGTGTGGCCGTCGCCCTCTTCCCGTCCAACTACGAGATCGTCGGCATGAACGACGAAGACGAGGACAGCGACGCCTTGGACTCTGCGTGAAGCCGAGGAAGCGCAGCCTCCCCTGTGCTCAGAGGGATTTCCACATCGATGAATCAAGCCTCAGCGGTCTCGCCCACGGTGGTTTCAGCACCGAGTTGAGACTTCTGTTCGTTGACTTGGCGAGCGAGGAAGGACACAACGTCGAGGATCTCGATGTCGGCGTAGGCTTCGTCGCCTTCGAACTTCAGGCACTCGAAGTGCGAGACGCACTTGGGGCACGAGGTCAGCATCGTGTCGGCCCCGGTGGCGCGAACTTCTTCCATGCGAGTGACACGAAGAGAGCGAGCGTTCTCGTTGCAGGACATCATGCTTGACACACCGCAGCACATGGCGTCTTCGCCGCTGTGCTCCATCTCAACAATCTCAACGCCGTCAACGGCGTTGATGAGGTCTCGAGGCTCGTCGTAGATGCCCATCTGGCGGCCAAGACGACACGGGTCGTGGTAGGTCACCGTGGTCTCTTCGGACTTGAGGTTCATGTCAAAGCCCTGCTCGATGAGGAATTCCGTGGTGTGCATGACCTTAACGTCGTCGAGTTCGTAGTCGCGAGCAAAGGTTCGGAAACACTCAGCGCACGACGAAACGAGGGTGTCGATGCCGGATTCGTTGATCTTTCGCTGGTTGTACGCCTTGAGCTTCTCAAAGACCTCGTCGAGGCCCTGCCACTTCTGGTCGTGGCCGCAGCACTTGAGGAAGTCTCGACCGAGGTAGGCCACATCGGTGCCCATCTCTTCGAAGAGCGTGAAGGCGGCCGTTGTGGTGTCGCCAAGGTCCATCGTGCCTTCGTTGACGTGGGAGAACACCATTTCTTGGTCGAGGTAGTCGACGCAACCTGGGTAGTAGCCGATGTTGGAGGCGATGGGGTAGTCTTCGGTGGCGATGAAGTCAACGTCTGCAGCTTCGTCGGCCTCGGCGTTGAGCACCGCTTGCAAAACCGTGTGGGGAATTTCTGCTTGAGGACCACCGACGATGAGCGAGCGGCGGATGTCGACGTACGAGTCGTAGTTCACCAGTTGCGGACAGGCGTTGGTGCACGCCGTGCACGTCAGACAGGAGTAGAGCGGGACACCGTCGTCTTCGTTGTTCCACGAATTGTAAATGATGTTGAGCTTGTCGCCGCCGTTGAACAGTCGAACAGGGCACGCATCGTCGCACAGGTCACAACCGTAGCACTTGTTCATCTCAAACTCGTAGCCACGAGCCATGTAGCGAAGCAAAACGAAGACCAGCGCACCAAAGGTCACGCACGGTATGAACATGGCGTACGTCAGTTTGGCGTCAAGCGACTTNGGGTTCTGGTGNTAACTCGGNTTNTCGATGTACGAGTAAGCACCGGCNCCAAGCGCCATCTCCTCCGTGTTGCTGAGGTTCACGGTGTGGCCTGCGAGACCAGCAGGTGCGTCGTCGTCCCAGATCAGCAGCGGTTGATAGGCTGCGATGGCCAACGAGGTTTCNGTGGTGATGCTCTGATTGAGGGCCAAGGCACCCGAAGCGACAACCTCGTAGGTGTAGTCGTACGTTCCAACGGCCAGTTCCACCGTGGCGCCAGCGCAGTCGGCAAACGAAACGACTTCCTTACCGGAGGCGTCGGTCACCGTCAGGGTCGTAGTGACCATGGTTTGCGTTGAGACATCGTTGATTTTTCGCTCGCTGGAGCGGTACTCGCAGGACAGGTCCGTGGTGATTGTTTCGACGGATTCAGGGTGGCCGTCTTCAGCGTGTTCGGTGAAGTCGGTGATGGTGAAGAAACCGGTCGCGGAGAANCCATCTCCTCCGTTGAACACGTTGTTCTCGGTCGCAGCGTTGTCGCCGACTTCAGGGTCTTGATGCCCGTTCGCGTCGTTGAAATCGGTGATGATGTAGCGAGCCGGCTGGTAGATGTTCCAATTCAGCCATGCCGAGGTGGGAACCACGCCGCTCTCGGACCATCCNCGGTCGTCGGTGAACTCGTTGACGTCGTGGACATGNACATCGCTTGGTTGCGTGCGCATGGCCTCGAGCTCGCCGTAATCTTTGATGGTCAGCAAACCCCGGGCGTCCCAGAAGCCTTTGTCGTACGTGTCAAAGGTGGCCACGGTGGCGGCGGATGAAAGGATGAGAGCCCCCACGAGGAGTTGACGGCTCTTGGCGACGGTGAACCCTGCACCCCANGCTCGAATGAGCAAGCCCCGTCCGATGAAGTAGATGCAAATCCACATCAGCACGCCCGTCATCACCCACGGTATCGAGTTGAACNCCTCCGCAATCCACGGTTCCCGCGTTCCGCACAGGAGATCCCCGTGAGAGTCCAACTTGCAGAAGTCGGAGCGGTTTTTCCCGTACAGTTCCANGAAGATGTTGATCGAAAACACCGAGATGAACCAGATGTGAGCGAGATAAACGGCACCGGCGGCGGCGAACCAAGGGTCCTCAACCGGTCGCTTCTCACGACCGCCGAGGAACGGTGGGAGAGCGAGGATACCGACGGGAATGCCGGTCAGAGCGGCGCCCCACCAAGCAGCGTTCCACGGGAACATGGGCTGNCCGACGATGTCGCCGATGAACCCTGTGGGCACGACAANCTGAGGCAGGTATTCGCCCCATCGCAAATAACCGTACGAGAACAGCACGTACCAGTCCGGGAACACGAACCCTGCTTGCGCATACGGGTCGGCTGCACCGTGGAGCGGNGGTGGAATCAGCCANGCGTAAAACAGCAAGATCGAGAGCATCGATGCAAAGATGATGCTGTCGCGCAGCACCTCGTGCGGCCAAAATCCGTGACCTGTTCGAGTTCGCTTTCGCTTTTCCTCGGCCTTCTGAAGGTTTTCTTTTTCCTCCATGTACATGGAGGCGACTCTACCAAAGTTGTCAATCAGTCCCATTTTCTTCCCTCCGTATCAATGCGGTTCCGCAATACCTTGTACCCATACGATGAACAGGTGNATGATGATCAGCGTGGTGACGATCACCGGTAAGATGAACACGTGAATGAAGTACATTCGAGTAACCGTCAGCGGCGTTAACTCAGAGCCTGCAAACAGCAGGGTTGCGATGTACTTGCCGATGAGNGGGCTGGAGTTGGCAAGGTTGATGCCGATGATGGCTGCACCGTAGGCAAGGCTGTCCCAAGGCAGCAGGTAGCCCGAGTAGCCAAAGACGATGGTCAGNGCCATCAGGGCCACACCGATGAGCCAGTTGAGTTCACGTGGGTTGCGGTAAGCACCGGTGAAGTACACACGGCACATGTGGAGGAACACGCTGGCGACCATGAAGTGCGTTGTCCAATGGTGGACGGCNCGCAGAATGTAGCCGAAGGGGAGCTGGGTCATGATGTACTGCATGCTGGCGTANGCGGGTGAAGGATCGCCTTCTCCACCGGGCACGTAGTAGATGCCCAGCACGGTTCCGGTGATCACGAGAATGATGAACGAAAGGAAGGAGATGCCTCCAAGGCANTAGAGGGGGTACCAGTACCAAATGATGCGAAGTTTGTACTTCTCGGCGTGGGTGAGCGGCATCTGTCGATGCATGTTGTAGTANGCGCCTTTGGACATGTTCCAGTAGTCTTGCAGTCGGAATCGAGTGTCGAGCCACGAGAAGACCCAGAGGAAGGAGCGTTCCGCCACGCCCATCTTTCCGGTCGATTCGACCGCNCGAAGAATGTCACGGCGAGGCATTTCCTCGTTTTCNTTGCGGAGCGTAAACGCCACCAGCAGGACCAGGAAGGCGATGAAAAACCACAGAATCCAAAACATCGTNGTCATGTGAACACCTCAATCGCAGTACGTGTACCAGTCCAGGTAGTCTGGCAAACCTTCGAGAACGTCACCGTTCAGTTGAATGGGAATGATGGGCAACCCGACGGGTGCCGGTCCGCCTGCACGTCGGATACCGGCGTAGTTGAAGGTGGCACCGTTGGAACGNTTNCGGTTGGTGTTCATCTCCAAGGCGGTCGGGTCAAAGCGGGAGGAGTGACAGATGCAGAACATCTTGGTGCCGCCGTCGTCGCCACCGCCCGGCGTCCACGAATCTTCAGTGAACGAATTGGAGACGAGTTGCCAGCCGGGGATGCAGCAAAGGTGGGTGCATCGACCNAACGCCATCACCAAATCGTCCGAGGGCATGAGACGNGGGTCAAGNTCGGCAAGGTCCTCGAAGTGCCCGACGTACTTGCCGGTCTCGTCGTACCCTTCCATGAATTGAAACCGTGCTTTTCCGTTGGATTCAGGGGTTCCNGCGTACTTTGAGTGCNNCACGTAGTTCACCACAACGGGCACGCCGTTCCAAACGCCNGCNGCCCCAGCGGTTCCGGTGCTCGAGGTTGCTGCTTCGGCCACGAAGTCGGATTTGGTCATGGGTTGCAAGTGCTTGGCACCGTACCAGGCTTCGTCCTCACGGCCTTTGGCCCAAAATTGAACGGCCATGTCGCCGCCTCCGCCGCCACCGGGCGGAAGGAGAATNGCGGCGAAGCCGAGCATGCCCAACGAAGCGGTCAGCACACCCGCAGCGGTGTTGAAGCCGTAGCGAAGAAACTGACGACGGTTGATGGACGTCGTTGAGGCCCCTGCGGCATCGNCANCATCGGACGGTGCTGGCTTGAGTTCGTATTCACGTGCCACGATGCATCNCCATTTGTACTCCCGCCAGTCCTTCTGGTGTTCGGGTATGAATTTGTTTTGAGCATGCTTGACGATGATGGTGTCGGGAAGAATGTACTTCAGGTAGATGATNCCAATCATGATCACGGTGGTCATGGTCATCGCCAGATGGAACGAGAGTTGTTGCTGGTCCCAGCCCTTTGCGAGGCCGTAAATCATCGAGAAACTCCAGTAGCAAATCCAGAACANACCCCAAGCNAGGAAAAACATGGTGAGGTAGGATGCACCCGAAGGAGCGAGGGACGCACTGACGATGGTCCCCGGTTCGGCAACGTTGAACACGCCGTGGTCGATGGCCGTGGACATTTCTTCCTCGGTCAGTTCAGCGCCTTCCAGGGCGGTTCGAGCGTCGGCAACGGGAATGCTGCCGTCTGCTACACCTCGAAGCAGGGTCGTGATTGTGTCGTCCATCATTGATCACCTCGTCGCATCAACTTGTACCTCAGGCGCAGTTGGTTGCTGCGTCCCTTGTAGGAAGTTGAGAATCCATAGCGCAGGAGAAGTCCNGCGAAGATGACCACGCCGATGACAGCACCAAACCCAAGGAGGCCGAGCCAGTGCGCTCGAAGTTTTGCCCCCATGTGATGCAGGTCGATGCCGTGGTGTTGCGGCTCGGGTGGACTCACGTTGCCGTCGCCNGCGAAGAGCGTACGTGTGCCCATGGCGGCGGACGANTCGCCACCTTCGTTGAGCGCAAAGTTCAGTTGATTCCATCGGTCTTCNACACCGGGAATTTGGTCGCCGTTCACCGAGTTNCCNACGATCCAGAAGTTGACGGTTCCCGAGCCTTCCTCGGGCGCCGTCCACGTCAGCACCCACGCTCGGTCCNCGTTGGCTGCAGAGGCCTCGGTGTGGGTGAGTGTTTGTTCGTCCAGTGCACCGTCGATTTCCCAATTCTGGCCTTCNTCGCTGGCGAGNGTGCCCAGCGAGACGCGCATGGAGAATCCTGCCGTGTAGGTGCCGGTGGCCGCAGGACCGCCAATGAGTTGNAGCTGGAAGGTGTAGGTCTCNCCTGCTACCCAGGCGTACGGCACGTCGTCCAAAATAACTTGAACCGAGTTGTCCGCTACCTCGTTGTGGCAGAGGCAACCCGATTTGGCCACGTCATCNATGTCCACCTGNCCGGTCGANCCCTGATGGGTTTGCGGCCCACCGATGCCGCCGTGATACGAGGAAGCGAGGGCGGGGAGAAGCAGCAACGTGCCGACCATGGTTAACACCATGCTGCGCCAAGTCAGAGANNATTTCTGCACGGCCTCACCCTTACACTTGAACCGACCCGTAAGGACCCCTTAAACATTACCAGCAAAACCTCACTTCNGATGCGGCGCAGTGTTGCTTTTTTGAGAGATTTTNGNCCCCCTATTTATCATGTTAAAAAAACACCAAAATTTAGGTAGAAGACTTCTTGAAATCTCACCTCGCAGGGTTGAACGAGCACGATGGNNAATCACGCCTTTGACAACACCTACAACCTGAGCGACGAACAACTCGCCCGGTTGGACGAAGCGGAGGACCTGATGCTGCGAGGTGCGCTCGGCAAATCAGAAGAAATGCTGCTTGCCATGCTTGAAGAGGATGAGGACTGCGTGCCGGTTCTCTCGAACCTCGGCCACCTCTACGGCCGACACCTCTCTGAATTCCAGACCGCCGTGGAATATTACGACCGCGTGCTCGCCATCGAACCCGACAACGCCTGGGCACGGGATGCCCGTCGCCGCTACCTGCGCTACATCGACTGAACAACCACACCAAAGTTCATGGAGATGCCACGCACCGTTGGCGACATGGACCCGTCCACCATTCTCGTCGCTGGAGTGGGCGGCATCGGTTGTGCTTGGGCCCATCGAGCCCATCAGAAGTGCCAGGGCAGTGCTCACCTCGTCCTCATCGATGCCGACGANTCCAGTTTCAAAACGGGCGAAGACGTGCACGTTCTTCGACTCGGACACGCCCTTGACAGCGTNGGTTGCGCTGCCTTNCCTCCTCTCGCTGAGCAACGCATGNGAGGCCTCAACACCCTGACCAACCGATTGTTGGACACCACTGAACTGGTGATTTTGCTCACCGGACTCGGNGGAGGCGTTGGGACGGGGGCTGCTCACGAGTTCGCTCGCCAGGCCCGACAATCAGGGGCCGTCGTGTTGGCGGTGGCCGCACTCCCTTTCGAACAGCAGACCACACGGATGGACATCGCCTTGGAAGGTTTGAACCGCCTCGAATCAACGGCGCACGTGACCGTCAGGCTGTCGCTGGACCGTCTTGCTCGTCAGGCTCGGGAGAAAGGCCAACTTTGGCAAATGGGTGCGGAATGGATTGAAGATCTGGTGGACGGATTGGTCCGGACACTGATGCGAATGGGCCTGATCAACCTCGATTTGATGGATTTGCGGGCCATCGTCGACCAGACCGGCGAAGCGACNATGNTGGTGGGCGTTGGCCGGCCCGATGACCCACGAGGTGTTCTCGAAGCCGCTCTGAAAGCACCGCTTGCCGCCATGGATGTGGGCGGGGCCAAAGGCTGTCTCATTCAGGTTGANGGAGGCTTGGGCATGACCATCGGTCAAGTGGACGCTGTNGCGGACCTTTTCACCAGCGCACTGGACGCCGACGCTCANGTCATCCTCGGAGCCCGGGTCAGCGAAGACCTTGTCGATACCATNCGCGTTGTGAGTCTGCTGTCCGGCATCCGCCCCAGCTAGTCCACCAGTTCGATGTCGTCGTCCCAGTCAACGTCCGAGGCGAGCACCTCGGGTTCAGCCCACGCAACTTCCTCACCGATGGGTTCCGACCCGTCGGCAGGCGTTGGTTCAGCCTCCACCGAATTGGGTTGGTCCGTTGGCTCAACCTCCGAGCCAGAATCCTCGGGGTTAACTTCGTGTTCGTCGTGCGAAAACGGTGCTGGCTCGGAAGCGGGAACAGCAGNATCAACCACTTCCTGGATGCGCTCGNTGGTCGCTGCCANACCCATGGTGGACAGAAGGGTTCGAGGTTGCAGCCAAAGGAACGTCAGGATGACGACGACGTGCCCGAGCATCAACACGTTCTCAACGTTGTTGAGGACAACGGTCAGCATTGCAACACTGCCGGCGTAGGCGTAGCCAAACGCCAGACCCATCGGCAAAGCGTTGTTGGCGTTGACCATTTTCAGAGGNGAGCGGTACGATTTTGAGGTCAACCCCCAGATGGCCATCACCACGGTGAACATCATCAGAAGAAATTCCTCAGCGAGTTGGACCCCAAGGCTGGGCGTGATGGNCCAGTGTCGCCAGACNGTAACGAGGTGCCACGTGATCANGAGTTGGGTCAGAAACATCCAGCGCTTGGAGAAGGCGTGGAAGTCCGAGCGAACGGAGGCGCTCAGCATGGCCTCCTTGGAACGACGCCACGCCAAGGCGAACAGNCCAGCAACGGCGGCGTAAAGCACCGCATTGTCGACCATCAATCCGGTGAGCGTGAGGCTTTGTCCAGTCATCAANGTGAACNCAGCCACCACGGCGGTGGTCACGGCGAACAGGAGAAGCAAGGTTGGCACGGCGGACCTGAGAAGGTGGCCCGGGACTCGTTCGTCCTTGACCGGTAACCTCGCAGCAGACACCGTGGCGATGTAGCGTCCAAACGCACGGCCCTGAACGACGGCCCAGACCACAAAACACGAGGAGAGGAGCCAAGGCAAGGCCGAAGTCTGGTCGCCCAAAGCCCCCTGCTCGCCCACAAGAACCGTCAGGAAACCAAAGGTCAACCCGGCCATGGCAAGCGGGAACAGGCANATTCGAAACGAAAAGAGCNCCCGCTTNGCTCGACTCAGTTCCCCGGCATCGCCATCGTCGGGAAGTTGAATCCAACGCTGAACGGTCGAACGACCNGAGAAGAGACCGGTGAGCAGATATCCGCCNGACATCGACAGAAAACCAAACGANGCCAACGATTCCCCATCGTTGGATGCAACCCACTGCAGTGCACCTGCGAGGACAGCGATGAGCACAAGATGAGGCAAGGTTTTCCCGCTGAGCAACACCTTCAGCAGCGCCCAGAGGGAGGACTCTTGTTGNGTCAATTCCTCAAGGGGGGTTGGTCCGAANTCGCCTGTTTCAGTTNCATCTCCCTCCTNCATGGTGAATCCTGCCAGCGACCCGATTTGAGGGTATTCCCGCCCTGTGGCATGAAACATGATGAAGAAGAACAACCTGCGATGNCCATGACCAAGCGATTGTCCAAAGCGCTTCGACAGAAGCGACGTTGGATTGGCCTGGCTGTCGCAGCGCATCTCGACCACCGCTCNGGAGCNGAGNAGNTCCTCGAAACCATCGCTCGACAAATCGGCGCTGAGGGACCGGTTCGCTTGATGGATTTCCTACCGCAGTCCGAACGTGATGATTCAGAGGAAGCGACCGAACTCGTCGCCGCTCATGCGCACGCAGGTCTCGCCATCGTTCGTGTTGACCTTCGAGACGCGCAACGGTTCAGGGCAATCCTTGCTCCCGAGGAGGCCATGAACGAGCACGGATTCACGACGCTGACGACCAGCGGGAAAATCCGGCTCGTCCGAGAACGACTCGGTCTGCCAAAACCGCCCAAAAGAAACCGCTGAATGCANGCTNCCTTCGAGGTTCATCGGACGGGGCCGTAGACATCAAATGCTCATCACCCAAGGCCCATCCATGGGAGCGGGCGGGACGGCGCCAAAGATGAAGATGAGCGATGCGTTCATNCTCACNGGACTCACCGTCCTTCTGGGAGGCCTCTTCATGCACGGTTGGGTGNCCCCCGTGGCGCACGCNTCNGAAGACGAGCCCTACACCAGCGGAGCATCNATGATGAAGGGCGACTCGTTTCGGTTGGAGATCAAGGTCGAGAACGAAACCGNCTTGCGNGTCTCACTCAAGGACGACACCGGCGACGTGTTGAACGTCACNACGACGGTGCTTGCTGCGGACGAGGTTCACGTGGCGACGNTGACCGTGGATGAATCNGGTTTCTACAGCTACGAAATCGACACCCGAAACACCGCAGCGACCATTTCGGTCGACATCGAGCGCAAGACCAAGCTTGACATGATTTTCCTNCCCNTGGGNGTGTTGATTTTAGCCATGGGTGTCTACCAGCGTTTAGCAACGAAGGACGACGANGTGCTTGACGCGGAATTAGACGCCTGACCATGCAACGTCCTCGGGGTCTACNATGGGCTCATTCCCTTCCGGGGTGATCAAACCTCCTGCCTCTGAGAGGCCGGTGACCGTCGCCTCCTTACCGCTATAGAACAAGGGTCCNAGGACACGAATGCCCTCGAGCACCGCCTCCTCAATCCGTTCACCATCCGCGGTCTGNNGAGGAACGCCCGCCACGNCTTCGAACAGTGAGGCAACCATGCCGTGGACGCAGGAATGGACCCGTGCGGCATCGATGGAAACGCCCACATCGGTCAAACTGCCAAACTCNGTGGTCANTGCGTNTTGAAGGTTGAGTCCCAAGCCCAAGACGATGCGGTGATGGGACCCCTTGGTGGCCCCTTCAAACAGAACCCCACCGGCTTTTTGAGGCCGCCCTCCCTCGGNGCAGGTGTAAAGGTCGTTGGGCCANTTTAACTGAATNCGGTCGGGTGGGAGCGTGGACCATGCCCGAATCATCCTTTGCAATCCTTCGCCGACTCGAAGCTGGTCGATGGTGCGATGGTTGGAGCCGGCGTCAACGCCGACCAACCACGACGCCATCATCGCACCGGGTTGATTGGTCCANGTCCGTCCACGCCGCCCTCTCCCAGCGGTTTGCTCGTTCGTTCGCACCGTTGTTCCAATCGGTGCATCGCCGTTCAGAAGTTCGTCGTTGGTGCTGTTCACCACGGGAAGGTGGACGATTTGCGCTTGNGAAAATGGACGCCAGACGGCAAGGACGCTCAACGACTCACCGTCCTCAAACCGCATGGTTGCGACGGTGCGAGCGGCCAGGCCANCAAGCCACGCCCAGGTTTGGGCCNGGTCGGCAAACCCAACCGACGAAACCGTGAGGAACGCAACGCCTGTTTGGGTGAGCAATCGNCCTGCAGCCACGCTCGAAAAGAGGCGTTGAACAAGACCTTGAGCGTCGGTGTCGACCAGNGCGGCCTCTTCCATTGGACCCAACGCGCCNTCTTGAAGCACNGTNGAAGGGAGGTACGGCGTGTTCCACACCACAACGTCGTACAGGCGATCGCCTCCCCACTGCTCCGGTGTTCCATCGGTTGTGGGACCCGGTCCTCCTTCGTGAACTCGCCCTCCAAGGCCCAGAGCCTCGAGGTGAGCTCGAGTTGCGGCAACCGCCATCGGGTTGACGTCNCATGCAGTGATGTCGCAACCGAGCGAAGCGGCGTAGAGCGACAGTGCACCCGATCCGCAGCCGATTTCCAGCCAGCGCGCCCCGGGGCGCATTCGTTGAGCGCTGATCGCCGAAGCAAGAAGGTCCGTGTCCTCTCGNGGAGGGTAAACGGTGGGCGGNACGGTGAGGTCGAATCGGCTGCCGTTGGGGGCCGTCCACATCGCCCTTTGAGGCGCTGCATCCATGCGTTGAATTTCCCGCTCGGCGTGCGTGGCGTCAAACGGTTGGCGCCACTCCATGAGCACCACGAGCCGGAACTCTTTGATGAGGCTATGCGTGGTGTTTGGACCCAAAATNGCCGAAATTTCCTCCGTGGAGCATGTTTATGAGGGGGTGCCTNCGAGGNGGGANCAGGCGTTCTCCGGAGCCGGTCCCGTCACGGGCGACCCGAAATGTATAAGAATGCCATGCAGGTCGGACAGAAAGCCCAAGTTGCTACATTGGGCCTGTAGCTCAGTCAGGTAGAGCGTCGGACTTTTAATCCGATGGTCGCGGGTTCGAAC
>NZMN01000003.1:0-15780 GCA_002694525.1 Methanobacteriota archaeon
TGATTTGTTTTCAGCACCAAGGCCCAGCCAGGCTCCAATGCAGCCAGGTTGGCGCCGTTTGTACTCTTGCCGAACTTTCAACATACGACGCAATCGAGCATCCGATCCTTTTCGGCCCGAGCAAACAATGGTCTCTATCCATGCCATGAAAATACCTCAATACTCATTCAAATAGTGATTGCTGTTATCGTATGTCGATTCGATGTTATGAATAAATCAGTGTGCGATGTATTGTCCGTTCAACACGGTGCCCGAAAACGGCGTGTCCGATGGACTCAGGGTGACGGCTTCCCAATTCGGGCCGTCAACGATGTTGAAGTTCGCAACGCCCCCTTCGACGATGGTTCCGTGGGATGCACCGGATGGATGAGGCGTGGTTTTCGCAGCGTTCACGGTGATGGCAGCGAGTGCAACCAACGGGTGCATGCCACAACGTTGCACCATCAGGGATGCCATGAAGGGCAGACTCATCGTTCTGCAGTTTGGATTAAAGTCACTGGCGAGCGTAAAGCGCAGATCGTGTTCAACAATCGCGTCCATGTCGGGCCATTCATCGCCCATGGCGTACGGTGTACCGGGAAGGAACCCAGCGTTGACGCCGGCCGAGTCCATCCGGAGGCGCGTCTCCATGGAGGTGTGGTAGGCGTGGTCGGCGGTCGTAACGCCCAGCGCAGCCGCTAAATCTCCGCCACCGCCGTCGACGAACTCATCCACGTGCATGCGAAGGTCGAGGTTGGCGTTCCGCGATGCCTTGAGGACGTCCTCGCTCTGCTCAACCGTGAACCACCCAGGTTCGCAAAAGACGTCCGCAGACCGAGCGATGCCCTGGTCGACGACTGCGGGGAGTTGTTCGCTGAGGAGTGACTCGACGTAGTCCGTTGCCGTTGCTCCGGAAGGAACGTCGTGGGCACCCATCCATGTGGGGTCGATGGTGGGCAGGTGGTCAATCCCGTTCAGTTGTTCAGCCAATCGTAAGAGCCTGAGTTCCGACGCTGTGTCAAGGCCGTATCCGCTCTTGGCTTCGAGGTGCGTGGTTCCCGAACGAAGCGCTCCCCTGAGACGTTGATACCCGAGTTTCACCAAAGCATCATCCGTCGCATCTCGGGTTTCACGCACCGTGTATTGAATACCGCCACCCATGCTGGCGATTTCTGCGTACGTTTTCCCCTCGCGTCGCCAGCTGACCTCACGAGACCGATCCCCAGCCCAGATCAAGTGCGTGTGACCGTCGATCAGACCCGGCACAATGGACTGGCCTTCAAGGTCGAACACCGAGACATCCTTGTTAAATCCATTATTGCGAACCGTGGATAACCCCCACTCCGAGACGACCTCCTCTGAAGACTTAATTGCTTCAATCAAACCATTTTTTACAATAATTGCCTTTCCAGGACCGTATGTTTGTTCATCAAGGACACTCCCCGTTGAGCCAAAATGCGCCATGCGACCAGCGTTGAGATAGATGGTCCGCATGGTTGACTTGATGAGAAGAGGGTTGAAGAACAATCGGTCTGTGGGCCAATCATGGCTGGTTGGACGTTGGGCATNGAAACGACTGCACACACGCTGTCGTTCGGATTGGTTGATTCCGAAGGCATCCCGCATCCCGCNGTGAGNGACACCCTCCGTCCAGACCAGGGTGGCATTCATCCGCGAGANGCNGCCGATCATCACAAAGAGGTCGCAGCGCAGTTGTTTTCTGGCGTGCTCGAGAAGTACGAACTGACGCCCGAAGACATCGGTGCCGTAGCGTACTCACAAGGCCCCGGTCTTGGCCCCTGCCTTCGCGTAGGTGCGGCNGTAGCNCGTGGTTTAGCGACCCGCATGGATGCACCGCTCATCGGCGTNAACCATTGCGTTGCACACATTGAGATTGGACGACAGCAATGCGGATGCGACGACCCGGTTTTGTTGTACGTGTCCGGAGGNAACACGCAGGTCATCGCCAGATTGAACGGACGCTATCGNGTTCTGGGCGAGACCCTCGACATCGGGATCGGCAACATGTTGGANAANTTTGCCCGNAACCAAGGGATTCCGTTTCCCGGGGGTCCGAAAATCGAGCAGTTGGCCAATCAATACCTCGAGCGCGAACCGAACCCAGACATGGAAGGTTTGCAACTGCCCTACGCAGTGCGCGGCATGGACCTCGCGTTCTCTGGCCTGCTCACGGCTGCACAACGCCTCATCGACAACGGTGCTCCTTTGGACGCC
The DNA here is from genome assembly GCA_002694525.1 of Methanobacteriota archaeon. GTDB lineage: Archaea > Thermoplasmatota > Poseidoniia > Poseidoniales > Poseidoniaceae > Poseidonia. The sequence goes on from NZMN01000003.1 coordinate 2,215, forward strand.
GTGTGCTGGTCCTTGCAAGAACACGCCTTCGCTTCGTGCGTGGAAGTTGCCGAACGNGCGATGGCGCACACCGGTAAAACAGAGCTGCTGCTCGGNGGAGGTGTTGCTTGCAATCAGCGCATGCGGANCATGTGCGAAGCGATGGCGTCCGACCGCGAAGGTTCATCGCATGCGCCCCCACGCATGTACTGCATCGACAACGGCACCATGATCGCCCTGCTCGGTTNNCTCGAACTGCAAAAGCGAACGACTGCATTGGATCAAAGCGCAATTGACCAGTATCTCCGAACCGACCAGACGCCCATTGTCTGGTCCTAANCGAGGCATACGGTTTTAATGGGTGGTCGTGCGCAGAANTNCGGGGGTCTCACCAATCAACGGACGACGGGGCGGCAGAAAAGAGGAATTCAATCCNTTCGCNAAGGATGCCTCACAGCAGCACCGACGTCGGAGGGACGAGCGAGAGCGTCAAAATGCTCGCCGCCCAGCCACCGCCCCTGCAGAACCTNCGGCCGCACCGACCAGAGACATCAAGGCCGATTTTGAACGAAAACAACGCCAGGCAATGGAGAAGTTGGAGCAAGAAGGACACGTCGCATCCCCNGCTGTCGCACCCGTGCCGGTTCCGGCCGAACAGCAAAAAGACAAGGAAGACGACGGTCCAGCGGTTCAGTCCCATGCCGATCGAATCGCTGAACTGAGACGAAAATCCGAAGCAACAAAACAAAGCGCATCAAGAATTGAAGCGGCCCCAGAACCGGCCGTTGAAGTCGCTTTANNCTCGGAAGAACAAGACCTNTCTGCTGACATAGAAACCGAATCAAGCAAGNCCGGTGGGTCGAGCGNACTCGCTGCAGAACCAGCGACCAAGGTCCCGAAAGATGTCTTTGCAACCATTGAGACAAAAATCACACCAAAACAAGATCGGCGCCGAGGTCGGCGACGGTTCGACAAAAAAGGTGGCGGCCGTCAAAAGCAGGAAAAGAAGCTCAATCGACAAAAGTACCTTGAATACAAGTACGCTGCAAAGGACATCCTCGACAACCCAAACGTCCCGGAAGAACACCGCTCCAACGTTCTTGGTCAAATTTGGGCCAAGGGTGAACGCCAAGGCATTGATGAGTGCCTGTCGTTCATTGAAATGAAGGAAGCCGAACTAATCCTGCCCTCTGAGATCGGGGGCGAACTCCGAGAACTCGTGAAGCGCATGACCACAAAGAGATGATACCGTGACCGAAATAACCGTTCAAAACAACACCGTCGTGCGAGTGCACTACACGGGTACGCTTCCAGAAACCGGCGAAGTGTTTGACAGCAGTGAGGGGAAAGATCCGTTGACCTTTCTGGTTGGCCACAAGCAAATGATATCGGGTTTTGAGGAAGAAATGATTGGAGCGAAATTGGGAGAGCGACGGGAATTTACGCTTGAACCGGAACGTGCNTACGGNCACCCACTGGATGAACTGATCATGGAATTCCCAAAAGCTGAGTTTTCTCAATTGGAAACCAGCGGCGTGTCCATCGAGGTCGGGATGCAGCTCGTTGCGCAAACCTTCCAAGGACCCGCACCGTTCATCGTTCAGGCCGTTGGCGAGGAAACCATCACGGCGGATTTCAACCATGCGATGGCTGGAAAAACNCTTTGCTTCTCGGTCGAAGTGGTTGAACTTCGTGCTGCAAGCGATGAAGAAGTTGACCACGGGCACGCACACGGTCCAGGTGGCGTCCAGCACTGAATCAAGGCGAGTCTTGATGAAGTGAATCGCTGTGTCGCCTGCATGGGCACGGACCGCAAACCCGACTGGCGGACCCTCAGTGGGCTGCCGCTCCCNCTGTCAGCACGCCCGCAACCGGATGGGTTTTCCCTTCCCGATGCTGGGCAACCCCCGTACACACGAGGCATCCACGAAACCATGTATCGGTCCCGTTTGTGGACCATGCGTCAATACGCTGGATTTTCGAGTGCNGAAGAAACAAACGAGCGGTTCAAAATCCTTCTTGAACGCGGTCAAATGGGCCTTTCGGTTGCGTTTGACCTTCCCNCCCAACTCGGCATGGATGCCGATGATGAACTGTCGTACGGTGAAGTTGGGAAGGTTGGGGTGTCGATTTCGTCCGTGGAAGACATGAAACTCCTCTTCGATGGTATACCGCTTGATTCCGTGAGCACGTCGATGACCATCAACGCACCGGCCATGGTGCTGCTGGCCATGTACGTGGTTGCAGCAGAAGAGCAAGGCGCTACGATGGATCAGCTCAAAGGCACCATCCAAAACGACATTCTCAAAGAGTACATCGCCAGAGGAACCTATGTTTTNCCGCCAAAAGAAAGCATGCGATTGATCACCGATGTCTTTGCCTTTTGCGGTGAGCANATTCCCAAATGGAACACCATCTCAATCTCTGGCTACCACATTCGTGAAGCCGGTTCAACGGCGGTGCAGGAAGTAGCGTTCACGCTCGCCAACGCACTGGCCTACGTGGATGCAGCCATTGCGCAAGGACTTGATGTGGATGCATTTGCNCCACGGTTGTCGTTCTTTTTCAACTGCCACAATGACTTCTTTGAGGAGATTGCAAAATTTCGGGCCGCACGAACGCTCTGGCACGACCTGATGGTTGAACGATACGACCCAAAAAANCCCAAATCCACCATGCTTCGATTCCACACTCAGGTGGCAGGTGTCAGTCTCACCGCACAGCAACCGCTGAACAACGTTGCGCGGGTAACGATCCAAGCGCTCGCGGCCGTGATCGGTGGCACGCAAAGCCTTCACACAAACTCCTACGATGAGGCCCTCGGTCTGCCCACAGAAGCGTCAGCCACCGTCGCGCTCAGGACCCAGCAAATCATCGCCGAAGAATCCGGCGTTGCGGACACCGTTGATCCCATTGCTGGCTCCTGGCACGTCGAGCAACTGACCANGGCCGTGTACGATGGAGCGCGTGCCATCATCGAGNAAATNGAGCAAAAAGGCGGCGCCCTNAACGCCATTGAGGACGGTTGGCAACAACAAGAGATTCACCTCTCCGCCTATCAACATCTNAGCGAAGTCGAACAAAACAAGCGAAAAATTGTCGGCGTGAACCACGGAACAATGGACGAGCACGAAGGCGTTCCCGTGATGAAGACGGACGCCACGCTTGGTGAACAGCAGTCCATTCGTCTCGGTAAACTCAGATCAACACGAGACAACGAGAAGGTTGCCACCTGCTTGCAAGATGTACGTCGGTGTGCAGCCACGGAGGAGAACCTGTTTCCAGCCGTCCTNGAGGCCGTGCGGGCGCGAGCAACGCTGGGTGAGATCATCAACGTCATGAAANNCGAATTTGGCACGTACACCGCACCNAGCGGATTTTGAGGTGAAGGNATGAANTTTGGGCCCGTTTACATCGACCACATTGGCATCGCGACGCACCGGCTTGACGACCACACCNCGTTTTGGTCCCTCTTGGGCCTNCACCGAGGAANCGAAGACGAAACCGTGGCGGACCAGGGCGTNACCACGAGATTTTTNTCCACGTCCCACAACGAAGGCNTCGCNCCCGTTGCCAAAATTGAGCTTCTTGAACCGACCGGTGANGACACACCCGTCGGTCGATTTCTCAACAAGCGCGGNCCCGGTGTTCAGCAAGTGTGTCTTTCCGTCGGCGACCTCAACGGCCTGCTTCAGCACCTGCTCGNGCACGGCGTACGACTCATCGATGAACNGCCGAGGAAAGGCGCAGGCGGGAAAATGATCGCCTTTGTGCATCCTGCCTCGACGGGCGGTGTGCTGGTTGAGTTGAGTCAATTGGACATCGCACAGTGATGCGAACACCTATAATCGGCCTTGAACAATTCCTTTCCGATGAGGACCTGCATTGACCAACTGCTCGCCCTGCCACACATTGATGCACCCAGNCTGAAAGGCGAGGTTCACTACCTTGCGGGTCGNCTGGAACAACTCCGNATCCAGCGCACCATCAGCAACGAAGCCTACCTCGACGCTGGAGCCATCCAAGGTGCCATTGAACTCGTGGCGAACATGATCGACATGGGCGTTCCACAAACTGAGATTCAAGAACACCTNCGGTCAACGCTTCGTCGTGCGAACCGCATTGAAACCAAGCACCCAGGACTCAACTGGGCCGTGGAATCCGGTCGAGCGAGTTGAAAGGCGCATGCCCGAGACCCTGCTTTCGGTTCAATCCGCGACCAAGCGGTTTGGCGACGTTGTGGCCTTGGATTCGGTTGATTTGGACATTCACCAAGGCGACATCGTCGGTTTGGTTGGCTCAAACGGTGCTGGAAAAACCACCTTGCTTCGCNTGCTNTCCGGCGTGTATCGTCCCACNACGGGGCGGGTGGTNTTGGGNGACGATTCCGACGTTGTNAACGCTCGNAATCGACTTGGTGTTGTGCCTGAAAACACCGGACTGTACGCCCGTTTGACGGCATGGGAAAACATACGCTACCACGCTCGAATTCACGGAGTATCGGACGATGAAGCGTGGAATCGGACGTCGTATTTTGCAAAGCACCTNGACATGNTGGATGCGCTTGGACGGCACACAAAGGGGTTNTCNCGAGGGATGCGGCAAAAAACCGCCTTGTTGCGCGCGCTGGTTCATGCTCCATCGGTGTTGTTGCTCGACGAACCAACCGCAGGGCTTGACGTCACCAGCGCCCGNACGGTGCGTGAACTGGTGCAGCAACTCGGCGAGGAAGGTGGNACCGTGATTTATTCCACGCACCAACTCGCCGAGGCGCAACGGGTCTGCAACCGAATTGTCATCATNCACAACGGCGAAGTCCGAGCAGANGGAACACCTGANGCCCTGCTCNATCAGACCGAGACCTCGAATTTGGAGGAAGCCTATGTTTCACTGACCGGCGATGCTGCTCGAGCACGGGAAGAGGACTCCAAACCCNTGTCCCGNTGGTCGTCGTGGTGGCGAGGCTTGTTNACACCAAACGTTCCAGGAGGTGGTGAAGATGAGTAGNGCGTTNGGACGTGTACGGACCATCGCCAAGAANGAATTGGTCGAATTTGTNCGGGACTGGCGAACGATTTTGGCCATNCTTGTCATTCCNCTNTTGCTGTTTCCGATTTTGTTCATCCTCTTCCCGCTGCTGCTGGCCTCTGAAGCGGCTGAATTGAACGCCATCAACGTTGATGTTGTGGTTCAGGCCGATGACGTACCCGATGATTTNGANTCGATGNTGGNCAACGCCAGCCTCAANCTTACCTACGAGCCCTTGCCCGAGGTCGAGGAACTNTCCGCACCGTTGGGCGAGGACGACCGGCTTCGCAACGGATCGATTGATGCNTTGCTTCGATTGAGGCAAAACGGAACCGTGCTCGAATACGCCGTCCTNTACCTATCAACGTCCGAGCAAAGTCTCGAAGCACGGAGTCGGACCTTCGATGTGTTGGGTGCCTGGGAGGAAAACGAGACCGTGCGGAGAATTGATGCAGCCGGACTCGACGCCAACGAGACGCTGGATCCTTTGCGATGGAACGGCGACATTGGCCAAAGCGATGTGGCCACCCAAGGTGAACAAGCCGGCATGGCGTTGTCGCTCTTCATTCCACTCGTCTTGGCGGTGTGGACGTTCTCATCCGCCATTCAACCATCCATCGACATGACCGCAGGAGAGCGTGAGCGCGGCACGCTCGAAGCGCTCCTCGGTCTACCGTGCACACGCATGGAGCTTTTGATGGGGAAATGGTTGGCGGTAGCGACCATCACCGGTGTTGGCGTTTTGCTGCAGGTCGCAGGCTTGTTGTTTGCCATCGGCTATCTCGCCACCTCCGACGTCATATCGGCACCGAGTGTTTCGCCGGCTGCTCTCGCCTTCNTGTTCGTTGCNGTCCTGCTTTTCGCCATCATGGTTGTGGCCATCGAGATGGCGTTGGCCATGCGCTCTCACAGCGTCAAGGAGGCAGGTTCCATCTTGGGACCGGCCGTGTTGGTCATCCTCTTCCCGGGGCTGTTTTCNCAGGTGATCAACNTGGATGGGATTGAAACCTTCTGGTTTGCCGTTCCCGTTGTCAACGTNCTTTTGGCGTTGCGTGAACTCCTGATGAACAGAATCGTCTACAGCCACGTCGTCGTGTGGGTGGTGTCCTCCACCTTCTATGCATTCGTCGCNGCNTACTACGCCGCCCGGCANTTCAAGCGAGAGGACATTGTTGTCAGTTTGTCTTAAGCGCCNAACGCGACCAAGGACTCTCGAACNATGTCGACGATGAGNTCGATCTCTTTCGACGTGATGTTGAAATGCGGCGTAAATCGCANGGCGTTTTCACCACCGTGAATCACGCCGAGACCACGGCGACGGCACCAAGGTTCAACCGCATCCATACCGACNACGGGGAATCGATGAGGCTCAAGTTCAGCGCAACACAGCAGTCCGGTGCCTTGNACCTTGGTGATCACGTCTGGAAATTCTTTTTGCAAAGCCTTGAATTTTTCAACGAATTCCNCCCCTCGCTCTCGAATGTTGTTGCGCAATTCGGGAGTGATGCTGTCCAAAACAGCAACAGCGGTCTCCAGTGCTCTTGGATTGGTGGTCATCGTGTTCCCGTAAATACCCGTCACGTAGAGCTTCGAGGCGCGCTCGTTCATCCCGAGGACGGACAACGGGTACTGACCGGCGTTCATGGCTTTTGACCATGTTTCAAGATCGGGTGCTTCGCAATCCTGGAATCCGTCGTAGTCGACCACGGACAACGTCCCTTGACCGCGAATGCCCGCTTGTATGGAGTCAACCAGCAGCATGCTGTCGTGTTCGAGGGTCAACCGCCGGGCGGCGTCGTAAAACTCCCGTGATACGCATGCGCCGGGATTGCCTTCGCCTTGAACAGGTTCGATGGCGAAAAGTTCGATGAACACATTCTGGGCCGCTGCGTCCTCGAAGGCTTTCTCCAAGGACGGAACGTCGTTGGCAGGTACCAAGATGAGGTTGTCCCGTTTTTGGAAGCTCGCCAGATGCTTGTCGTACTTCCCTTTGCAGGAGTGCGACATCTGCGCTGGACGGTCGGTGCGTCCGTGGAACCCTTGTTCAACCGCCATGATTTTGATCGTCTTTCCTTCGTGCTTGCCACCTTTTTGCGTCATCAACTTTGCATTGACGTCAGCGATGCGAAGACTGACCGTAACCGATTCAGAACCGCTGTTCATGCAGATGAACTTGTCAAATGGGCACCAACCGCGAGTGTGTCCAAGCTCCTTTCTGAGACGGTCGTCAAGCCGCTTTTGCGAAAACGAGGCCGTCATGACGTTGGCCATGACCCAATTTCCAGACATGGATTGCATCACGGCTTCAGGTCCGTGTCCAGCCCCCAACATCCCGTATCCGCCGTTGTCGTGGACAACCGCTCCGTGGGAGGTGATGATCCACGGACCTCGTGCCGCAAGGGCAACGTACGGGTTGACCGTTGCTGGGTTGTANAAGTTGACGTAGCCTTCTTGGAGGGATGTGATGAGGTTTCGCTCGTCGGAATCAAGGTACAGTTCNGGGTATTCCGTTGCTAAGGTTTGGAAGCGCGTGAAACCTTCCCGGATGGCCAAGGACAATTTNGGGTCGNTTTCAAGAAACGANAGAATTTCAGAATCGTGCAGNCCGGGCGTTTCAATGACGCCCACGCTCGACCTCATTTCGTGAAGAAGGGTCAACGGTTCCGCCTGCGCCTCGCCGGTCTGCATGGTNCTGAATCCCCAGAGGTATCCTTTGAACATTATCACGTTGAACGCTANGTTGGCCNCGGTTTCCAANNNGATATTCACAGAATATTCACNGACGAATATTTATGTATGGNTCNCCGGAGGCGGAACCATGCCCAAGATCTCTCTTGACATGCCGCAGGAGCTCGCTGACGACCTTCGCATTCANGTCGGGGATGACAAAAANTTCGTCAGTCTTGCAGATGCCGTGCGGACGGCNTGCAGAAAAATGCTCGATCAGTTGGATTCGATTGATCTTCGGCACGGCAGGAGGAAGACCGAATGACGACCATNGAAGAAGCACACGAAGCCGTTCGAACCCTTCTNGGATACATCGAAGGGGACGAGGCCGTTGACCGAGAAGGATTGAAGGACACGCCGCATCGTGTTGTTGAGTCNTGGTCAGAAATCTTTGCAGGCTACAACATGGATGCGTCTGAACTNCTGCAAGCCACGTTCAATGCAGAGGGNTACGACGGCATCGTCCTTCTGCGCGACATCGAATTCACGTCAACCTGCGAGCATCATCTGCAACCCTTTCGCGGCCGGGCGCACATCGCCTACATACCCGTGAAGCGAATCGTCGGNATCAGCAAACTCGCTCGAATTCTTGAATTGCATGCGCGACGATTGCAAAACCAAGAACGAATCACGCANGGCATCGCTGACGATCTCGAGCGAGAATTGCAACCGCTGGGCGCTGCGGTCATTGTTGAAGCCTCACACGGATGCATGCAGTGCCGTGGTGTGGCAAAACAACAAGCCGTGATGACCACTTCGTCCATGCGAGGTGTCTTCTTTGATCGCCCAGAGGCGCGTACTGAACTGATGCAATTGATTCAACAGCCCAAACTTTGAGGTGACGTTGTTTTGACCACCGACGCCCAAGCTGCTGGTANGTCCTCGACGGATTTGACCACCGAGTACAACATCGTGGAAATTTTCCACTCCGTTCAGGGTGAGGGGTATCGCAGCGGCATACCGCACGTCTTCATNCGATTTGGCAAGTGCAACCTTCGTTGCGAGTGGTGCGACACCAATTTTGATGAATTTGAGACACAAACCGTTGAATCAATCCTCAACGAAGTCGAACAGTATGCGTGCAAGAACATCGTTTTCACAGGCGGTGAGCCGATGCTGAACGATCTTTGGCCGCTTGCTCGTCCACTCAAGCAGCGAGGATACCACCTCTCGGTGGAATCCAACGGAACCGTGAGCATACCGGATGGCTTGNTGGACTGGATTTGCATCTCACCAAAGGACCAAATGTACCCGAACGTTTCNATCAAGCAACGAACGGGAGACGAACTGAAGTGCGTTTACGTCGGGCAGTCGCTTTCCATGTACGACGAACTGAAGCCTGGCTTTGACCACCTGTTTCTGCAGCCTTGTTATGACGAGGCCGACAGCGTAGAGCAAAACGGACGTTCATTTGCACTAACGGAGANGGTTGTCAAGGACCACCCNGAGTGGNGGCTTTCCCTGCAGACACACAAGTGGATGGGCATTCTTTGAGGCGATGGCATGAAAGCAGCGGTGATGGCTCTGAGCGGCGGTATGGATTCGTCGTCCTTGTTGCTNCGGTTGCTCCGGGAAGGGTACGAGGTAACCGCCCTTTCGTTTGATTACGGACAAAAACACGTNGTCGAACTGGAGCGAGCGTCTCAACTGATCGACTACCTCGGTCAGCACGGTCACAAGGTACACCACCACGTTGCAGATTTGCGGTCGGCGACGGCGTTGTTNCAGAGCCATCTGCTGAGCGGTGGCGAGGAGGTCCCNAGAGGCCACTACGAGGAGGAGAACATGAAGGCGACCGTGGTGCCCAACCGAAACGCGATGTTTGCTTCATTGCTGTACGGAACCGCTCTTTCGGTGGCCGATGCCCACAACACAGACGTCGAGGTTGTTTTGGGTGTGCACAGCGGCGACCACGCCGTTTACCCTGATTGTCGCCCTGAATTTTACACGGCGCTCGAGCATGCGTTTGCACTGGGCAATTGGGACAGCCATCGCGTCTCGTTTACACTNCCCTACCTCACAACGGACAAAATTGGGATCCTAAAAGACGCAGAAGAATCCGTTGAACGTCTGAANGTTGACTTNGACGAAGTGTTNGCTCGGACGATCACGTCGTACCAACCCGATGAAGACGGTCGTTCGGACGGCTCCACCGGTTCCGATGTTGAGCGGATNCTGGCGTTTCATGCCATCGGGCGAGAAGACCCTCTGGAATACATCCNTCCNTGGCGCGAAGTCCTCGAACGGGCGTTGGAAACCGAACGGCAACACNTGGACCAACAGTACCGAGAGCGGTTGACCGACCTGCAGTACCACGTCACACGNGAATCCGGGACAGAGCGTGCGTTNACGGGGNTGTATTGGAACGAAAAACGNAAAGGGAGCTATCGGTGNGTATGCTGCTCAACGCTGCTGTTTCAGTCAACCATGAAGTTTGATTCTGGATGCGGTTGGCCNTCGTTCCATTCGGAGCANGAAGAAGCAAACATCGTCCGAATCGAAGACCTCTCCCACGGCATGCGACGCACAGAGGTGCGATGCAGTCAATGCGATGCGCACCTTGGCCACGTCTTCAACGACGGCCCCAAAGCCTACGGTGGCGAACGCTACTGCATCAATTCNGCAGCCATGGAGTTTGAACCAAGCGAGGAGGACGAGCCATGACCACCACCATTCGAAGATACGTTGAGACCGACACGGGCCATCGAGTCCCCAATCACAAATCCAAATGCCGCCACCTGCACGGGCACCGCTATCGATTTGAAGCAGAGATTGAGGGNGATGTCGTCACCGTTTCAGGGGTCTCTGACGANGGCATGCTGATGGATTTTTCCGACATCAGTCGGGTNCTNATGGAGCACGTCCACGACGTCATCGACCATGCCTTTGTGGTCTACGAGGGCGACGAAGAGGCTCGCAAGGCTTGCGAACTGATGGGTGATGAACACCGAACCGTCGTCGTGCCGTTCATACCAACGGCGGAAAACCTCGCAAAATGGGCGTTTGAAGCCGTTGCACCGCACATCTCGTCCACNTACGGCAACAAANTACGATTGGTCGCCATGCACTGCAGAGAGACACCAAAGTCCATNGCGACCTGGCGTCCGAAACTAACGTAATTTGCGTCGATGTTCCTTTCGCCAGGCGTCATCGCCTTTTGCGAACTCCATCGCTGATGCCGCCTCGACGAGGGCGCCGATCATTCGCGTGCATTCNTCGTTGGACGGGGAACCTTTGAGCAACGTTCGCCTCAGCGTCTGNGCCACGGAATCCCGTCGTTCNANGGNANCGGTCGAGCCGTCCACGAATTGNTCGATGGCNCGAACGAGTGCAGACCGGACGGCCGGGTCCAGCGACGTTTTCAAAGGAACGATGTCGGGCAGGCCAGGGTCCGTCCCCTGATTGGCCAGAACCCTGGCGCGATGCATCTCGTAAACAATCGCACCAACGGCGTGGCTTAGATTTGCGATTGGGTAGCCCTCCCATGTGGGAAGGGTCACGTAGAAATCACACTCCCCGAGTTCTTCCGCGGANAGACCCTTGCCCTCTTCACCAAACACAATGGCCGCTCGACCACCGTTGTCAGAGAGACGGTCGACCATGTCCCACGGAAAGAGATAGTGCCGGAACAGTGTTTTTTCCCCGACTTCNCGTTTTCCCGAGGTACCCACCACAACCGAGCAGTCCTTGGTGGCCGATTCGATGGTCTCGTGCACGGAAAGCGTGTCCAAAACCCGGGANGCGTGTTTTGCCCTTGCCCGTGTTTCTCCATCGTCGGGTGAACACTTCGGATTGACGAGGCGAAGGTCGTCGAAGCCGTAATTNAGCATGGTTCGACAGATGGCTCCCAGATTNCCAGGATGGGTGACCCCANCAAGCACGATGGCCNCATCGNACGAACCAACGGGNAAAGGTAGATCTTGGCGTTCCCCCATGACGGTCACCTCATCTCTGGTCCAGANATTGGGCAATCCACCGCGGATCGCACGACTGGTAGAGGAAGAACAGGAATCCACCGTGCTCTCGNTCCGGCATCACAAGGGACCGCTTGCGAACGTTGTGGTGGTTCCGCAGATGCAGCGCAAGCGCCTCAAGTTCGGTCTCAACATCGCCGTGAACGCTCACAGGTTGACGGTCCCAATCGACCCAAACGGTCACGCCCTCACACCTCAATCGGTGCGGCGTTGTCGGTACCGTGTGACGTAGCCTGCAATCCAGTTGCGGAGCTTCTTGGAATCCACGTCCGTCAGTTCGGCCACCATGTGTTTGTTGTGATCGAAGTCGTCGGTGAACTTCTCACCGTGTTCTTCGCACAGTCGAATGGCTCGTATTTTGATAAAACTCGGTCGAATGTTTCCCATGCATCTCACTCCTTCATCAATTTCACTTCNACGGGGAAGTCCGGTTCATCGTGGCGTATGCAGAGAAGGCGAACTTTTCGCGGTGGGTTCTCAATGCCTCGCTTCCAGATGTGTTCGTTGACCTCCGGGTCGATGTACAATTCTTCGTCTTCTCGAACCTTCAAATGGCGNATCACCTGTTCNCGGATGATTTGCATGGCTCGGGGGGCGCGCTTGAAACGGGTGATGTTCCANGCGTGGCGCAAGGGGACAACAAGTTCTGATTCGTTCGGTCGTGCCATGTTGAATCACCTCATCGCTGCAACTTGCTGCGTCGCCATTGGTGTCGCTTTGGGTGCGACACGGTGTTTCGGTCGGTCTTGAGCATGACCCAAACGGGGACACGCCGGTTTTGCTTTCCTGCCTTCAAGAGGCGAATTTTCTTTGCTGCTGGTTTGTTTTTTGACATATCGAGCACCTTCTCAGATTCTCCTAACGGACGCATTGCTGCGGCTCTTGGACAGTTGGGTGAGCAGCTGCTTCAGGGAAGCATCGCTCATGGGGGTTGAAAGGGTGCCTTGGCTCACCATGGCGGCAAGATCAGCCTTGATGGATTGGACTCGCTTGGGTTCAACGAGTGCGATGCGGGCGAGTCGGGCACGAGCTTCGGGNGATAGGTGACGACGAAGAACNGCATCNATTTGGGCAGCGTTTGTGGCTTCTTGCTGCGCTTGCTCCTCTGCTTCGAGTTGCTTTGCGGCCTGCTGCTGAATCTGCGATTGAAGTTCGTTCATTCGCTGAGCACGGAGAGCGGTCAACTCGTCGTCCTGATTGACCGTCATGGTGGACACACTCTCACTTCCCGGTTCAGTATTTGGCCAGTCCGGGGTACTGGGCTTCGGCNTCGTCCCTCACCGAGTGAGCAACGTTGTCGACCAGTTTTTGNCCTGCGGCCGTGATGCGTCGNCCGGCGTAGAGCTGGACTTTGCCCTCGTCGGTCTCGACTTCCTTGGTTGGGACTTTTTCGACCAAGCCAGCGTCCTCGAGTTGCTGCAAAGCGGTGCGGATGATGTGGCGAGACGCAACGCCTGGGGTGTTGGGGCTTGCNCCGTTGTCTTTCTTACCACCGAATGCCTGAGCGAGCTGCGTGACGCCGACGGGTCCNGTTCGNGCNACCTTGCGCAANATNGCAGCCGTGCGCAGGTACCACCAGTTTTCTTGNGTTGGTGGNCGCTCACGGTCGACGGCGGTTTTGACGTACTGACCCCAGTCGGGCATGGAAACAGCCTTTTGGTCAGCCATCGCATCNGCCAAGGCAGGATTCAAAATGTCAGCGGGGATGTCGTAGACGGTCGTCATCGGAATGCACCAAGCAACTTGCCGACCGTCCGCCCCTATATCAAAAGAACGGCTCACGCACGGCTTCAACAGCGGCGGTGTGGCCCGATGAAACCCATCGGATACAAGCCTTCTAAAACACCCGATTGTTGGT
>NZMN01000003.1:15785-17981 GCA_002694525.1 Methanobacteriota archaeon
CGATGAGGAAGGCTCTGGCGCAAAATCCCAACCTCCTGAGGACGCTTGTCGGGCTCTCCGTGACCCTCATTTTCATGCTGTCCTACGCCGTGTACGGCGCCACCGTCTCACCGTCGGTTTACATCTACAAGACCGAAGCGACGGTGGACACCTATGACGCATCAGAAGCGGACCAAGACGTTCAGCGGTTCTACAACGACGAGGCCAACACAACGACGTGGACGTGGACGGTCAACGCCAACGATGCCAACCTGACGTGGGTGAACGTGACGGCCACTGAGCTGTCCGACGGTGCGGTTTTGCGAGTGATCAACAGCGCCAAGCTCTACAGCCACGAATTGCTCGGGAACACCTACGACCTGCAAAACCCGCTCGAGGAAGAATTNTCTTGCGCTGACCTGTGTGACCACGATACGAGCCACGAGCGCATCGCAGAGGACGGCGGCACCATTGAGTTTCACGCTCTGACCTCGGTTGACCCCGCTCGGCGGTCCAACGGATCGGTGTTTGCGGCAGACCTCGCCGAGGCAGAAGAAAAAGCCCGCGACGCCATCGAACACCAACATTCACCGTCCATCATCCGAATTGAAGTCGTTGAACAGGGCAACCGGAGCACGGAACCGAGCGTCTCCGCCGAAACCGTAAACGAAGCCTTTGCCAGCGTAGCCGTGTTCTCCGTGGACGCAGGAACGGAATTCCTTTGGGCGCTCGCTGCCGTGGTGGGTTGCTTCTCGATGGTGCTCATCCCCTCGTTCACGGTGTACTTCGCTGCTCGTGCCAAAGAAAAGCGAGACGAGGCAAAACTCGAACTCGCTAAAGCCGAAGTGGACCAGCATTTGTCCACTCCAGAACAAGGAAACGACGGGGACACTGCCACTAAATAGATTGACCAACATCTGCGGTCGTGAGAGGCATGCGACGAGCGGCAATGGTCTTGGCCCTGTTGTTCATCGCAGGGTCGCTCGCCAACGCCGCACCAATGCACTTGGACGGCTCCAACGCCATGGCAAGTCCGGCGAACCCCACGGGCGTGGACGTTCGTGTGGTGGATGCCGCTGTTTCGTACACGGACAGCGTTGATGAATCAAAGTACAAGATGTTCTCGTCCAACCATCCCATTTTGGGCTTTAACCGTCCTGCGGAGTTGTTCGTTGTGGACGGCATGGTGAACGTGTCCGCAACGCTGACCATCACGGTTGAGAACATCGGGACCAATCCGTCAGGGACCATCGATGTTAACGTGCGCCTGCTTCACGACGATTATGCGTATTTTGAGTTCACAAACACCACCGTTCAAATGAGTTCACTTGCCGGTGGTTCGAGCAATTCTGTCGGCGTGGTGGTCGTGCCGAGTTATGCCGGGAACCACACCCTGTCCGTGACCGCCATTGCGTCCGTATCCGACGACAATCCCTCCAACGACGTGCGAAACCAACCGTTCACCGTCGGCCACACCTACTTCAACTGCGATTCCACAACTTCGTGGTCGTTCGGTTCAGGATGGACGACGTCGACCGATACCGCCCTCTCCCAAGGGCTCAGTTGCCACGCTGGCAACGGTCAATTCTCCACCTACAACAACAACGTCATCGCTGCGCTGACAACGCCCGTTATGGACCTGTCCGATGCCTTACGAGGTTCATCGCGAACCAACGGAATATCGTTTTACTACACCGGAAGCACAGCTGCAAACGACGTCTTAACCATCTACGGAAAGAACAGTTTTGGTGCCTGGGTGGACGTCGGGTCGATCACCGGGACCATCGACAACGATTTCTCGGATTCTGCGAACTGGCAAACCTTCAGCGTTAGCGATAAAGGTCACGCTTCCCCGCTGATCCCAATCGCCGATGATCTGTTTCACCGTGCGTCCCAGTTCAAACTGGAATTTACGTCCGATGCATCGGGCAGTGACATTGGATATTACCTCGACGACATCGTCATCGTCTATGAACAGAAGGTGCGACCGAACGAATTCAATGTTTCAGCGCAGGGCATCTCGACCACCGGCTCAACGCCCGGTGAATGGGGCTCGATCACCATGCGCATCGTCAACACCGGAAACATTTCTGAAACCTTCATACCTCGCTTGGACGGCTTACCTCCGTTGTGGGATGCGTATTTCCTGCGACCCTCCGGAACAAGTTTTGACCCGTTAACCGGCCTGACCGTGGTGCCCGGTACCCCCAGCGAATT
>NZMN01000004.1 GCA_002694525.1 Methanobacteriota archaeon
CGTTTCCTCTTCCATTTGAGGCACAAGACGGTCAAGCTCCTCGCACAGCAAGACGACCAGACGCTCCTTCACATCGCCCGAAAGCCGCATGGTGGTGTAGTGCGATGAAACCGCTGCGATGTGGCTGCTGGAGTAAGGCTTGGCGACCATGGTTTCTGTGGAGATTGCGACCAACTTGAATGATGTGGTGCAATTCCTTGGGTCATTCCGTCAGTCCGTCGTCTCGACCCATGACCTGGCCGAATTCCCAAGCGTGAAGGCACTCGTGACCTCCGAGGAAACCTCCGGCTTCACGAGAGGGGCCAATGAACGATGCTCCACAAATGGAACAGAACACATGCACGACGAGTTCGTTGCGATAGGTTCCGTTGGGCGTCACGCGCTTGACGATGCGTTTTCCCACGTCGTCCTCATCCCAGTCTTGGGTTTTTTCACAGACCTCGTCGTTGCGTTGTTCCTGGCTCATGCATCCCACTCCATCACCCACGGCAGAGCGCCGTCGGCCGTGATGGGGCGCATCCCCTCTTCGTCGCGAACCCAGGTGTCTTCGCTCCCCACGCTTCCTTCGGCGTACACGACTTTCGGTTCGATGGCCATCGTACCACCAACCGGTAAGGGACGGTCAAATCCCGCAGCGACGACCGGCGATTCGTCCAGTTGCAGTCCGATGGAATGACCGAGGAAACGACTCTGATCGGGCTTGGTTCCCATCAAGTGATCTTCATGCCCCAGTTCCACGGCGAGCGCATGTCCTTGATGCCATGCCTGGCTGCAGGGCAGTCCCTGGTCCAGCACGTCCACGACCTCCTCTTTGACCGCAATCATGTCGTCGAGCCGTTGCTGCCAGACATCGCTGAGCTGGCCCGAGACAAAAATACGGGTGGCGTCCACCATGTAGCCGCGATGAGCGTGGACCAAGTCCACGAGGACAGGGTCCCCTGCCTTGACGCGGTTAAATCCTGAGCCCATGCCGCTCAGCGGGTGTGGTCCCGTACCACCAATGGCCGAATCAAAGAACGATGGAACGCCACCTGCGCGCCCGGCGACAATGACCCCTCGGTCGCACTGAAGTGGATAGCGACGCATCTGAATCGTACCTCCGAAACCTTCGCTCCGACTCACGGCTTCGGCGGCGGCGACCATGTCGAGTTCGCTCATCCCTGCGCCACCCACGGCCTGAACCGCTTCGAACATACGCATCTGCACCGAAGCACCCACGTCCATTTGTTGGAGTTCCCAATCGGATTTGACCTCCCGTTGACGATGGACGATGGGGGTGAGATCGGCGCATTCGCCCAACGAGGAGAGGGCCTGTGCAAACCTCGAGGTGAACGTGCCGGGGGCCTCACCGAACTGAAGGGCAGGGGCCTGGCTGACCCCCTTGGCCCGAAGACGGTCGGCAAAGGAGGAGAGGCGGGGAAACGGCTCGATGAGGTGCGGCGCATCGCCTTCGCCGGCTTCCCAGACGGCTCGTTTGAGGGAGCGGCGGACAAACGCCACGGGGCCGTCACCGCCGGCATCAACGCTTCCGCCGGCACCTTTGGCCGGTACGAAAAGCGAACCGTCCTGACGACCGCCAGCGTAGTAATACAAATCGACGGGGTGCTGTATCAGCCCGCCCGGGATGTCGGCCTCCGCCAGCATCTCAGCGAGTCGAGCCTGTCGAGCTTCCAATTCTGAAACGGGAACGCGCCAGTCTTCTCCGTCGGGGCCGGTGATGTCGGATGGAGACCATGAAGTCATGTTCGAAGGTGAACGCCACCCGTTCAAAATCCAATCGGCGGCCGACGTCTCAGAGTTCCAACTCTTCGAGGGATGGGGCGGGGGTGGAGGCCAGTCGAGCCTCTGCAATGTCGCAATAATCCGCCGATAAATCAACGCCGAGGTATCGTCGTCCGTGCATCTTTGCCGCTACGCACGTCGTGCCTGAACCGTTGAACGGATCGAGAACCACATCGCCGGTGAAGGTGTACATTTCGATGCATCGCTTTGGCAACTCCACCGGGAACGGTGCGGGATGATTGACCCGAGACGCTCGTTCTGTTGGAAAGGACCAAATCGACTTGGTGTGTTGAATGAAATCGTCTCGGGGAATCGTGTCCAGCCGGCCCTCCTCTCGCTCCTTTTTACTGCGAGGGAGTTTGTAGTCGCCCTTGGAAAACACGAGCAAGTACTCGTGCACGTCGCGCAGACACGGGTTGGAAGCGGATTGGAAGGAGCCCCAAGCGCACGACGATCCGGCACTGGCGGATTTGTCCCAAATGATTTCTCCGCGCATCAGAAAACCGATTTCGTGCATGATGATGTTGATGTGCGAAGAAAGCGGAATGTAGGGTTTGCGACCCAAATTGGCCACGTTGACGACCATGCGTCCACCCGGGGTCAGCACCCTGTAACATTCGGCAAAGACCTCGTGAAGCAACGTCAAGTATTCCTTCAGCGAGAGGTCCTCGTCGTAGTCCTTTGATGCGTTGTAGGGGGGCGAAGTGACGACCAAATGCACGCAGTTGTCAGGCAGCGGTAAGGCGCGTGAATCCCCGCACAACACCGTGTTGACGTGTTCGTCTGGAAAGGGAGCCGCCTGGCCGACGTCTCTGCTGCTGACCAACCCCTCGTTGAGGCGGCTCGTGTAGTAAATCGAAGCATCGTGACCTTCTCTTCGCGAGACACCAAACGACGAGGTAGCGGTCGATGCGCGACGCCGTGCACCCTCCAATGGAGTGCTGTCGTCGGACGCTCCATCGGCCATGTCGGCGAAGGGCGTCGCGGGACTTATCACCTTTCGCGCCCGCTTGGAAAGTTGGACGCGGTTCTTGAGACCTTTTCCAGCGAACCGAAGGCGCCGTCGACGGGCGAGGGATGAAAAACCGAAGGCGTCTGGAGTTGAACAATGGCGAACGTCCTGACCCTGGACGATGTCAACGTGGACGGCAAGACCGTGCTTCTCCGCGTGGACATCAACAGCCCTCTGGACCCCGGGACGAAGGCCTTCCTCGACGACACCAGAATTCGAGCCATCCTTCCAACCCTTCAGCGGTTGGTTCGAGCAAAAGTCATCCTCCTTGCGCATCAATCTCGACCCGGCAAGGACGACTTCACCAGCACGTTGGGTCATGCGCGTGAGTTGGGTCGCCTCTTGGGTCGTCAAGTGAAATGGGTGAACGACATCCACGGCCCAAAAGCCATGGAAGCCATCGAACAGCTCGAAATTGGACAACTTCTGATGCTCAACAACGTCCGAATGGACGAGGAAGAGGTCACGGTGAAAGGGGATTTCACCGCCATGGGGGAGACCCATCTGGTTCAACGACTGGCCAGTGTGGCCGACCTGTTCGTCAACGATGCCTTCGCATGCGCCCATCGATCAACACCGTCCATCGTGGGATTCACCGGTTTGCTGCCTTGCGTGGCAGGCGAGCTGATGGGGAATGAACTCAGGAAACTCGACCACGCGCTCGAAACCCCAGAACGTCCGTGTTTGGCGGTGCTGGGCGGGGTTAAGGTTGACGATTCGGTCCAGGTTGCCGACAACATGCTGCGCAACGGCATCGCCGATGAATTGTGGCCCACCGGCGGGGTTGCAAACCTCATGCTGGATTTGGCGGGCTTTGACATCGGTGAACCCAACCGAGCCTTCCTGAAGAAAGAGCTCGGGAAGAACTGGGCCACGACCGTTCATCAGGCCCAGTCCCTCATTCACGACCACGGCGACAAGATTCACCTGCCCGTGGATTTAGCAGCAAACATCGAAGGCAACCGCGTTGACATCCCGCTGGATGACTTCCCGATTGAAGCACCCTTCTGGGACATCGGCATCAAGTCCGTTTTCCACCTTTCAGCAGCCATTCGCAGAGCGGGGACCATCATTCTCAACGGGCCTTCAGGCGTGTTCGAGAACCCCGACTTCGCACTCGGCACGATCGAGATGCTCAACGCCTGCGCAGAGTCCGATGGCTACGCTGTGATGGGGGGCGGCCACACGGCGACCCTTGTGGCTCAGCGCGGCCTAGCCAACAAGATGGGGCACGTTTCAACGGGCGGTGGCGCCTGCTTGGATTACATCGCAGGTCGCCCGCTGCCGGCCGTGGTGAGCCTTGAACAAAGCGCCGTTGCGTTCGGCATCGACATCACCTCTGCCGAGCGCAAGGTGTAGAGGAGCCACTGGGGAGACTCGAACTCCCGACCTTCTGATTACGAATCAGATGCTCTACCAACTAAGCCACAGTGGCGACAGGTTCCCGGCGGCGACAATCAAACATAAGCCCCTCGGTGTGAACCTCAGCGTTCATGAATCATGGCGAGCACGGCCGACCATGAGCGATGCACCCGTCAGGTACCGCGACACGGTGCTCTACGACCACGGGGGCCGGAAGGTGACCGGGAGCGTACTGCTGCATTCGGACGGTTCGTGGTCGGCCTCCAACGGGGACGAGGACGTGCTGGATGACATCGACGGTTCCAAACGATTGATCACCCGAAGTTTTCAGAATTGGCACACGCATTTGGCCATGCAACTCAACGCCCGAGATTTCAGTGACGGCTTTCCCCTTCATCGCTGGCTCAACGAAGCCATCTTCCCCACCGAGGCCCGAATCACGCCGGACTACGTGCGCATGGGAAGCCGCTGTGCGGCTGCCGAAATGATTCGCACGGGCAGTTCCTTCGCTGCAGACATGTATTTTTTTCCAAGCGTAACGGGCGAGGTGCTGACGCAGGCTGGACTTCGCGGGCTCGTTGGAGGACCCGTGAGCGATGCGGCCCTCCCGAGCCACCCCGACGCCGCCTCTGCACTTGACGAGTTGGACGGGTTGCTGTCCTCGAACAGCGAAGACGACCTCGTGCAGTACGCCATTGCAACGCACTCGGTGTACTTGTGCAGTGAAGACACGCTGCGTCGAGCCTCTGAGCTGGCTGAAAAGCGCAAAGGACGGCTTCACATCCACGTCAGCGAAACCCGAAAGGAAATTGCGGACTGCCACGCCAAAACGGGACTCTACCCGGTGGAGTACCTCGACAGCATCGACTTCTTCCAGCCCGGCACGGTCTGCGCACACGCCTCGTGGGTCAAGAAAAACGAGATCCGCATCATGAAGCATCACGAAGCGACGGCGGTGCACTGCCCGTCGTCCAACATGAAGTTGGCCTGCGGTGGGACGCTCTCCCTTCCGGCCTACCGGGACGCTGGCGTTGACGTCCGACTGGGGACCGACGGTGCGGCCTCCTCAGGCAACGGCTTGAACATGCAGGCTGAGGCCCGCTTGGCCGCTCTGGTCCAGCGGCACGACCACTGGGACCCCACCCTGCTGCCAGCGGTTGACGCCATGGATTTGGCCACCAAAGGCAGCCGGGATTGGGCGGTTTGGGACCTCGACGACGTGCGAATGCGACCTCAGGGGAGAGCCAACAATCGCCATCTTGCGAACCTGATTTTCAACGGTGCTGACTGCGTGGACCTTTGGGTCAACGGTACGGCTCTTCGGCGAAACGGGACGACGTTGACCATCGACGAACACGCTGTGCTCGACGAAATTGACGAGGCGGTGGCCACGTACTACGAAGGCGTGGAATGATCACTCCATGCGCGTGTAGGCCAGACCGCCTACACCGACCAGAGCGAACAGGAAGTAGGCCACAAAGCTCGCTTGAAGATGAACCGAGTAGGTCAGGTTCACATCGGTGCCAGCAGGGAGTCCATCGTCCATGGTCCCGATGCCTGCGAAGTGAACGCCTGGCTCAACCGTCCAAGAAAAGCCGGCATCTCCGTCGGTTCCTGCGGCCAACATGTCGGAGTCGTACGGGGTGCAAGCGGTCGTGGAACCACCGTTGACAAGTCCGATGGGAATTGACTCACAACGGTCCTTTTCATCTTCATCGACAATGACGACGTAAATGTCATCTCGATCCCACGTCAGCGTCAATTCCGCCGAAATGAACGTCGCAAGACCGTTTTCAGGAAGTGCCTCGTCGCCAAAGAACGTCTTCTCAGGCACGTTTGGAGTCGGAACGTCGTTGACCTCTCCGTCAAGGGTCAGGCCGATCGTTCCCAAAAGAACCAACACAACCGCAGCAGCGACCAACCCGTAGCCAATCTTCTCTTGCTTCCTCATGCTCAGTCACCACCGAGGAGTTCAAAACGGCCGTGCAGCGTCAGTCATCGTCCGACTTTCGCTTCACGGTTCGGCGCTTCACCGGTGCCTTTCGTGGGGCAGCACGACGGCCGACTTTGCGCACGGGACGCTTCTTGGGCTCGTCGTCGTCGTCGTCATCATCNTCGTCGTCATCGTCGTCNTCGTCATCGTCGTCATCGTCATCCACTTCTTCGACGACCTTCTTCTTTCGGCGGCGTTCCTTGCGCTGAACGATGTTGATGGCGAACGGNTCGTCGTCATCGTCTTCAGGTTCCGCAGATTTCGTTTCCTCNTCCTTGGCGGGCTCNGAAGCACTGCCGGTTCCGGTGACGGCGTCCATGTCAAGNTCCTGGCTTGTGCCGATGAACTCAGCCATCCATGATTCATCGTCCTCATCGTCGTCGCCTCGCTTCTTCCTCGGTCCGGACATGCTCGTCTGGACGATCAAGAGCGACACGATGATGGCCAGCAGATTCACGGCTGCAATGGCCCAAACGACCACGTAGGGTGGGTCGCTGAACGAAGGCGTGATGACCTCGGGTTCNGGGACGGGTGCAAGGCCTTCATCGACCACGCAACGGACGGTTCCGTTGATGTCGTTCACGCACGTGTCGACNATGAATTGGACGCTGCTCTGGACCTCGTTGCCGGCGCCGTCCGTGGCTCGAATGCTGAGCCGNTGAATGCCTTCATCGAAGTTGCCCGTGGAAACATCCATGTCTGCTGTCAGGGTTCGGTTGTTCTGGTCAAGGTAAGTGATGCCGGTGAGGTCAGCCCATGGAGTGGACTGGGACGTTCCCGTTGTACCTCCATAGTGATACGTGAATCGATACTGGAAAGACGTGATAACNACGTCGTCTTCAACACCNGCCAGGACGTTGATTTTATCTCCGTAGAGGTACTTTGAGCCGTCGCTGTACGGCGTNGGAGANAAGACATCNATGGAAGGNANGCGCGCGTCAATGGAAAGATGGTTCCACGTCTGGTTGACCTCGTTGTTGGATTCATCTTCCATAACAACGGAAATTTCCATGTCGCCTGCGTTGGAATTTGAGGAGACGCTGAAATCGTAGGTGTAGAGGGGTCCGAGGTCGTCGTTGCCTTGGTTGTTGTTGAGCATGGTAAGCGGCTCGTCCTCCCCGGTTAGCACACCTCCGCTCAAGGTGACCATGCGGATGGTGGGGGTCGTTCCCAAGTCTTCGTTCACCTGAACTCTGATGCTGTACTGGCCGGCCACCAGCGTGGTGCTGTCGTAGATCATTCCGTCCTCGTCGTAAACGGTGAGCTCTGCAGAGGGCAGCAAGGTGTCTTCAGCGACCTTGAAGGCGTTTCCACCAAACCCAGCGAAGATTTCACCGTTGAAATTCCCCCATTCGTCGGTGATGGTGACGGCGTACCAAACGTTCCGGTCGACGTTGGGNGGAATGTCAAATTCTCGGGTGATGGTGTCGCTCNTGATGGTGGTNGCGTCGATGTCCAAAAGAACCGATTCCCATCCGTCGCTTTCAACGGTGCTGATGTCGTTTTCATCGATGCCAAACGGATCGCCGTAGTGTCGCCAAATGGAATACGACTCGTTGTTTTCATCCTCGTTGAACCACTCGAGCGTGACCTGGTTTGACGAACCGATGGAGAAGGCATTTTTGATGCGGGGCGGTGTGGAGGCGCGGGTGTCTTCAAACGGCACTTGGAAATAGTTCTGAACCAACCCCGTGTAGTGGTACGTTCCGTTGATGTTGCCGTACAGGGCTTCGGAAGTCACGAAATAAAACGAATTTGTTCGGTATTCGTCATCGGGGACTTCAACGTCGTAATACCCGATTCCGTCGCCCACCGTTCCAAGGTAATTCATCGTCTCGTTCTCTACAAATTGCGGGCCCGACACACGGTANGTTGTATGCCAAATGTGGTAGATTTCGCCTTCAACGCCCAGCTGGTCNCTCCAGGTCACTCGCGTGGTGCGGTCGCCGATGAATTCTGCGTGCACGTTGGTGGGTTCGGCAACCCATCCNTAAAACGCGTTTTCTTCGATGGCGTTCGTGCAGGAGTCACCCGTGGTGTTTGTGTTGATGACGCCCGTCTCATCGACGGTGACCACGCAGTAGTAGGAGTAGCCCAAGAAGCCTTGAGGAACCGACACCGTGTAGGCGTTGATGCCTTCAAGAATCCCTTCAACGATGAGGCTAACGTCGTCGCGAAGAATGGTCGCAAACGGCTGGTCCGANCGGTAAACGCGGTACGTTTCGCCCGTTTCAGCAGCCACATCGCCCCAAGAGATGGCGGTGGTCCCGGTACCGTCGGCGTTGGAGGTGAACAGCGCTCCGAGCAAAATCGGTTGGTCCGGTGGCCGGTTGTCTTCAACCAACGGTTCCGTCATTGTGTTTTGACCGACGAATCGAATGTCCTCGTACGCCTCACCCGTCTCGGTGTAATTGGGCAACAGGTACGTGATGGAATAGTAACTCGTTCGTTCCGTGTTCGCAGGGACATCGACAACGTANGTGGTTTCGTCGGCGTCGAGAACGGCGATGGGGGTCTCCTGCGAGACGAGGTAGGTCCCGAGTTCCCGTGTGACCTGGTAGTCCGTTCGCCAAACACGAATCTGGAGGGCGTCAGGTCCGGTGTCGGGGAGCACGTTGTTGATGGAATTGTAGTTCAGCCACGTCAAGGTGGTCTGGCTGGTGGCTGCATCGAAGACCCACGAAATCATGAACGGCGTGAAAACACTGCGTGTCATTTCGATCACGGGTTCGTAGATTTGTGAACCGTTGAAGAGAAGTTCAGCGGCTTCCGTGCCGTTGGCCAGCAGGGTCGTGATGGCGTAGTGATAACTTCCGTTGGTGCCGGGTTCCACAGGGTAGTTGTAGGTATGACCTGGATGNGTACCTCCTTGGCAGTTGAACGGATTTCCACCCGCTGTGCCAGCGTCGCAGGCGTCAACNTCNGCGAAGGGTTCGAGGGAACCAAGGTTGGCCGCGTCGATGGGCGCGGAATGGCGGTAGAGNCGATACGTGGCGCTGAACAAGCCCTGCAGCTCGGAACCGGCCGTCGCGATGTTGTCCCACGTGATGAGGGTCGTCTCGGATTCGCTGTTGAACACCGCCTGAATGTTTTGGGCCTGCAGATTTTCGGGAACCCCNTCGCTCTCGGCGTGCACGNGACCCAGCGGGGTCAACGCGAGAAGCATGATTGCGGCGAGGATGACGGCGCGCAGACCACCGTTTTGTTCAGCCTTTGGGCTACCCATCAGATTACATGTCGCCTTCGTCCGTTATGACTATGTCGCTNCAAACAGGGGAAAACAGGCCATCAACGAAGCGAACATGANCGGCCACGCAGGGCACCTGAGACCTATTTTTTCGGCTCGGGCTGGGGCAGCGGGTCCTCAATGTCCAGGCGTTGGATTTCGCCCTTTGCTTGAAGAAAACGAACGCTGAACGTCCACGCTCCACCGATGGCAGAAACGAAGACGATCAAACTCAACGGATTCACNTGGATGTGNTCAAACCACCCGGGGTAGGTTGCGTCAATGGACCATCCTGCCAGCAACATGACGCCCATGACGATCAGAGAGAGGAGGGTCAACACGGTGCGNTCNGCACGTGAGAAGCCTCGATAGTTCCTCGAACCAGCCACCGCTTGGGCTTGCGTTCCCATGTACGAGCCCATCAGGGTCAGGAACGCTGCCGCAAAACCGAGCGTCATGTCGCCCACGAAAACCGACGCGCTGATGCAGACCACCCAGACGGCGTCGAGCACCCTGTCAAGGGTATGGTCGAGGTAGTCTCCCCACCTCGTCACCTCACCCTTTGCGCGGGCCAGGGCCCCGTCAAGACCGTCAAAGAGCATGGCCAATGCGATGCTCAGTGCCCCGCCCAGCAGCCACCAACCCCCGGCCGCTTGGTCGGGAGCGTGCATGGCCAAGAGGCCGCCGGCAACACCGAACGGCAGNGCCATCCACGTCACGGTTGCCGGAGAGAAACCTGAAAACGCGTTCAGGACCGGTTGAAGCCCAGCCTCCCACCGTTTTCGCATCTTTTCCAGCGCCATACGGCGACCATCCCCGAGAAGGTGTTATGGTTTGTGGAACCAAAGCAACTCAATTTGACGATTCCGCCAACCAGTCGATGGCTGCGGCGGCTTGCTCCGCCGTGGACGGACCCGAAAGCCCTGCCTCAACCCACGCCGAGATGCGCTCNACAAGTTCGGNGATGGTCATCGAGCCGGCGTCCAGTTCAAGCAGGGGGCGTTCGATTTCAAACTCCATNAGTTCGGACCAGTGCCCNGCCAACATCTCCCACTCAACGTTCGCCNGAACCTTTCCTTTGGCGTACCCTCGCTCGAGGAGGCGCTGCTCGAGTTGAGCGGGTGCGCAACGCAGCAAAACGATGCCGTCAGCATCCAACAGATGCGCCAGATGCCCGTCGACCAACCATCGTCCTTCGACCGGTGGCGACCATGCGTCAGCCAGCCGATGCACGTCGATGGGTGCCGCATCGTCCTTCTCATCCATCGCACCAATGCACCCGTGCTGTCGGGCGAGATCGGCCAAGGAAAGGACCGACCATCCGTGAAGAGCCAATTCGGNGCACAGGTGGGTCTTCCCCGTCCCGGGGGTNCCCGACACGGCCAGAACGCACGACGGTCCCATGCCGTGGAGGCTGCGGTGATGGTCAATAAACGAAGACGGTGGAGGCGTCAGAAAGGCAAAGGCATCATAGCCTCGGTGGTGGTCAGCGAACCGATACCATGTTCGGGATGCAGGACCCTTCGCAGACCCTGCATCAGATTGAACGGTACATGGCGGAGGGGCGATTGGAACTTTCCGAAGTGATGGCAACCCAGTTTTGCGACATGATGCTGGCGAGGAAAAAACGGGAGCCACAGGACCAAATCTTCCTCCTGAAAGGTCTGNGGTTGATGTGCGATGTGTACCTCATGCGCGACAAAGCCGACCAGAGCCTNACNAGCATCAAGCGAATGCACAGCGAGCGCAAAGCCCTGGTGAAACTTCTGAAGAAGCACGCTCCNCAGATGCTGGACTCGATGCAACCCGAACACGAAGATCANCTGCGTGCNGGCCGCCTTTACGCAGCAGCGGGGAAGGCCCGTGCGGCCACGAAATCCTTTGCNCGATGCGAACGATTGTCGCCCGGCCATCTTNCGGCAGCGCACACNGCCGTTGATGCCGTACCCACGAAAGCGCATGCTGAACGTTTGCTCAACGCCGTTGATTCAGCCGGTGAGGTGATTCTTGCCAACGGCCGGTTCCAGCTCGAACCGATGGGTTCTCCGCCCGTGTCTCTCGACACGGTTCTGGCGTCGCTCGAACGGGCTGCTGCGTCTGCCCCTGCACTGGCGGACCGGTGTCGGCATGAGCGGAAGCGTTTGGACGACCAACGCGCCGCCATCGTTGCTGGGGAACAGGCGGCGAACGCACGGTTGCAGTCTGCACTTGACAGTCTGCAGCCCAAGCACGATTACTACCAGTACGGTTGATGGTAGCGAGGGATGGATTTGAACCATCGATCTCCGGGTTATGAGCCCGACGGGATATCCAGACTACCCCACCTCGCTNCTCTNCCCGCCACGGTTCACCGCTTTCAAACCACCGTCGGCCGCCCATCGTGAAAACGAATGGTTTGATGAGGTGATGAGCCTTCCATGCACCATGCGAGCCGGACGCACCAAGGCGATGGTCATGCTCGCCGTGCTGGTGCTCGCTACGACGGCGGGTTGCCTNTCGAACGCTGACGACGAAGGCGACGCCAGTCCCATCACGATGAACGTCCACTACGACCTCACCGCCGGCACCATCACCGAACGGGTNCAAAACGGCGCTGTCCTTTCCCAAAACGGCGTGGAGTTGTCGTTTGACTTTGCGCGCGTNACNTCNCGCGCTGGGAGCATCACCACGCTNACGCTCGACCCNGGCGATGANGAGGACGGATCCAACGCCATCACCGTCAACGCCAACGAACAGGCGGAAATCACCTACACCTACATGACGCACGGGCTGTTCACCGTCCGCCTTTCGGCCACCGATGAGAGCGGGAACATGGCTTCCATCGACGTTGTCGTCCGCATNGACAAGGAAATCGATTGGACCGACACCAACACCAACGACCCAGACTCAATGGTCGTTGCCACGGCTCCGGACTGCGCATGCCCGACGCCCGAGCGGATCGACGTTGACTCAACCATCGAGAATCCAAACGATCTCATTGCCAGTCCGAGGGCCGAGGTGACGTGGCACCTCAACGACCCNTCTGGTGAANAGCAAGCCTTCCACACCGAACANATCGGCGAAGGCCAAGAAGCATCGTGGACCCACAGCCAGTACGACGTCGATGCCGGAGATTGGGCGCTGAACGTGACCATCGATTCGGGGAACGAGTCCCTCAACTTGCATCACGTGGTGTTCATCGCCTACGAGGCCGCTGAAACCGAACCCAACCCGCTGACCATCGAAGAAGCGGAACGNCGAGAGGATTCACTTTCACAGTGACGAAATCAAAACTGAAAGTGAAGAAAACGANGCACGGAGCGCCTTCCCCGANCCTTNNTTGCATCGGATGTTGACCCGTCCAATCGCCCACCGTCCTTCGTTGCTTCATATACTGAGGCACACCACCGTCGGTCTGAAGGGATGAAACATGCCAACGAAAACGAAGAANAAAGCCAGCATTGAGATTGAAAAGAATGAAGCACCCGTGGACGAAGAGGTCGTTCCAATGACCGAAGAGGAAGAGGTCAAGGTGACCATCGAAGACCTGCCCGGCGTCGGGCCAGCAACCGCTGAAAAACTGCGCGAAGCCGGATTTGAGGAACTCCTCGGGCTCGCCGTCATGTCGCCAGCNGACCTTGCTGAAGAAGCTGAACTNGGTGAAGCGGTCTCGGCCAANATCATCGCAGCCGCCAAGAAGATGGCCAACATCGGAGGNTTCGTTTCCGGCGATGCACTCCTCGAACGTCGNCGAGAGGTNCAGAAATTGTCNTCAAGAGTCCAATCGATTGACGACCTGCTCGGNGGAGGGTTTGAGACCCAAGCTCTGGTCGAGGTNTACGGTGAATTCGGCAGCGGAAAGACGCAGATTGGGCACCAACTGGCCGTNAACTGCACCCTGCCGCTNGACCAAGGNGGTTTGGACGGAGATGTGTTCTACATCGACACCGAAGACACGTTCCGTCCCGAGCGNATCACGCANATGGCANGAGGACACGGGCTTGACCCCGANTACGTCCTCTCTCGCATCCACGTNGCTCGTGCGTACAACTCCGCTCACCAAATGCTCCTCGCTGACGAAATCAAGCGCATGAGCAAGGGCCTCAACGTCAAAATGATCATCGTTGATTCGCTCACAAGTCATTTCCGTGCCGAATTCATTGGTCGCGGCATGCTTGCTCGCCGACAACAGAAGCTGAACAGTCATCTGAAGGACCTGAAGAAACTCGCCGACGTGAACAACGCACTTGTTTTGGTCACGAACCAGGTTCACTCCAAGCCCGACGCCATGTGGGGCGACCCAACAAAACCGATCGGTGGACACATCCTGGCCCACGCCAGCACGTTCCGACTCTACCTTCGCAAGGCCAAGGGTGGGCGCCGAATCGCTCGGCTCGTCGACTCGCCCAACCTACCCGACGGCGAGTGCGTCTACCAGGTGTGCGAAGAAGGTCTGCGCGACTGAGCCGGCTCGCTGAACGAGGCCAGCAAACCGCTGTCCGGAGCGCCTTCAATGGCGGCACATTCAAATCGTGATGATGGAAAATGNNCCCATGCGCCATTTGATTGAGCGAGTGTTGGAACTCTCAGACGAAGAACAGCGTGTGGT
This sequence comes from Methanobacteriota archaeon, assembly GCA_002694525.1. Classification (GTDB taxonomy): domain Archaea; phylum Thermoplasmatota; class Poseidoniia; order Poseidoniales; family Poseidoniaceae; genus Poseidonia. Next base: position 13,964 of record NZMN01000004.1, read on the forward strand.
TCAGCGTGAACCTGCACCCGACATGGGTTCCGAGGAGGAGCTCAAGGCCCTGTTGGAATCGTTGCAGCCACGAATCCGAGTCTACGGTGTGGGCGGTGCAGGTTGCAACGCGATCAACAGACTGTTCGACGANCAACTGTTCGAATCGTCGTACGTCACGGGCTACGCCATCAACACCGACGCCCAAGCATTGCTCCAATCGCCCATTCAAGAAAAAGTACTGATCGGCAGGACCGCCCGAGGCCGNGGTGCCGGAGGCGACCCNACNAAAGGTGAAGCGGCGGCTTTGGAATCCGAGCGCGTNTTACGNCGCATCACCAACGACACGCAACTCGCCATCATCACGGCAGGGATGGGGGGTGGCTCAGGGACAGGAGCTGCTGGCCACATCGCACGATTGGCCAAAGCCCAAGGCGCCATGACCATCGCTGTGGTCACCTACCCGTTCAAATCCGAAGGTTCCCTTCGAAAACANAACGCNGAATGGGGNCTGGAGCGGTTGCGGGANCANTGCGACACNATTCTTGTCATTCCCAACGAGCGATTGTTGGAAATCGANGGCGTCAAGGACCTGCCCATCGCCAGTGCNTTCCGAGTGGGTGACGAACTCTTGGTTCGTTCCATCACGGGCGTGACGGAACTTCTCACGACCGACGGCATGGTGAACCTGGACTTCGAGGACCTCAAGGCCATTGTCAACTCCGGTGCCGGCGTGGCCATGATCGGTCTTGGAAGCGCAAAGGGCCCGGGGCGAGCCGAGGCTGCAACCATGGAAGCCTTGCACTCTCCGCTGCTCGAGTTGGACATGAGCGATGCTCGTGGTGCNCTGATCAACGTTGTTGGTGGGTCGAGTTTGACCTTGGGTGAAGCCGAACGGTGCTCGCAACTCATCAAAGAGCAAATTTCCCCCAACGCGAAAATCATCTGGGGTGCAGCTGTCAAGGAAGAACTCCAGGATGAGTTGAGGGTTATGTTGGTGTTGACCGGCGTCAAGAGCGATCAAATCCACGGCTCAACCGAGAACCGCCAGTTGCGGGCGCTTCGCAATCGACAAATCGAATTTGTCAACTGATCAGGGCCGGGCGACGGCCCACACCAAGCCTGCGATGAGAACCAGCCCTACGACCAGCAGAACGCGGTCCGATGAACTCACGCCGTCAATGCCTTCGTCGGGCGTAAGGGGNCCGGTGTAGGCCTCGCCGGGAACCACAATCCTCGAGCGTTGTCCATGCATCTCCTGTCGGGGCGTTGTTGCCGTTGACGGCGTTACCGTGAATCACAAAGGTAGCGGCCGTGTTGTTGACGTCAGGTGATCGCCANTCAAAGGTCCACGAACGAAGGTCGGAACCGTTGGTGGTGTGCGTCCATCCGCCGTCCAACTTCTGCACCGTCGTGCTGTTTGCAAGCTCGATGGAACCTTCGTCAACGAGAAGGCGGAAACCACCTTGCGAGCNGTTCTCGGATGGCTCNAANGAGCTGGTGATCTNCAANGTGACCTCGTAGGTGGTGTTGGCAGCAAACGTTTCGGGCACACCGAGCAGTTGAATCACCGTGTCTGTGCTGNCGCCGTGGCACTGGCAACCNTGGTTGGCCTCTGAACCCAATCCGTGAGGTGAGGCCGTTGCCCAGTGACTCATCAAAAGAGCGAGCAGGAGCACACCCGCTGTCACGGTGCGTCCACGGACCATGCATCTTCGAGATGATGGGGTGGTAAGAGGCTTCCTTTTTTGATTCAGGCATGATGCACGAAGGGGCAAGAGAAACCATNCATTAAGTATGAAGAGAACGAAANTNTNNNCATGATGGGAGANTTTGANTTGCCCGANGCCGTTGAAGACGACTTCGATATTTACGATGCGTTGGGCCTGAACACACCCACCGACCCCACCACCGCACCTGCTCCCGTCCACGACCCTCTTGCTGCGTTCATGGACGACGANGACGATGAATTNCCACAGGACNANTTCGTNCAAGCCGNATCGGTTTCGCACGAAGAGGTGGAATCACTCATCGCCACCTTGGCCCGAGGTNTGTTGGACCACGAGCGACTCAGCGCATCGCTTTCCGGTGGGCGGGTTGACGTTGANAGTTTGCGAATNGAGCGAGACCGCGATGCCTACCACCTGTCGCTCATCGTTGACATGGGTGGAGAACAGATCAAACCNTTTGCNACCGTCCTCGCCGTTGAAGACGACTGGCGCCCCATGACCGCACCAAAATCCCTGCATGCTCGGTGGAAGCCGCTGTACGATGCTCTGTGTCAGACGCTCGTCGACGCCTTGACTCGCCACGGGCGCCCCTCATCCCTCTGAAGGGGCATGCACCTCGACCCGCCAGTCAATGGCGATGGTTGGGTCCAAAGAATTGGATACGCTGCAGTATTTCTCATGGCTCTTTGAAACCACCCGTTCCACGAGTTTCAGAGGCACATCGCCCACGACGTGATACACCATGGTCATGGCCGTAAACCGACGCGGTGATTGCTCTGCNCGNACGGAGTCCATGTCCACCCACGCACGTGTNAACGGACGGTCTTTGAGCCCGACGACCACATCGACCAGAGAACACGCNCCCACCATCTGCAGCGTGAGTTGCATGGGTGAAGGTCCAGATTCCCAATCCATCGCAATGCNTTGCCCTGCAGCATTGATGCCGTCCATCGTCGTGCCACCGGTCCACTCCACGCGCCCTTGCATGGACAGCCCACGGGCGGTTGATTCTTGAAGGAGATGCATGTCGTCAAAGCGATACACATGACAGGCACACCGGTGACCATGAAGAACGGAACGCTCAACGTTCCCGACGACCCCATCATTCACTACATCGAAGGCGACGGCATCGGNGTGGACATCACGCCCGTCATGATCCGTGTTGTTGACCAAGCNGTGGAAAAAGCCTACAACGGGTCGAAGAGCATCGTCTGGTCCGAAGTTCTGGCGGGGGAGAAAGCGTTCAACGCCACCGGGGAATGGCTCCCACAGGCCACGCTTGACGCCATGAAGTCCGGTCTTGTTTCAATCAAAGGTCCGCTCACAACGCCCGTTGGCGGCGGCATCCGCTCACTCAACGTCGCCCTCCGACAAAAGTTGGATTTGTACGCCTGCGTTCGACCCGTTCGATGGTACGANGGNACCCCCTCCCCCGTGCGGGCTCCGCAGGACGTGGACATGATCATCTTCCGTGAAAACAGCGAAGACGTCTACGCTGGCATCGAGTGGGAGGCGGAAAGCGACGGTGCAAAGCGCGTGATTGATTTCCTCCAAAACGAAATGGGCGTGGACAAAATCCGATTCCCAACCACATCGGGCATCGGCATCAAACCCGTTTCAAAAGAAGGGACAGCGCGCATNGTGCGGGCGGCGATTCAGTACGCACTGGACAACGACCAGCCCAGCGTTACCCTCGTCCACAAAGGNAACATCATGAANTTCACAGAAGGCGGTTTCCGAGACTGGGGNTACACCCTNGCAAAAGAAGAGTTTGGAGCAACAGAACTGGACGGAGGCCCCTGGTGCACCCTGACCAATCCGCGCACGGGCACACCCATCGTCATCAAGGACGTCATTGCGGACGCCATGCTCCAGCAAATCATCACCCGCCCCGCCGAATACAGCGTGTTGACCACCATGAACCTGAACGGGGACTACATCTCTGACGCACTGGCCGCACAGGTTGGCGGGATCGGCATTGCGCCCGGTGCAAACATCAACTACGACACGGGGATTTCCATCTTTGAGGCGACCCACGGCACTGCGCCNAAGTACGCCGGCCAGGACAAAGTGAACCCTGGTTCACTCATTCTCTCNGCCGAGATGATGCTTCGCCACATGGGTTGGAAAGAGGCAGCNGACCTCATCGTCAAAGGCATGGAAGGAGCCATCTCAAACAAGACGGTTACCTACGACTTNGAACGACTGATGGACGATGCTACGCTCCTGTCGTGCAGNGCGTTTGGCGANGCCATGNTTCAGCACATGTAAGCGCTCAAATCACTNGATTTGCGCCCNTCTGCCGGGATGTGGGCAAAACACCACACATGTTTATAATCGGTTCAATCAACATCGNNTCATGGACTCCAAGACCATCGCACTCAGNCTCCTCATCGCCGTCATCATGGGGAGTTCGGGTGCCGTCGTGTACACGCTGAACACCACGAACGCTGATGCAGAAGAGGAGCCCGTGGAAACAACGCAGGACAGCAAGGTGGAGAACCAGCCTCCAAAACTCATGATCGATGAAGAAATCACGAGAACGTGGGACGGAACGAACNTGTTCGTTGAGGGTTANGTCTACGANGAGGACCTCGCATCCACGCACGTCTCGGTGTCCGTGCTCAACGAGAACTTCGCAGTGATCGAAACGATGAACCTCAGCGTTCTNCCGTCCGGAAAATGGAGTGCAGAAACAAGCGTATCGGGACCGGGTTCGTTTGTTCTCGCAATTGCTGCTCACGATGCAGAAGGGTTGGAGAGCGAAGGAAAACCCGTCATGCTCGTGATCGAACCGCCGGTGGAAAACGACGTTCGCCTCACCTTTGGATGGACGCCTCCGGCCGAGAACCAAACGGTTGGTCTCCTCGANGGTGCTGTTCTTCATGAGTTCCCAGAGACCTGTTCGTTGAAGTATCAGCCGAGCGACCAGAANTCAGCCGTGTTCATCCCTGGAAACCTNTCGGAGGTTGACGGCACNTACACCCTCTCCATCGACACGGACGAACACAGCACGAACGGGTTCATCGTTGCCGCATGCGGCATGTTCGACGAATCCGAACTNAGCGTCTCCGTTGACCTGCCGATGCCGCCCGAGCCCGTCGGAGACGACGATGGAGACGGTGTGCTTGACGATGTTGATGATTGCGCGGACACGCCCTCGGGCGAACCGGTGTACTCAACGGGATGCTCGGATTCTCAAACCGACGATGACGATGACGGCGTGGTCAACTCGGACGACGTGTGCCCCAACACATCCATCGGAGCCACGGTGGACGCCAACGGGTGTNCAGACGCNCAGAANGATTCCGACAACGANGGTTTGACCGACGACGTTGACGCCTGCCCNGATACGCCTGACGGAGAACAAGTTGACGCCTTTGGCTGCTCGGAATCCCAAAAGGACGACGACAACGACGGTGTGAGCAACGACNTGGATGTCTGCCCCGACACACCGCTCGGCGAAACCGTCAATGAAGCAGGCTGTTCGGACAGTCAGATTGGCCCGCAAGGTCCGTTGAAGATCCTCGCTCTCCACGGAGGAGGGCAAACCGCCAACGGCTTTCGAAGCATGCAGGGGATGCAGGACCTCATGGCGAGCCTGAGCGATTATGAATTCGTCTTCGCCAGCACACCCGAGAGCAACAACGTCTGGATTCGAGACCCGCCGGGCGGAAAAGGCCAACCCACGACCGACCGGGACTGGGCCGACACGTCCATTTCCTATCTCGACCAAATCGTNGAGCAACAAGGTCCGTTTCATGGCATTTTAGGATACTCGCAAGGCGCTGCGATGATTCCGGTTTACCTCGCCAACACCGACAACACCTTCGAGAAGGTCATGATGTACAACGGCTACTTGCCGACAACGCACGAGGGATTGATCGATACCATCGACGAAGCAGCACCCTTCTCTGCNCCGGCGATGGTGTTTTCNGGTGAGAACGATGACGGNTTCAAGGACATGTCGCCTGCGCTGGCACAGAAGTTTTCGGACTGCACGGAAGTGCACAGCCCGTCGGCTGGCCACCACCCTCCCTACCAGAGCGATTCAAAATACACGCAAATCCTGAATTGGATCACCAGCGAGTGAACGGATGAACGGAGCGCATCGCTCAGCTGGACGATGCCTTGAGCCACGGCTTCAACGACCTGTGATTCTTGGCGACGCTGAAGCCAAACCGCTCTTCGATGGCACGGTCCACCAGGGTGAAGTCTCCGTCCATGGTTGCAACGACCACGGCTCCGATGTTGGGAAGTGGAAGGGACGCGAGGTGCGTTGCCAGTCGGTAGATATCAAGGTCCGTGCTCTCGGGATAAATCGCCCGTCCGTCGAGTTCGGTCCGATACGTGGGCCCGCGGTATCCCTTCAGTTCGGTCAATTCGTCAAACACGTCACTGTGGCGCANAAGGAAGCGATTCAGCCCTTCCGAATCATCNGGGACACCGTCCAGCATGTCGCTGCTGGGCGTCCACGTGTTGTATTGCANGAGCACATCATCAACCAGACCCATCATGACCGATTCGCTGAGGGTTTCTTCGAGTTTCTCAGCATTGACCATTGCGCTCTTGAATCGAGGCATCAATCGTTGGTCTTTNGCAAACTGTTTGAGTTCGCCACGGACGTCTTCTGGAATCATCATGACCAGTTGCTTGGCTTGGGCGTGGTGAAGAAGGATGCGGTGGAACTGATTTGAGCCNATGATGTTCACGTTGGTCTCGTAGACCAAATCCATCTTCTGATACATTTTCTCCACCAGTGCATCCACCAAAACGTTGGTGTCCACGATGACCAGCGGCGTAAGGGGGAGGTTGTGGAGGAACCTTCGCTTTGAGGTTGGTATGTCGTCCTTGTACTGAGAGAACAACGCTTGCTCNACACCGGCAAGCCGGTTNCGAGCCGAGGCGGAAAACTTGGTGGAGTTNTGAGCCCGCTCAAGGTACATCAACCCCTCAAACGCCACCTCCTCGGCTGCATTCTTGGCAATTTCGTAGATCTCATCCATCGAAGGAGAAGCCCCNTGCATGGCTTGACGGAACTGGTGTTGATACTGCGTGCGCGAGCGACGGAGNTCTCGACTGATGTGCGTCGAGGCAGCGGTGACACGCCCNAGGAAGGGTTCGGGTGGNAGCAGATGTGCTTGCTCAAACGGATAGTTTCGCAGCAGGTCGAGTTCTTCTTCGTTGTAAACGGTGCGGCTGCGTTCAACAACGTTGCCTTCGACGTCTTCCTCCTGAACCGTGATGCGTTNTTGGACGTGTTGACGGATGAGACGGGCGGCAGCGGTGGTGTCCGTNGTNGAGAGATGGCACACTCGAAGGTAGAGCTTGAANCGTTCCGTGATNGCGGTTTTCAGCGAAGGAACCTTNTCGAGGAGGTCGATCGCTTCGGACCACGATGTGGCGTGTGCGTAGTGAATGAGGGACTTCCTGTAGAGCGTCAACGGCAANGCCAGNGCGAAGTCGTTGTCNCCCTCCTCGNTGATCTCTCGGCCGGTTGTGCCGCCGGCCTTGCGAAGCTTGGTGAACAANGCAGCNGCTCTCGAATACTCTCGAGCTGAATTGAGTTCGTCGCCTTGGGATGCAAACAGTGCGGCACGGGCCAGAGGTGCCCACGGCGACAGCGGGTCGTTCTTCTGGTACCACGACACCAGATTGGACAAACCGAGGTCGTGTTCAACCATGAGAACGGAATAGGAGTTNATNAGCCGGAAAGGGAGCACGGGATTCAGGAGCAGTTGGTNCAAATCCTCGGCGTCGTCGGGTTTGGCCATACCGATGTTGTACGCCTGCAAATGCCCGTTCATGGTCAAGGTCAGAAGCATCACGTCAAACAAGCGTCGCTCGATTGGCGTCAGGTTGAGGTCGTCCAGGCTGTTGCCCATGTTCCGGATGTGCTTGGTGNTGACCACGCCCTCCCCTGCAAGGGCCCGGGCGATGGCGGAATGCGCCTTGAGGGCGGCCGTGTTGAGCACTTCGGTGATGACNGGCGTTTCCTGGTAGATGCCTTCCATCAACAGCAGAAGNTGCTCGGCAAGGGGGGTCAGGACCGCAGGGACNTCAGCGCCGTGAATGGATTGAAGCGCTTGTGAACGGCACGTNTAGACACGTTCTTTCAGCGAGGCCTCAAGATTTGCAGGGGCCAAATGGCTGACCAGGAGCGCAGCGTAAGGGTGGGTCAACGGAAGCATGGGGTCAGAAGTGAACACGGTGGTCAGGCGNTCGAGATCCANGGCNTGCAACAACAACGTCANCGCAAGACTGCGCCCCTCCTCCCACATGGCNCCGCCGTTGTCGCANAGGCGTTGAGCCGCCTTNAGNCGAAGGTCGGAGGACAGGTCCGGTTCCTGGAGCACGTGAAACAACGCCTGATCGTCGAGGTCGTCCATGAAGCGGGANAGCCACGCATCGGCACGTTCGCTTTCAAGCGAAACCACCAGCGGGATGAGTTCTGTGACGTCCGACGAAGCGTCCAGACGTCGCTGGTCAAGGACGTCCATGGCCTCGTCCTTTTTCCCTTCGCGAAGCAAGGCGTTCAATCGCCACCACGTCAGGCGGTCTCGACCCTCGTGAACACCGGCGTCTTCGAGTTGTTGCAGGCCCGCCTCCAACTGTGCAGCCGTGCACGCCTCTGCCTCTGCAGGTGCGTGCTGCCAACCAAGGCTCCGACGGGCGTGTGAGAGGGAATCGTCTCGGTCGATGTCCATCAGGGCGGACCAATCCTCNACNTGGCCTGAAAGAAGGCGTTGAAAATCGCTCAANGCGGCCGCCANGTCGGCGTCTGCATGGGTAGCGGAGGTCAGGGCCGCTTNGGGAACCTCGTGGCCNCCGTGAATCGCCAGGAGGACCGTGACGAAGGCCATGGTGTCGGTGAGGTTGTCCAGCGGAGGCTCGAGGTTCAGCCTTCGACCGCCTGAAATCTGATTGGTCGCTCTTTGGAGCGCTACCTTGAGNTCCGGGTCGTTGACACCGGCGCCGGTGAGTTTCAAAACCGTGATGACCTCGTCCTTGTTTCGTGGATCNATCCAAAAGAAATCGGTGCTCAACGTTGCAACGGTTTCAGATTTTGANACCTTGGATTTCGGAAAAGCGAGAAACTGGCCCAAAAGAGGNGTCTTCTCGCCGATAAGGTGCCAGACTGGATGAACCCCTTCCACCATGCACGTTTCACGGAGGAGATTCTCCGGTGCGTTCCAAGCCTCGTCCCAATTCTCTTCGTCCATTTGTTTGTGNACGAGCAGCGTNGCAAGCTGGTAGGCCGTGGTGTAGGGGGCCTCATCGATGACCGCCTTTGGCGAGTGCAGCCATTGCATGTGGGCGGGACCGTTTTGTCGGCCGGAACGACGCATGCGTCCGCGCGGTCGNCTCATCGCTGGTCGACGAGGCGCTGCATCTTCGTCATCGTCCGATGCTGGAGGTTCTTGCTCGTGTGCAGCGATAACAAGGTGNGCCCGGAGCGGTTTATCGAGCATTTTCCAAGCCGATTCTCGGTTCATGATGGAAACACGCACTGCACCCGACTTGGGTTTTGAAAACGCTGCCTTGAGGCAGGTTTCCATGTACGATTCGTCCAACCTTTCATCCCCTCATTTCCTGCCACGACGGGAGCCATTTCAACCCACCGATGCCGTTCCTTCTTCCTTTCATGAGGTGAAAGCATACCTCCATGAACCAAAGCCGTCTCCCNTNGGTTGAAACTGCATGGACCTCACCACCACGATTGTTCTCTTGCTGCACCCCCTCTTGGCGAGCGGGCTGGTGGTCTGGATTTGGTGGCAGTACGCCTGGCGAAAAAAATCCTACGAACTGAAAGGCGAGGAGCGAGCCGTGCACCTGGCCCGACACGAACGCAACGGCGAGCGATTGCTCTGGGCCACCGGTGGCGTCATCCTCGTCGCTTTTGCAGCCCGTGGCTTCACCGGTTGGTACGACGGTCAAGGGGTCGTTTCGTCGCTCATGCCGCAATCCCTGCACGGCTTCATGGGNCCCGTAGGCTTCGGNCTCATGGTGTTCATGACCCGCTTGGGCAAACAGGCACGAGCCCAACGCACCTCCGGTGAATCGTTTCATGCCACGAAACTCAAGCACGGCCGTGCCGCCGACCTGATCGTCTACATGGTGTTCATCCACGCTTTTTTGGGGTTCATCTACACGTTCGACGTGTTGANTTGAGCGTGCGCTGGCTGNCGCACATGAAGAANACGGACCACGGACGAACGCCACAGGTCCCATGACGCCGATTCAAATACCCCATTTTTTTGGAACGGNTTGTGGAAGGCGCAACGGATCCCGAGGTGCTCAAAGACCGGGCGTTCTACAAACTGGGGCTGTACATCCACGACAAAAAAGCAACGATGGTTGCCCTCGGACTCGTTTCCTGCCTGCTCATGACGGGCCTCATCGGCATGGGTGCCGACTGGGCCGAAGGGTTCGGCGAGGACGATGTTGAGTCGGTGAACGCTGGCCGACTCATCAGCCAACGCTTTGCCTCCGACGACGGCGACGGAGGCCCGTCGTTCCGCTACCTGGTCCATCACCCCTCCCTCAACGACACCGCCGANGTNTGGCAGAACGCCGTCCGTTCAGCTCTCGCCGATTTTGAGGCGCATCCGGATGTCGTTGTCGAGTATTCNTGGGAGGTTGGTGCTGNCGACCGAAAGGACGTTGTCTCGGAGGACGAAGACGGNACCTACGCCATCAACAAAATCACGTTCAGCACCAACCGGAAAGANGCGAAATCCCTGATGAACGAGCTTCACGACACGGTGTCCATCAGCGCCCCGTTCGAGGGTTGGCGAACCGACGGCATCGCCGTGGATTGGACCTTCGACGACCGCATCAAAAAAGACCTCATCAAAGCCGAGTTGGTCTCCGGGCCTCTGTCCATCTTGATCCTCGGCATCGTGTTCGGCTCCATCATGGCGGCGNTGCTGCCCGTTGGCGTCGGAGTGGGGACCGTGCTTGCCGCCATCGGCATGACCATCTGGTTGTCCAACGTAACCGACGTCACCGTTTACGCAACCAACATCATCTCGCTCATTGGCATCGGCGTTTCCATCGATTACTCCCTCTTCCTCGTCAATCGATTTCGAGAAGAACTGGAGCGAGGTCATGACGTCCGCACGGCCACCGCCATGAGCTGCGCCACCGCCGGCAAAGCCGTGTTTTATTCCGGCATCACCGTGGCGATCGGTCTGATGGGCATGCTGTTTTTCACAAACACGTCGCTGCCTTCATTGGGCATCGGCGGGACCATCGCTGTCACCATCGCAATGGTCTATTCAACCATCGTGCTTCCTGCGGTGATGGCTGCGCTGGGCCATCGCGTCAACAAGTGGAAGATACCGTTCGCAATTGACATGTCTGCCAGAGACGATGGAACCTGGGCGCGCATCGCCAAGCGGGTCATGGACCGCCCGTGGACGGTGCTCATTCCCACGCTCGTTCTGCTCATTGGGGCCGGATTGCCGTTTGCCTACGCTGAATTTTCGCTGTCTTCGTGGAAAGCGTTGCCGCCCGACGACGAGTCTCGCCTCGGGATGGAGCGCATCGACGAAGTGTGGCCGGACCAAGCGGCCAACTCGATCTTCATCGTGATCGATACCGCTGGNTCAGACCCGCTCANTGAAGCGAATTTACGGNTTCAACACGCCTANCTCTCNGACCTNTTGGACGACACGAGGGTGGACGGAGGCATCGGTGTAGGTCTGCCCTCGGCAGGCATGAGTGCCGACGANGTCGTGCAGTTTTGGNNNACACCGAGCGAATTCTTGAACCCCTCGCAAAACGNNNCGCGAGAAAGNCTTCGAGAAGCGTTCGTNGGCGACAACGCTACGATGATGTCGGTGCAACTCAAAGGCGCCCAGACCAACGTCGATTCTCGAATGGTGGTGGAAGAAATCCGAGACGAACGGGACGAGTTNCTCGATGAATTCGGTGGCGATGACGACCGACTTCTGGTCGCAGGGTTTGCAGCCTACAACGCCGACAACCTCGACGCCATCGCCAGCAACCTTCCNCGAGCNCTGGCNTTTATTCTGATCGCCACGACCTTCCTCATCTTCCTGCANGTTCGGTCGGTCATCATCCCCATCAAAGCCATCGCCATGAACATCCTGTCCATTTCTGCATCGTTTGGCATGCTCGTTTGGGTCTTCCAGTGGGGCTACGGAGCAGAACTGCTCAACTTCACACCACAACCCATCGATTCGGGCAATCCAGTCATCATGTTCTGCATCGTCTTNGGCCTGTCCATGGATTACGAAGTGCTGATGTTGTCGCGCATTCACGAAGAATGGGAACGNACAGGNGACAACACCTTGGCCGTTGCNAACGGTCTCCAGAAAACCGGGGGCCTCATCACCGGGGCCGCCGCCATCATGGTCGTGGTCTTCAGCGCCTTCGGCCTTTCATCGGTCATCATCCTGAAGCAGATCGGTCTCGGCCTGGCGCTGGCCATCCTGATCGATGCGACGCTGGTGCGCGCTTTGGTCGTGCCGTCAACGATGCGGCTGATGGGCAAATGGAACTGGTGGGCTCCGGCGTTTTTGCGTGCACCAAGTTCAACCCATGCCGTGGCGCCCCCCNGCTCCCACNACGATTTGGAACCTGTTTCCGAGCAGGAATGACCCNCCAATTTGGACCAAGAACCTTCAAATCAAGGAGGGTCGACGGAANGAGCATGGCACGANAGGANCGCACCCTCAAGAAAGTCAACAANGTGCTGGCCCGAGTGGAGAAGCACATTGAGCAAACGCGGGATGCGCTCGAGGACCTTGAAATTGAGTTCGAAGTTCTCAAAGCAACGGTGAAGCGATTGAAATCCGCACCCGTTGCTGCAGAAGAGCCCGCCATCGAAGAAGTTGACGAAGAGATCGACATCGAGAATTCTTCGAACATTACGATGACTCGAAAGTTCTGAATCAGAGCTTCAACACAACGTCTCGATTGGCCCACATGTCCAACCAGTGAGCCATGTTGGCCTCCAGCCCCGGAGGTTGAATCCGACACCCGCAAGCGTTGGCGTGACCCCCCCCCGTCTCATCAAGAGCCGTGGCCATCCTCGACAGGTCGTACTTTCCCTGTCCGTGCTCGAGAAAGGAATTCGCATAGAAACTGGCGGAAAGGGGTGGGCGATCGGGATTTGCGAGATCGCCGTCGGCGTAACCGTGCACGATGCAGCACGCGTCAGCGGCGTCACCCACCCATGCCGTGACCAAGTAGCCGTTGCTGCGTAAACCCGTTTCATCCATGCGACAGACGGCCAGTCGATCGTGCACGGTGGTGTTGGCCTCCACGTGCCGCTGGGCAACGGCTCGACCCTCGGCCGCCTCTCGGCAACGCTGCTCCACGATGGCGTCGGCCAGCAGATCCTCAAGCGAGGCCCCGTTGGCGAGCAAGTCCACCAAGTGCAGCATGTACGCTGGGTCGCGGGAGGTGCAGGTTCTCGAGAGCTGCATCAACGGGCCGTCGGCGAGAAACGCCTCTTTGGTGATGCCCCCCGAATCAAGTGCATCCACCACGGGCATCATGGGGGCCAAATGACCCATGTCGGTGATGTCTGCCAAAAGGTCGTACGCCAGTCGAGCGGCGGAGGGCGTGGCTTCCCAGTGCTGCGTACCGCCGTCCGCCTCGAAGGAAGCCGCTTGGGCTCGGTCAGGGCGATTTGTGAGGTGGTGGTCAACGTACCACCCGCATGCTGGATGAAACGGCAAGTCCACCAGCACGGTGTCTCGGTCAATGGAAGCGTCAACCAGACCGCCTCGCAGGGCCGCTGCATGGGAGAACGTCACCGTGGCCTCGGGCCGAAACGCTCTCAAAACAGCAGCTCCAAACAACCCGTCCATGTCCGAATCGGCAACGATGTGCGTGTAGAAGGGAACCTCTTCCTCCCGAAGCGGCACGATGGGCATGGTTCTATGCCCCTGCCCCCATGTCCATCAAGGTTGGGTGTTGTTCTCCCGTTATGACCATGAATGAGAAGCGTTGAGCGGGACTTCATGGAGACCTCATGCGGTGTTGTACTGGTCAACTTTGGAGCGATTCTCTTGCTCCAGTATCCACAGGGGCACTGGGACCTACCAAAGGGACACGTCGAGGCCGACGACGACAACCGACAAGCCACCATGCTACGGGAACTTGCGGAAGAGACGGGGATCACCGACGTCACCGTTCTCGAAGGGTTCGTGGAACGGTCCGAGTATTCCTTCCGTCACAAAGGGAAACGCAAGGAAAAGGAAGTGCACTGGTACGTCGCAGAAACGGAACAGATGCACGTGGAGTTGTCCCACGAACACCGAGGGTACCTATGGTTGGACTGGGACCGAGCCTTGGAAACCATCACGCACGATGAAACCCGAAACGTGGTTCGCCTTGCTCAACAGTACGTGAACCTCCACGGCACGCAATGATCAAAGCGCCTTGAAGTCGTCATCGTTGGCCTTCATTTGATTCACTCGATGCGCCACGCCCTTTTCTGCAGACCGCATTCCAAGCGGCACCCAGAGGGTTTCTTCCTCGTTGAGCATCATGCTAACCCAGCGTCCCATCACAAACAACCAGTCGGACAGACGATTCACGTAAACCAGTGCGAGAGGGCGAACAGCGTCCTTTCCTTGATGGTCCATGAGATGGACAATGGTTCGCTCAAGGCGCCTCACCACCGTTCGCGCCACGTGCATGCAGGCCACGGTGGGTGAGCCAGCGGGAAGAATGAAACTTTTGAGCTCGGGAAGGGTTTCGAGCCAAGCGTCCATTTCCTCCATCAACACATCGGTTTGCCCTTCGGAGATGAGCACCATGTAGTCGGGGAGCGTTGCGGGCGGGCATGCGAGTTCTGCGCCGAGGTCAAAGAGTTCGTTTTGAACGCGTGAAAGCGCCTCTGCAAGCACCGTTTGCACCCGCTGAACGTTGGTTCGCTCGCCGCCGTCATCGTGGTCTGGAAGGCGATGAACCTCAGCCAGAATCATCCCGAGCCAACTGTTCGCCTCGTCGCACGTACCCACGACGTTGAATCGGGCATCGGATTTCGTTCGTCGGGAACCGTCAACGAGGGAGGATTCGCCGCCGTCACCCCCGCCGGTGTACACTCGATTGATCTTCACCATGGGTGCCCCTCGAGTCTGCGAGGTCATGCTTCTATGAGGGGTTTACGGGAAGGGAACCCTTCTTCCATGCGATAGTACCACTCAATGTCCGTTTCGCCAACCGCCCACGAGAACAGCGCCATGCGTCGATCCACAACGCCGTACCATTCCAATCGTCCGGGGTCCATTGAAACGATGCGTGCTCCAATGCGCTCCAGACGTGCGACGTTGTTCTGCCACTGAGACACCAAGCCGCCGAGGTGTTCAGCGACCTCCAACACGTGCGGATGGGTCATGGCATAACGGTCCAGCAGCAACTCAAGCTCGTTGGTCAGGTCGTGCGCCTCATCGCTCATCGCCTGAAGCACCATCAGCACGTTGCGTGCCTCGGGAAGGGTTGCGCGTGCTTGCTCAATCGTCACAACAACCGCCCCGTCCGGGAGGGGGTAGGGGAGGATTTCCTCGGCAGAGAGTTCGTTCAACTCCATCGGTAGCCCCGAGTATTGAGGTTCGTCGGAAGGTGTAGACACGGATACTCCTTGACTTGACGCTTCTTGTAGTCACCGGAGGGCATCCATGAGAAATCGCTGTTTTTAGACGAAAAAACGGCATCCGGCGGAACTGCCTCACGCCGTGGATGCAACGGCCTTCGCGCCTCGGCGAGCCCGCGAAAGTTTGGTCCAACCCATGAACAGCAACCCGGCCCACATGGCAAGTTCCAATCCGACGATGAGGTAGTACACCGGACCGAGGGTTTCCAACATCGCCACAGCGTCGTAGGGCAGACCGTGAATGGCCATGTAAGCAGACTGCGANAGAAGA
The DNA here is from genome assembly GCA_002694525.1 of Methanobacteriota archaeon. Classification (GTDB taxonomy): domain Archaea; phylum Thermoplasmatota; class Poseidoniia; order Poseidoniales; family Poseidoniaceae; genus Poseidonia. The sequence goes on from NZMN01000004.1 coordinate 29,580, forward strand.
CTCGATGAAAACCANATCAGCACGGCAAACCAGAGAATGTTCCCCATGGGCCAGTCATCNGGAGCCTGGTTGATNTGCTTCATGNTNTTAAATCGACCTTGAGGGATATTAATCCTCGTTTGTTTTGAACACGGGTTTACCGGAAAATGGAANCCTCAGCCCGNTTNCGAGACCGAATTTTCACCAAAAACCGTCGGTTCTGCNCCCATGGCGATGAGNGCNTCCTCAACGGCCTCGATCCANTCCGGGGCAACGGCTGCTTCACCTCCAGCGTCCTCAAAGGATTCGAGCCATCGGCGCGCCTCGTCAGGTTGATCGAGAAACTTGTGAATACGGTGCAGTGCGACGTACGCCATCGGATTGAGATGCTCTTCGTCTGCGTCCCACCCGTTTTCAAAACACGAGAGCGCTCCGTGCGGGCCGTGGAGTTGTCGCCGCTGGAGCGCCACCATGCCGGCCTGACTCCATGCCAAAGGTAGGCGCCCGATGAGAAGGCCTCTGAAGACCATCCACGTCTGGCCCCCGCCCAGCAGCACCAGCAAAAGAAACCCAGCCCACTGCTCCAGGGTGTTCAGGTCGGGCCACGTCATGACCATGAGGCCACCCGCACCGGTGCAAAACACAAACCCGGACATCGGTGCGATGAACACATCTCGCCGCGTACGAACCATGTGATGAACGCCGACCAGCACACCGTAACTCCCGGCGACCAAAACCACCGTGAGGAGGGCTGTCAGCGACATTGGTCGCGGGGCACTTTCACCCAGCGCAAGCAACCCTGCGATGCTGGCCATCACCCAGCCGAATCGTCCAGAAATCTCGGGGAACGGTTGATGTCGGCTCCCGACGATGAGCGCCAATGAAACGATCGCAACCACCGCAACGGCGATTGCTTTTCCAGAGGATTCATCGAGAAAAAGCGTGGCCATCGTTTCCTCCTCGAGACGGCCTGCTATCATGCTTTGTGATACTCCGAGCCGCGCAAAAGCTCCGTTGATCGGTAGAGTTGTTCAACGATCATTACGGCGGCCAGCTCGTGTGGAAACGTCATGCTCGACAGGGACAAGCGCTCCACGGTTTGCAACCCCTCGTGCATCGGCCAGCCCTCGGCGGGTCCAACCGCTAAGTGGACGTCATCTGAAGCCAATTTCCATCCCTCGAAACGACGGGTAAACGCCAGCGAGTCTTCGTGCACTCCGGCCTCATCGAGCAAAATCAATCGCCCCGACTGCGCCAAAAGGCGCTGAACGTAGGCCACTCCATCCAGTTTGCCGGGGTGGTGTTCCAGNGACACGCCTCGAGATTTGATGCGTGCACCGTACCGACCGATGAGCTGCCCCATCGCCTTGTCTTTGGGGACGCCGTGGGTGTGAACGGTCACTCGGCCCATGACCGACGCTCAACNAGACGCTTCTTCAATTCGCTGGCGAACGGACAAGTCCATGAACCAGCCGTTNCGNAAGGCAGNCATGGGATGGTGGCCGTTCGGAAAGAAGTCAACGCCTGCCTCAACTCAAAACGACCCCATCCTGAAGGACACCCGCACGTGGTTGTCGGAGCTCAGAGACGCCTGCGAGATGAATTTCGATGCGCCGGAGGAAGCCCGTCGACGAATACGCCANATGCAAGTGGAGTGGAAAGAAGCGATGGACAGGGGCGACATGACACCTGCCCTGCGAGAAGGGTTGGAAGGACGAGCCTTCCGTCTCTTGAACTGCACCGACCGGGAATGGATCGGCTGGCTCGACGATTTGAAATTCTGGAAAGCAGGCTGGAAACCCGGTCAAGACGATGAGAACGAGGCTTGAAGAAGGATTGGACGACACAGCNNNCCATGGGTCAGACTCCCACCTTGCACCTCCTCTACTCCTGTCCGTTTTGCTGGAAGGTGCGCAGTTTGCTCGAACACCTCGATGTGGACGTTGACTACGTTGCCGTGAACGGGATGAANATCAAGAAGGCCGTGTCGTTTGCAGGCGACTGGGGAAAAGTCCCCGTNTTCACCGACGCNGAAGGTGAGCACCANGTGGACTCGACCCCCATCATGCGGGTCATCGACGAGAAGTACAACGGCGGAAAAATGGCCAACCAGGGCGACCCTGAGCGTCAAAGCGAATGGATGGCATGGGTTGACACGCACCTCTCGAGAGCCACGGTTCCCATCCTNTACGGCAGCCTTGGCTCCGCGCTGAAAACGACCACGCGAATCTCAAANATAGAAAATTTCGGATTCATNTCAAAGCGCCTGTATGCGTGGGCGGGCTTCCCCATCATGTGGGGCATCATCGCACGGAAGCGCGTGAAAAGCGACGGCCGCAAACCAAAGCAACTGTGGCACGATTTGCTGACCGAATTCACAGAAGCACACGACAACAAACCCTTCTTCGGCGGCGATGCGCCGGACCTTGTGGACTTCGCCGCCTTTGGCTACATGCGCTCAATTTCCCCTTACCCACAGTTCAACCAACTCACCGACCACGCCAACGGAATGGCGTGGTACCNACGCATGGAAGCATCATTGAGTTGAGGGATGGACGTGAGCATCACCCTGAGCGGCATGGCGTTCAACGCCGTTGAGGCGGCCACCACCGAGCTTGGAACCACCAAAGGCGGCTGGGTCTATGCGGGGCAGCGCCCGTGCTACGAAGCAAAAACCCCCGCCTTCTACGTGCTGGAGCACCCGCTAACCCACCGACAAGTGATTCAAGCCATGAACGTGGAGGGCGAGAGCAGCGACCGTCCGATGGATGAATTGACTTCGCTGGACGTGAAGGAGTTGGCGCATCACGTGATGGCGCAGGACGANTACGCTGCTGTTGTGAACGNATNGCCCGGTGCGTGGGAGNTGAGACCGTTGACGCAAGCGGAATGGGTCGCTGCAAAAGCTCAGAAGAAATTGGCCTTGGANAGCGGCCTGACGGAGCGNCTCGCCGATGCCCCTGCCTCCAACAATCGAGGCGCCATGATGGACGGTCGACCTCGCCCAAACGATTTACTCGGCCCCGCAGCGCACCAGATTGCGGCCATCGCCGTTCACCCGCGCAACCCCGACGTGACCGCCGTGGGGAGCGTACCTTACGACCGACCTCTCCCCAACGTTGTGGCTCGACTCGCACTCACCCCCGTCAGAGAAGGAATCGCGCCGCGCGTGCCGGCTCAAACCGATGTTTGGAAGAACGTGCGTTCTGAATTGCTGTGGACGACGGTCTTGGGCATCGTCCCTTCNTTCCTCATACCGGTGCTNAGGGGCATGAGCGATTACGCCATCGAAGGTTGGTTTAACCTCCTGTTCGGCGGACTGCTCGCAGGCTTTTTCACCGGNGCAATCTGGCGCCCGAAACGACCGGTNTTGACCTACGACGAGGTGGACTCGTCGTCGATGAGCGTCGCCCAGTGAGTGTCTTTGCGGATGGCATCGGCNGTGCAAATCGTGGCCATGTTCACGATGTGTCGGACNCCATCTTGACGCGCCACGAGTTGGACGGGATGAGCCATCCCTTCCAAGATCGGACCGGTCATCTCGGCGTCGCCGAGCTCTTCGAGGAGTTTGTAAGCGATGTTGGCCGAGGCGAGGTTGGGCAAAATCAGCACGTTGGCCGGACCGACGAGTTTCATGAACGGGTATTCCTCCTGCACCGANGGATTGAGGGCCGTGTCNCTCTGCATCGGCCCGTCGATCATCAAGGTCGGGTCGAGCGTGCGGGCCATCACCACCGCCTCCTCGATGCGATCGGAGCGTTGCGTTCGCGTGGAGCCAAAGTTCGAAAACGAGAGCATCGCAACNCGAGGAGCAACCCCAAACCGTCGCGCCACCTTTGCGGTCTGGACCGCAATTTCCGCCAGTGTNCGACTGTCGGGGTACACGTTCACGGTGGCGTCTGCCAGGAAGATGGTTCGACCNTTGACGTTCATCATGTAGCAACCGATGACGCAGTGGGCGTCGTCGGCTTTGCCGATGAGTTCCAAGGTGGGTCGTAACACATCGGCGTAGTTCCGACTGACGCCCCCAACAAACCCGTCGGCATCCCCGGAATGAACCATTTGAGCGGCGAAGTACGGTCGACTTTTGAGCAGGCGTGCCGCGTCCGCCCACGTGGTTCCTTTTCGNTGCCGTCGCCGGAAGAAGGCGTTGGCGTATTCGGTTTTGCGTCGCTCATCGTAGCGTGGATCGTAGGCTTCGTACTCGAAGTTCAATCCNAAATCCTCCACCATCTTGTCGATGCGTTCCACCGGCCCGAGCAAGACGGGGTGGCAGATGTTTTGGTCCACCANCTGAGCCGCCGCTCGAAGAACGGCTTCCTTGTCNCCTTCTGGGAAAACAATCCGCTTTCCTTTTCCTTTGACTTGATTGATCATCTGTCGCATGACCGAATACGATTCACCCAACCTCGCTTCCAACTCCTCTCGGTACCGGTCGATGTTGAAATCCTCGGCTGGAACCCCNGCGATGCCCTCGTCGATGGCGGCCTGAGCAACGGCGGCGGCTTCCCAGATGAGCACCCGGCGATCGAACGGTTTGGGGATGATGTATTCGGGNCCGTACTGCATCACAACACCGTCGTACGCCGCTGAAATGTAATCAGGCACTGGCTCCTTGGCGAGCGCNGCNAGCGCTTTGGTTGCAGCCATTTTCATGTTTTGAGTGATGTCTCGGGCACGAACGTCCAAGGCCCCGCGNAAGATGTACGGGAAACCAAGCACGTTGTTGACCTGATTTGCATAATCCGAACGTCCCGTGGCAACGATGGCGTCCTGACGAACCTCCAGCACCTCCTCGGGCAGAATTTCGGGCGTCGGGTTGGCGAGCGCAAAGACGATCGGTTTGTCGGCCATGCTNCCGATCATCTCCTTGGTGACCAATCCACCTCGAGAAAGACCGAGCATGACGTCGGCGCCGATGAGAGCATCCGCCAGGTCTCCAGCGGGCCGGTCCTGCGCAAACGGCGCCTTGTACTCGTTGAGTTCTCCATCGTCCAGCCGNTGCTTGGTGATGATGCCTTGGCTGTCAACGAGGGTGATGTTGCTCATNGAGGCACCGACGGCGACGTAGTGATTGGCGCACGCAATGGCCGATGCACCCGCCCCGATGACGACNATTTTCAGGTCGNTGAGGGCTTTGCCCTGNAGTTCAGCAGCGTTGAGAAGAGCGGCAGCGGAGATGATGGCGGTCCCGTGCTGATCGTCGTGCATCACCGGAATGTCCGTGGCTTCGGCGATGCGNCGCTCAATCTCAAAGCACTCGGGTGCTTTGATGTCCTCGAGGTTGATGCCGCCAAAGGTCTTCGAGATGTTGACAACGGTGTTCACGAACTCCTCAGGGTCTTCGGTGTCCACCTCAATGTCGAACACATCGATGCCGGCGAAGGTCTTCAGCAGAAGGCCCTTGCCCTCCATCACCGGTTTGCTCGCCAAAGCNCCAATGTTNCCNAGNCCGAGGACAGCCGTGCCGTTGGAGACAACAGCCACGAGGTTTCCCTTTGACGTGTAGCGGTAGGCATCCTCGGGACGCTCCTCAATTTCCAAGCACGGGTACGCAACACCNGGCGAGTAGGCCAAGCTCAATTCGTGGGCCGTAGCGTGGGGTTTGGTGGGGACGACCTTGATTTTCCCACGGGGTTCCGCCTCGTGGTATTCGAGGGCTTCGTTGCGCAACCNCTCCTCTTTCTTGCTGGTGGACATTGACATCCCAACCAAAACGGCGGGAAGACAGGGTTTGATTGTTGTGCGGCCGTGGAACCCAGCAAGGCGTGTTTGTCACGGCCGAACCGTCGTCCAANCGGACGCAANCCTCGTGCGAACACATCCGATGAAAAACNNNGGTGAGCCGAGCATTGTACGGTCAGCGAAGGCTCTCTTTCAAATAAGTGAAAAACACACGATTGAGCATGATACAGGGCGGTTCAACCAAAATCGCCGGAGGGCAACGTCAGCGCGCCTTCTCCATGGTTGTCCTGATGCTCCTGATGTCCTTGGGCCCCTTGCTCACCACGCCGGTCGTGTCAGCGCACGCTGAACCGAGCGGCGTGACGTGGCCACTGGAAGGAAGTAACGACACCGGNTGGATCACGCTGGATGCCGTCGGAGCCGTGCCTGAAACAGGTCANCGCGCCACCGCTGANTGGGAGTTGGCTTTCGCTCCGGGCGCCGAACTGTCCAACGTCACGCTCGAAGTCCGCGCCAGCGGGCAAAACGGCACGACCATCGAAGAGCCTCACCTTGTCGTTGACGGCATGGGGACGGCCCTGTTTGACTGGCGAGGGTTGGGCGTGCTGGGCCAAGCCGGTGCGTTCACGACCGGCACAACCTACAACGGTCGATTGAACCCCAACAGCAACTCGGGCGCCGGATGGGATCTTCCATCGGACGCCGAGTTGACCAAGATGATCGTTGAAGTGCTTGCTCCAGCCGACCCGCTCGTTTCGCTCACGCCCTACCAGTTTGACCTTCGAGACTCGGTGACCAACCCCGATACGGGTGTGCTGTACATAGCGGCCAACGATCAGCTCCTCCTGCTCAACGCNAACAACGACCCCCCCATCATCGACGTTTACGAGTTCAGCGAAGAAGACGGCGTGGTCGACATGGTGATGGACACCAACGGTGGCCTCCTTCACCTCTTGTTGGGCGATGGGACCTTCCGAGCGGTCTCCCTGACCGACAGCGCATTCCAGACCCCCCTGGCCGACGCAGACGTTGACCGGTTCATCATGACCGCCTCCGGTGATGTCGTCGCCTCGGGCGCTTCGGGCATGGTGATGTGGGACGGTGCCGCATGGTCGACGATTTCCAGCGCAGCGACTGGAAACGGCGGTGCTGCACTCTCCATGTTGGAAGTCAACGGCGTCGTGTATGCGGCCATCGACGACGTCGGTGTTCTGCGATACAACACGGCGACTTCAACCGCCCTCTCAACGTGGAGTTCAGCCAACACGTTGCACTCCGACAGCATCACNCACATGACCACGTCGGGGAANCAACTGCTCCTCGCCTCACCGGACAACGGGCTTGCTCGCTTCGATTTCGTAGCGGGNTTCTGGCTTTCNACCTGGAGTTCAGCGAACTGGTTGACCAGCGACACCGTCGCAGGGGTTGAGCGGGTCGGTTCAACCCTTTTCGTCCTGAGCGGGGATGCACTCCACTCCTACAACACGACCAACGGTGTGTTTTCAACAACCTACGACCTCTCCACGCTGGGGTTGGCGTACGACGGCGTTTCCTTGCTCACGTGGCCTTCAACTGCCGGTGCTGCGCCCAGCAGCGATGCGCTTCTTGTTGACGACGGCAGCGGGCAGTTGGTNCATCTTTCGCCGGGCCAAACGCCCTTCGTTGAGGGGGCCATTCGTCTCGCCAGCGCCCCGGCCACCGACGACATGACGGCCTTGGTTGAACTCGACGACGTTCTTTACATCGGCTCGGGCGACAACTCGATGGCCGTTCTTCGCTACGACATCGGAAGCGCNGCATGGCTGACGCCCCTCGACGTGGGGGACAACGTGATCGAGATGGCCGTTGCGAGCGACGGTTCGGGGACCAACTCGCTGTTCCTCGCCATGGAAGGCAGCCCAGTGGTGGAGCAAATCAACACCGCAGGAACGAGCTTGCAAACCTACGANGGCACCAGCGGCTGCTACCCTTCCTCAGCCGCTGTGCTCAGCATGGTGGCCGACACCAACAGCGTGGTGATGTCCCTTGACGGTGGTGTCTTCGTCCACTTCGATCGAGCCACCGGTGGATGCACGGCGTACGACACCACCAACGGTTTGCCCACCTCGTTTGTTGGGGACGTCGCTCTCTACGGTGGCATGGCCTACCTCGCCACCGAAAACCNAGGCGTGCTTCGCTACGACATCAGCAACGACACGTGGCTCGAGCCGTGGGGCTCAACGGGCATCAACGGCGTGGAAAGCGCTCCGGTTGCCNTGGTGGGCGATGTGCTTCACCTCGGCCTGCCCGGCTACGGCGTCGCTCGAAAGGACCTCAGCACCGGCGAAATCCTCTCGCCCATNCTCGCCGGGAATCGAGGCGGCCCTCTGCCGTCCAGCCAAATTTTTGCCCTCGAATCCGACGGATCAAACCTCTACATCGGAACCCAACAAGGTGCCCGAAAGTGGGACGGAAATCAAGCGACCAGCTTCGGCCAGGGCAACTCGTGGCAGACCCGACCCCAGCAATTCTACGACTTCGTTATCGACGGTTCGGGCGGAGGTGGNGATTTGTATGCGGGAACCAACATCGGTGTCTGCAAGTACGACATCAGCACGATGGGCATCGACGACTGTCAGAACGTCTACGACGGCATGCCCAACTGGGCCACCATCAGCGTTGGTGTGGACAGCGATTACGTCTACGGGGGGACGACCTCGGGCGTCGGGCTCATCACCAAGTCCAACTTCCAGCACGACTACAACTGGGGGCAAGGCACCCANACAGGCAACGCCGTTGTTGAGATCATGGGCGACATCGCCTACATCGGCACGGACGGATTGGGCGTGCTTCGCTACAACATTACGGCCAACGAGTGGCTCGTCCCCTTCACCGAGGCAAACGGTGTCCTCGACGGAGGCAACGACGACGTCACCGGCTTGGTTGCCGACATTCGCCAAGACATGATCTGGGTGGGCGGAAGCGACGGGTTCCAACTCATCAACATCACCAACGGCGCCGAAGAATACGACATTGAACGCACAAGCAACCAGTACACCGCTGACGGAAGCCCCTACGACATGATGATTCACAACAACATCATGTATTACCACTCAGGAGAGGACAGCGACGAAGTCAGCCGCCTCAACGTCTCGAACGGCGCAACGCTCTCCAACCTCGACGTGGGCGCTGAGGTCGGGGAAAACGGTGGCGACATCGTCGGCATGGAACTGTCGGGCGACACCCTGATGGTCAGCGTTGTTTCGGGTCAGTGGTGGAACCGGGACGGTTCGGGCGGCATTGCTCGCTGGAACACCACGACGTCCGCCTACGAGACGAACGTTTTGCCCACCGGTTCNATCGATCGGGTAACCAGCTACCGATCCTCAAACGGAAACACGTGGGTGGCGTGGGGTGAACTGANACTGGACCTTTACGACAGCTCACAAACGCTCGTCAATTCTTGGGACGACGTTGAATTCCCAATTCGAGGAATTGTGGAGCACAACGGTGAAACCATGTTCGCCACCGAGGANGGCATCGCTCGCTACAACGAAAACACCAACGCGTGGAACAGCACGTGGGAAGCAGGCAACGGCTTGCCGGGCAACGCTGGTGACATCTTNTACGAATTGTGGACCGACGGAACCAACCTGGTCGTGGGCGGTGCAGAATTCAACAACTTTGGACAGTTCCAGGAGGGCATCGTTTCGCACCGCAACGGCGCAGGCGCCTGGACGTCCTACCCGGCTGATTCGACCAACAACATGCCCGACGGCTACCCGATCTCGATGGAAATGTGCGGCGGTGTGCTGAACATCGCCATGTACAACAACAACGGCGGCATCGCTCGCATCGACCTCGCCAACGCAACGGTGCTCTCGGATTTCGACCGAAGTCAGCTGGACGGNACCGGTCCAGCGTCCGTGACCTGCGACAACCANGACACGCTCTACATCGGCTACTACAACGACAACCAACCCATCAGCCGCTACAGCTACGCCACGTCGGCGTTCCTCAACAGCCTGACCACCTCAAGTCACAACCTACCAAGCGACCGAGTGTGGTACGANGCTCTGTCGCATTCCGGCTCTCAACTCATCGTGGGCCACGCCGTGGGCAACTCGGGCTCCAACCTCATCTCCGGCGGTTTNTCNACGCTGGTGTCCAGCGGCGCTACCGCTCTTCAAGCACAGATTCAGGGAGCCGGNTCCCCCGTCACNTCCCTTCAGTGGCTCAGCGGTTCCTCCGAGTGGTTGGTGGGCCGTGCGGGCGGCTCGTCCGGCTACAGCGAGGTCGCCACGCTNTCCTCCAACGGNATGCAAACCGTGGTTGACCTCCCCGGTTTGGTCAGNGGACAAGTCACGTCCATGGTGGCCAACGCCACCCATCTCTGGGCCACCACGGGGTCCTCCGGTCANGGNGCTTCAGGAACAGGGTTGCTTCANGGCACGTTCATGGCCGACGGCACGGTCGAGTGGGAATTCGGCTGGACCTTACCCGGCAACACGGTGGCGGGCGANCTGCACCTCCACGGAACGGACCTCTTCATCGCCTCCACGCCGGGAGGCATGTTGAAGCTCGACACGCAGACACGGACCATCTCGCAAGTGGGCGGTTCGCTCCACGGTAAATTGGACACCATGCACGTGTACAACTCGCAACTCGTCGTTGGCCTGGCGGGCGATGGGGGCAGTCCTCCCGGCGTGCAAATGTTCAATCCGCTCACCTCTCAGTTTGGAAACGGCCGCCTCATTTCCGGCCTCCCGTCCAACATCGTCAACGGATTCACCGAGACNAGCGATGTGCTGTACATCGCCACCGACGGTGGCATCGGTCGCTGGAACTACACGACCGACGACTGGATGGATTCCATCACCATGAGCAACGGTCTGCCCAACGACATCGTGGAAGACGTNCGCGCCGTGGGCANCAGCGTCTACATGGCCACNCCCACCGGCGTGTTCATCTGGGACCCTGCCACNCAAACGGGAAGCACCCTAACCACCGGTGACGGGCTCATGGGCCAGTCCGCGTGGGGGCTCGTTGCAGCCGCCTCGCCCGTGTCCGGGACGGCCACCGTGTTCGTGAGCCACGACGGGCGTGGCTCCGACCGTCCAGGTGTNAGCCTCATCAACCCCAGCACGCAGCAAGTCGTGTCGACGCATCGATTCGATCAGTTGCCTTCCAACACGGCCACCGCACTGGCCGCTGATTGGTGGGGCCTCCACATCGCCACCGAGGGATGGCCGCTCACGCACTGGAACGGCAGCAGCGGTGACTTTGAGGACGGCGTCGGTTTCTTCCAATCCCAATACCCGATCTTTAGCATGTACAGCAACGGNGATGAGGTGCTTGCACTGGGCGGTGAAAACGACGGAATGCTCGTTGAAGCACGAACCGTCGCTCACGCTTCTCTNGCAGGTTTCCGACCCGGCGAGGTGATCGCAGGAACCCTCGGAGCCAACCACGTCTGGATCGTCAACAGCGACGGANTGAACGGCTGGCAAACCGACGGCCAGTACACNCAAGTCGAGCCTGCCAGCATGCGCAGAGCGCTGCCGCTGACCGTCCGCTCCATGGGCAACGGTGGAGGCATCAACATCACGGACATGACCCACCTNGGAATGCCCATTGAGTTGGTGGGCTCAGGCNACGCTTACGCTCTGGACTCAGCACAAGGCACGCCGGGCGTGCACGGTTTGCTCTTCCAGAACGTTCCTGTGGTTNTGACCTCGCCGACATCGGGCGCTGCTGTTTGGGCACGATCGGTCGCTCTCGAGTACGATGTAACGCTCGACNTCAGCGGCGACCCGAACCTGCAGAACAACCTCCAAGACGCCGTCGACAACGGNCAACTCTACAACAACACTCGACACGTAGCGCTCCGCCTGTTTTCACCCTCCAACGGATCGCTTGAAGTTCGCCTGACCTACGATTACATCCGTTCCGACACCCCGGTGGTNCTCCAAGGTCTTGAGGACCGCCCNGACGATGGTGGAGGGGTCCTTTCTGCCTCGTGGACGCTGGTTCACGACGAGGACTTTGCGCGCTACCTCATCTTCCTCAACGAAGGACCGTGGTCAACCCCGCCGGGTGAAATGGACCTCCTCGGCGTGGCNCCGGACAAAGCCGTCTCGCTTCACAGCCGGNTGGCTGCGGACGTTGAAACCGCCAACGGNCAACCGCTCAAAGACGGCGCGGAGTACTACGCCGTTGCTGTGGTTGAATACGCCGACGGACGATGGGGCAAAGTCTCCGCNCCGTTCGGTCCCGCATCACCCAGCGATGAGGTGCCACTCGCTCCGNCGTGGGCCACGGCCAGNGCNATGGGCAGTCTTGGAGACGACGGCGACATCCAACTCGAGTGGTCTCGATGCACCGCACTTGACCTTGCAAGCACAAACGTGTACGTGTCAACCACCCCGATGACGGATGCGCTTGGACGAACGCCGTTCACGTCCTACGCCCCCAACGAAGGAAATCAGTCGATCATCAAACAGACCCCTGGCGTACCGGTNTGGATTGGCCTCACCTGCGTCGACGAAGCAGGTCAGGAGAACCTCTCGGACGTGACCGTGGTGGGCCCGGTCGTCCCCACGGGTGAACTCAACGACAACGAAGCACCCGAACCGATTCAAGGGACGACCGTCATTGACGTTCCCGACGACGAGGGTGGCCGGTTGAAGGTAGCATGGGCGCAAAGCGAAGCCGATGATTGTGCATTCTACACGGTGTACATGAAGCAGGGCGATCATGCGCTTTCCGACGGNGAACTCGGCAGCGTCGAAGGATACTCCCAAGCCGCCGTCATCAACCCGTGCGATGAGAACGAGACCATCGTTTCAACGCTGGACGGTGTTCCACTCATCGACGGGCAGCTCTACACCGTCGGAATCGTTGCGTACGATGTGTGGCTGAACGGCAACATCGACGACGTTCTGTTGAAATCCGCCGCACCGTTGCAAAACNTCGTCGGACAGGGCACAACACCGCCTCGAATCACNTCCCTCATGGCGTTTGACCGCCCGAACGACGANGGCACGGCCATTGACGTGGTNTGGGAGCCCTCAACGGTGGAAGACTTCGCTTCCTACACCNTTTGGGTGGCCAATGCGCCGGTGGAAGACCTTTCCTTTGCGTACGCAGCGTTCGGGACCGACGAGAGTNTCTGCGGCTGTTTCAGCTTCAACAAGCAATGGATTGACGAGCGAACCAATCCNATCGAAATTCCTCTNTCCAATGCACTGTACACCNCGGAAAACGGTGATNTGACGCAGGGGGTTCCNGGTCTGATTCAGCCNGGCGTGGAATTGTTCGTCGCCGTGACGGTCCACGACCTCAGAGGAAACGTCCACCTCACCGACCTCACGCAAGCCACGGTGACACCCGTCGACAACATCAACGACAACACGGCGCCGGACCGGCTGACCGACCTGACGCTTCGTGATCGGCCCAACGACGACGGCAGCGCNTTGCTTCTGGAGTTTGAACTGGCCGAAGAGGATGACATCGCCGCCTACGTTGTCTTTGCCGACACGTACGATTTCGGTGGCGTGGTTGGCCAGCAGACCAATCTNGCCAACGACCCGCTGTGGGTTGCAGAGCTGGACAGAAACCCGGACCTNCCGCTCGTGATNGAACGGGTNGGNCGCGATACGCCGGTCCAGGCCGGTCAGGAAATTTGGGTGGCCGTCGTGGCCGTTGACTCGTCGGGCAACGCACACAGAAGCATGTTAACGATGGTCTCTGGAATCGCTACCAACGAAGGCATCACCGACCCGGGNAACTACCTTCCGGACATTGAACGCGTTGAGGCCGATTGGGACGGTGAGGGGAACATCCTCGTGGAATGGCGGCATTCAATGGACAACGACGTCAAAGGATATCACATCTACATCAGTGAAGACATGTTCACGTCCACCGACAACGCCACGTATCTCGAAAAGGAGCGGAATGAAAACAACTTTACCATCACGTCCGANATCTATCCGGGCCTTGACAACGAAACCACCTACTACGTGGCCGTGACGCCTTACGATGAGGACGGCGTGGCCAAGAAGACGGTTNAGGCCGTTGTGGTCGAGCCTGTGAACGGACCGGANGGCGCNGGCGACGGTGAGCAGAACGACGGCCAGTTGTCTCTGGAATCCTTGNTGACCACGCCAAACCTCATCGCAGCAGGCATGGTTCTCATCATCGTGATCCTCCTCATCCTCGTGGTGCGTTCACGCAACTCCACGTCGCGTCGATCGAAGACGTGGGAACTGCAGGAGGCAACGTGGGGCATTCAGGACGCGTCGTGGGACACACCTGCAACCCCTGCCGCTCCACCCGTTTCGGCGCCCGCACCGCCCCCCGGTGTCTCGACCCAACAAGCCAACAACATCTACGGCGGAGCGAACGACGTGCAAAGCGACATCTACGGAAGAACCGCCTANCAAGCCCCACAGCCCGTGCTGAAGCCGCAGGTGGACCCCGCTCTGCTGGAAGGNCTGCTGGACGAACCNGCCAAACAAAAGAGCCCCGAGATTGACACGTCGTTCCTGGACGACTTGCTGTGAGGTCACAACCATGGCTTCAGGNGGGCCACGCTCCGAGGTTTTCACAACCGTGCTGNTCAACGAACACGGCCTGGTTGCGGATTGGCCTCGTCATCAACAGCGCATGAAGGACCACGCTGCNCGTCTCAGAATTGAACTGCCGAAGGACGGTCCGAAGGTNCCTCATGACGGCGGAGANGGTTGGCGCTTGGCTCGCATCGGTTGCGCCTCAGCGGANGCCTGGAACGTAAGCGTTCGACCCTTGGGNGTTCGCNACGANGCAATCGATGCAATTTCGNTCGAGGCCCCGCGCTGGAACGACCGCACCAACGGAACGAAACACGGGGATTGGTCGGCGTACAGAGCAGCCATGGAGGCNGCNGAAGCGGCAGGTTGTGACGCTGCGTTGTTGATCCACGAACACGCCGTCNTCGACGGCGACCGATCAACGCCGATGGTGCTTGACGAAGACGGCACGGTTTGGATGGCGCATCCCTCCGAGGGCGGCGTGGACGGCGTNACGGCGGATGTTCTCGCATCGCTGCTGCCCTCGCTGGGCATGCCGGTGGTGAAAGGGAAATTGAACGAACGAACCGTGGCTCGATGCGCTGAATTTGTGCTGGTCGGCACCGGCATGGGGGTGTGTCGNGTGAACACGATCGACGGTGTCAAAACGGGNAATTCGACGGTGCTATCGACAGCNTGCCATCGGTTGCTGTCCCAACATTTTACCGAGAAGGCCACATGGTCCTCCACGGGGCCGCACGATGTCGAAACGCGTGATGGCCGTCGTTGAGCAACTGCTCGCCGATGAACTGCTGGGCGAGTCCGCCTTTCGCCACGGGGCCCCCGANCGNGTGATGCTGGTGTCCGGCGGACCGGTGTCCCATCTTGCTTCTTGGTCCTTGGTGGCCGCACCTTCCACGAAGCGCGTCGTTGTACGTCAACCCGGACGCGATGTTTTACCGGCCGCACCGGTGCACGAACCGCTTTCTGGCGACGTTCAACTGGTTGACGCNCACCCNCTGCTGGAGGCGGAGGTGGANGAATGGAAACACGGGTCTTGGTACCACAGCGTGACCCTTCGTGCCAGGGATTTGGGGGACCTCTTTGTGAAGCTTCAAGCAGAAACAAGCACGGAGCCTTTCGTCCATTCGCACGGCGTTGACCTGCCCTCCGGACCGTTCTGGTCGGGTGCCCTTGCGTACGATTTGGTCCAGTGGACTCAGCCGCTTCGTCTGCANCACCCGCCCGACGAAGGTGCGCTCCTCGCCGTGCTGTGGTGCATTCACGCAGGTGCCGTCATCGACCATCGTGCCGACGAAGTTCGTGTGTTCGGCACGGACGGGCGGTGGTGCACACCGGCGCAGACCAGCGTTGACCGTGCGGGAGGGGCCCCAAGCGTACCGCCTCCCCGTCCTCACGATGAGACGGTGTCCCACACCGATGAAACGCATGCAAACAACGTTGAGGCGGTGCGCCGNGGCATCGTTGACGGTCAGGTCTACCAGGTGAACATTGGAAAGCACTGGCAAGGGGAAATCGATCATCCGTACCACGTCTTTCAACGCCTGATGATGCAAAATCCAGCGCCGTTCTCGGCGTACGTCCATGCAAACGATTTGGGGTTTGCACTCGCCAGCTCATCCCCAGAATCGCTGCTCAGTCTTGAGGGGGANNNACTGCAAACCTCGCCGATCAAGGGCACGTGTCCCCAAGGCGACAACCTGCACGAAGCGGCTGAACTCCGACAAACGATGATGGCCGACGAAAAGGAACGCGCCGAACACCGGATGCTGGTCGACCTGATGCGAAACGATCTCACGCAAGTTGCGAAGCCTGGCACCGTTAAGGTTGGCCGATTTGATGTCGAAGCGTACGCCAATGTCCAACATCTGGTCAGTCACATCACGGGAACACTTCGCTCGGAACACAACGGTGCAACGGCTCTCCAAGCGGTGTTTCCTGGTGGGTCCATCACGGGCTGCCCGCGCACGGTTGTCTGCGCTGTGATCGACCANCTCGAGCAAATGCCGAGGTCGTTTTGGACGGGTTCAATTGGATACATCGACGTGCACACGGGCCGGTCCGCCTGGAACATCTTGATTCGCACGCTGGAGGCCCACGCCACGAAGGGGCGGTGGTGGGCCTCGGTCGGCGCCGGTGGTGGCATCACCATCGCTTCGCAACCTGAGAACGAGGTGGAAGAGGCCGGTTGGAAGGGAGCAGCGCTTCGCATCGCTGCAGGCTGGATGAGCGATGAGCGCACGTCGTTGGCCACAGGGTCCCTCGGCATTCATCCAATGCAGCCACCCGCATCCCCTGGTGTGACATCGAAAACGGGTGTCGTCCAATCCCTTGCCGAGGCGACGAAAAACGCCGCCGAGACCGGCGTGTTGTTCATCGACAACCTTGACTCGTTCTCCTTGAACATCGCCGATGCCGTTGCCCAAACCGGTCGAAACGTAACCGTTCTGGAAGGTCGCTCGCCCCAAAGCGAGCGATGGCTGGACCCGGTGATGCTGCACGACCTGCTGGAGACCCTGCAGCCATCGCACATCGTTCTGGGCCCTGGCCCCGGCCANCCNAACGATGCCCNCCTGACGATGGCGCTGGCGCATCATGCGCTCGCAGGTCAGCTGAACGTTCCCGTGCTGGGCGTCTGTTTGGGGCATCAAGCCCTTGCGTTAGCGGATGGACGGCGAATCGNCCCCTCTCCGTTGGGTCCGGTGCACGGNGTACCGGTCGAGGTTGANCACGACGGTACAGGTGTGTTTGAGTCCCAACCTTCACCGATGAAACTCACCCGGTACAACTCGCTGGTGGCCATNGACGACGGGGAGCACGCATTGCNGGTCAACGCCACAGAAACNACGNCCGGNCTCATCATGGGANTGCGCCATCCACGNCTCGAGATTCATGGGGTTCAGGTNCANCCAGAATCCATTGGGTCGCACGAAGGACACCGTCTCATTGACCGTTTCCTNTCCGGTGAAGCGGATGGTTGAAGAGTCCCTGACGGNTGGGNGTTACCGGGGGAGCACCATGCCAACCTGTCGACTCTGTGGAAGCACGTATCCTCGAGAGTTCTTCATCCACGGAAACGGACCGAATGCTCAGGTTTGTGTTCGATGCGGCGTGGACCACGGTCTCGTCACCAAAGAAGANGTCCCGGTCCTCTTCGAGAAGAGCGCGGCCAGCGCCAGGTTCTCAGCAGTGGCTCGCCGGTACAGCGTTTTCCTCTACCTCCCGTTCCTGTGGATTTTGTGGGGCTCCACCCTCTCGGGCGTGGAACCTTGGGGCTTGTTCTTCCTGATTCTTCTGATCTTGCTGACCCTCATCGCACCGGTTCTGTTCATTTACCGTGGCGGTCAATACTCAGGCGACATGGCTCGTTTGACTCCCTCGTACGACCGTCCGAAAGGTCATTGAGGGAACGAGTTCAGGACTTGGCGTGAATNTTCAACACGTCACCGTCGCACAATTCGTGGTCGGCACCGACGACGCGTCGTGTCCGACCGTCGACGCCCCGAATGAACCCTGCCTCCAAATCGGTGTGAACGCGCCCCGCCAAGGCTTTCGCGTGAAAACCGGAAGGAACAACCAGCGCATCGGGCAGCACCTTACCGTCACCGTCCACCCAGTGCGTTTCGTCTTGAACCGGATANACAACGATGTGCTCGAGTTGGTCGAAGAGAACCTCGTCCAGGAGCCGAGCNATNCCGGTTCCACCGGCGCCCTCGAGTCGCTTCTTCATGTGCGTCAGAGCNTTGGATTGNGCGTCGTTCAANTCAGCGGTCCCGTTGACGTCAAAGGTTGAGTCCCCCGATTGGTAGNGAACCAAGCCGGCGGTAGCAGCGCGCCTCAAGGCGAGTTCCATGTCCGACATGCAGGCGACCATGGTGCGATCGGGGAAGGCCTCCAGCACACCCGGCGGTGCGATGTCCATTTTGTTGGCCGCGTAGACGATCGGAAACAACTGCTCTCGCATGCACTGCCCGAGAAGATGAAGCGAGGACGGGGGCCAGTCCCAAGGTTGCTGCTCGGTTTGGTGGCGTTGATTGAACGCAAGCATGCCTTGACCGACGCGAGAAGNGGTGGCTCCCAAACCGCTGAGGCGTTCGGTGACGAATGNGGTCAGCCCTTTTTCGCCCTCGGCTTGAACGCGACGNACNCCGCGATTCCATCCGTCTTCGAGCAAACCGCCGATCCAAGCGTCCAATTCATGCTCCAAAAATTCAATCTCCGCCCTCACCGATTCAACCGCTGCTTCGGTGCTTGTGGCTGCGCCGTNGAACTNNCCTTCAAGATCGGTTGAACCAGCGGCGTCAACGACCTGAATGAGCACGTCACAGTTGGCCAAGTCAGCAAGAAAGGCGTTGCCTCGCCCGCGACCTTCACTGGCGCCGGGGACCAACCCGGCCACATCGACAAGGGAAACGGGCACAAAGCGGCGATGGGATACGCACGAACCGGTTCGTGGCTGGCACAGACTCCCNTTCCGTTCGTCGTTTTCGCTGGATGCGTCGAGCCGTCCTTCCGATACGAGTTTTTCTCGCAGTTCTCCACAGGGGCAAGGTAAACGCGCCTCGACAAAGGCCACGCCCACGTTCGGGTCAATGGTGCAGAACGGGTAATTTGCAATGTCCACCTGGGCGAGGGTGGCGGCACTGAAAAACGTGGATTTTCCGACGTTGGGTTTTCCGACCAAGCCGATGCGCACGATGACCACGCCCGGCGTAGCTCACTCCTCTTCCGCAGAGGGGACNATGTTGTGGTCTCGCTTGACCTGCGCGATGGCAATGTCGAGTTCAGGGAGGTTCAATTCTCCGTCCCCGTCCAAATCCATGCTTGCCACCAGATCAGAGGCTTCGATGGAGGAAAGAGCCCCGATTGGAGACGCCTCCAAGGCAGCCAGGAATTCTCGAGCATCGATTTTGCCGGAGTCGTCCAAGTCCATGCTCCTGAAGAGGTCAAACACCGACTGATCGGTGTTGGTGAGGTACTGCACGAAGGCCACCATGGTGGCGTCGGAACTTGGCGGGAATTCCTTGATTTCGTCGTTGTGGAGGGCTGATTCAACAGCGATAACGGTTGAGCCTCCTTCGTTCTCCTCGGTTTCGCTGACCACCAATTGGGTGTCAACACCGACGCCACGCCCGATCANNTCTCGGATGGTTGTGGAGGAGCCTGAGGTGAGCGTGTAGGTGCTGACGTCGGAGGTTTCGGTTACGTTGAGCGCTCGTCCCGTGGCGGAAATGCCGGTGCGAATGACGACCATGGTCGCAAGAATGGAGCCGATTCCGACGAGGTAAAACAGGCCNGAGCCCGTCAGGTAAAATCCACCGTTGTTGGCGATCACGTCTTCAATTTCTGATGATGCGACGGCGTTGGCGGTGAACTCGCCGGTGAGGTAGGCCAGGGTCGATGCAACGCCGCCCGTCAGCATCATCCACCCGGCCANCGAACCGGTTGACGGTGTNGCCAGTGGTTTCCCGATGGCGTTCGGGTAGTTTGTGAACACGCCAGCGAGCATCAACAGGCCGCCAACGGTGAACAGCATCCCCATGTCGATGACCTGNCCCATGGTTCCGAGTTCTCCGGTTCCNACGAACGTGTCCATGGCGGTGAAGTAACCACCNATGGCAAAGAAGGGAAGGGCCAAGAAGGCCATGGTGGCGGCCATGGCACCCGGTTTCTTGACAATCGAACTGAGGCCNGACCCTGCGGTNAGCACGAGATTGCTCGAGGCAGCAAAGATGGGCAGCACGCCCAGCGTNAGCAAAATGGCGCCGACGTTGGTGAGGAAGTTGCTGCCGGAGGCGTCGGTCATGAAGAACGGTGGGACCGTGATGAAGAGCAAGAACATGCTTGCAGTGCGCATCGAACCGGACCAAATCGGCTGTTCAGCGGTCATGGGAATGACGTGATACCCGACGGAGAACATGAGCGCAAGAGGAACCCATCCGTGAGCCACACGCTCAGCGAGCCACACCGTTTGGGTGGCGCCGATGAGCTCTCCNAAAAACATGTACAGCATCGACAAGATGTACGCCGCCACGCCCATGAGCAGGAACCACACGCTGGTCTGCANCGCNTGTTCGCCGCGGTCTGCAGCGGTGATGAGGAGGTTGATGAAGACAGGAATCAGCAGCATGCCCACAGCGAGCGTTTCCAAGCTGTAGAGCAGGATTGCAACACCGCCTTCATCGGTGTCGATGTCAAGAAATCCGAAGATGAAGGGNAGGATGTAGGTGGCGACCAGAACGGCGGAGAGCAGCACAGCCACCATGGAGGCGTTGGCTTCGCTTGCCAACCGACCGTTGCCGTTTCGAGCGGTNGCGACCATTCCGCTGCCGATGAGCCCGTAGAGCAGGGCGATGGTGAGGAAGTTCAACGTGGCATCGGCAAGGGATGANCCNTCGTCGTAGGACCAACCAACGCTTGCNAGAGAATCGAGCGCGGTGGGGTCGTAGGTGTGCCAGCCCATGAGGAAACCAAGCAACGTCGCAAAGACCAACCACAACATACCGAAATTCATCCACGTGCGGGATCCGCTGCCGTCTCGGTCGTCGAAGATGTCCACCANNCCGGGGGGGTTCTTCCGCAAAATGAACAGCCCGACTTGCTTGAGGGCCCCGCCAACGGTCCCGACGCCTTTGGACAACGANTGCGAGAGGAAGAAAAGAACAGCGACCAAGAACGTGGCAGAAATGAAAATCGTTTCCATTCATCGCACCTCCGCTCACTCAGCGAGAACCTCGCCAACCAAGGTCGCTACAATGGCTCCAATTCCCACCAAGAATCCGATGAGGTAGTACCAAATTCCGCTTCCGCCAAGGTTCTGAACCAGCGGAACGAGTTCCCCGAGCAGAGGAAGGTTGTCCCAACCGAAAACGTTGGANAACAGGGAGTAGAGGCCGAGGAGCCCCACGAAAAACAACGTCAAGACAATTCGACTGGCAGTGGGTTCCCCCGTTCCGACGGTGGTGTCGGGTAGGGCTCGAGTGTTTGTCATGAGGTTCACCTGAAATTGACCCCATAGGGGTCAAGTCGTCCACTTGATGGGCGGTGATAAACATTCACCACCCTCACGAAGCGATTCACGCCGTGTGCGTCCGTGCTCATGGGGAGCGCAACCGCTCAATCACCGAACCTCGACGTGGNTTGGACAGACCCAGNGGGAGGGGCAACTTTCGTTCAAGGTCGACCTCGTTTCGCCATACGGTCTCGCATTCGCACGAAAGCCCGTCAAATTCGAGTAAACTGCCGGAAACAGCGTAGCGTTCGATGGCAGCAACAACCTCTGCATCGCACGCTCCGCAGTTGTGGGAGCCGCGAATTTTCCCTCCTGCCGTCGGGTGAACGATGAGTCGAGACACCTGGTCNGGATCGCCGTTAACGCCNCCTTCNGGATGAATGAGTGGATGAGCCTGACGAATCATTTCAACAAGCGACCAGAGCCACGGTGGGCGGTACTCGTTGTGGCGATGCAGGCGGTCGATCACCGTCCCTCGCTGAATGTTCATGGGGTTCACGGAAATNTCGTCCGAGCGTTCCGCCACAGCACCGATCCACTTTACGCAATGGTCCAGAGCATCAGCCTCGTTCATGAACGGGGGTTTGAACATCAAGTACGTCTTGATCCGCAGGTTGAATTTCTCAAGATTGNNGACGGCTCTGTCCCAGGATTTTGTGGTGAAGCCTTTGTTCACGTGGAAACGAAGAACCTCATCGTCGTAGGCTTCCAATCCNATGGCAACGGTGAACGTGGAATTGATGGANGTCGCCCAGGCCAACTTCTCTTCTGTCAACTGTTCACAACGACTTTCGACGATGAGTTCTTTGCCGAGTTCTGCACAATCACGGAGCACGGTTTCCTGAAATTCAACGGGNATTTCTCGGTCTTCCAGCAGGCTTCCTGAGGTGTAGACCTTCACCATGGCTTGGTCGTTGAATCCGTCAAGCTTTGCCTTCGCTGCGGCCCACTGAGCATGCAAGTCCTCGCTGGTGACGTCGTCGCGTGTGTCGTTAAAGTAGCCGCAGAACGTGCAGCCGGATGACCACCACCAGTGACAGCCTTTGGTGCGCAAAATCACCGTTGCAGCGCTGCACGGGGTGCCGTCAGCCAACACCTCGGGCGTCGTGTAGACCGTTGCTGGTTCGTTTGCNTCCCAGGATTGCTGCTTGGCTTTGGCCCACGGAGTGTTGGCGGGCGCTTTGACCAAGTCGTGAATGCGCAAGCCCTTTTCCCCGCTGCCAAGAAGAGGGAGAGGGTTGGCGTCCGACATGGTGTTCACCGGTTGGGGCGTCAGCGTCTTCCGCTTCAAACCACCGCATCGGGCTGGCCGATGCTCTGCTCAAAGAANCCGACCATGCGGTCTCGGTATTCGTCGGGCTGGGTGAGCATCAGCGTGATGTGAGAAAGAATGCCTTCCCGACCACCGTCGTTGTGCGCAACGGCCGAAGAGTCAAACCAACACTCCACCGTCCCACCGGCATCGACGCTGCTCCTTGCNGCATCGCACATCGCCACCCCGTGATAGCTGTTGATTCGCACATCTTCGAGGGAGTGTGTGATGTAGACCGAACGATTTCCNACGACCTTCATCGCGTCGATCGGTTCGTACTTCACCAGGTTGTCTCCGGACGAGACCTTGCCGGCGAAGAGCGCAGCGTCCTTGAGGAACGTTGGGAAGCCAGCAAAGACCAGTTCTTCCTCGATCACGTTGCCCATGCTTGAATAGGGCGATTCCAAGAAGACGGATTGAAGGCGAGGCTCTTGCTCAAAGGCAATCGTCACCGCTCCAGCACCCATTGAAATTCCAACGGCACCGATGCGTTCAGGCTCGACATCCTTTGTGTCCTGAAGCCACTGCCAAACCGCCAAGACGTCGCGGTGTTCACGCTGTCCTGCCGAGATCAAACCGTCCTCTATCGTGCTGTTTCCGTGGTCGCGCATGTCGAAAAGAATCACGTTGTAGCCGGCCTGATGGAGCCAGGCCGCTGGAATGAGCGCCTCGTGNTTGGCNTTGCACGATCGTATTCCGTGGACCACGATGACCCAAGGGCTNGAGGCGTTTTGCTCCATGATCCANGCCGCCAACGTGATCGGTTCTCCGGGAACCTCAATCGTGGCGTTTTCCCAGTGGTCAAACCACAAGGGTTCCAAATTTGATGCGAGCGTGTCGCTTTTGTTGTGGGTGACCACATCAACGTCTTCGTGCCACAACGTGACGCTGAACTCATCGGGCGAATTTCTGGCTGAGTGGCCCGAACAATCAGGGCTGTTGGCCGCCGCTTGCGTGTACACGAGGTTGCCGGCCTGATAGTACAGCACGGGCGAAGCCGCCACGAGCAAAAGCAGCACTGCGGGGATGGTTCGTACCCATCTGCTCATTCATTTTCCTCCAAGGTTGAACGAAACACCACGCTGCTTCCTGCCATGACGTGCATGCCTTTCGGGTGCTCCTCCTGAGCGTCCTCGGCGGTGATGATTGAAGAAGTGTATGCCTCTGCCGGGACNCGAAGGTCCACTCTTGAGCCCAGACGAATCATGCCGATGCGTTGGCCGCGTCGAACGGCATCACCGTTGAACACGTAGGGAAGAACGGTCCTTGCCAGCGCACCGGATATCTGAACGAGCTCGATTCGATGACCGTTCTCGAGTTTGTGAACCGAACGAACGCGCTCGTTGTGTTCGCTTTCTTTGGTGTAAGCCGGACGAAACGGTCCACGGCGTAGCCCCTTTCCCGTGCGATGTTCAATCCGTTCAACAACACCGGCTGCGGGTGCCCTGTTGACGTGCACGTCAAGCGGGGACATGAACACGGCCAAACGCCAGACGTCCGTGTTGTGTTCCTCCCCCTCTGGCACCGGCTCAAAGCGTTGCTCAGTGGCGAAGGAGAGGGGGTCTGAAAGGGGTTCAGGGTACCAATCACCCGTGATGGCATCCACCTCNAGCTGCCCGCTTTCCGCCTCCGACCGACTGGGGCGNCGGCCCGTTGCTCGCTCTCGCCGCAGAAACATGACGTGCCCGTCCGCCGGCGACACAAGAACGCCAGCGGTCCGAGGAATCGGACGGTCGGGATCTCGCCAGAAATAACCGAGAAACACAGCGGCCATGAGGCAGCCCATGCCGAAGAGTGGNATCAAGCCTGCAACCGGATCGATGACGGTTCCGATGATGAGGGCGCTGATGCCCATCGNTGTCGTGGTGAGGACGGGCCCGTACCCGCCGGGGGCCAGCCCGGCCATTCAACCATCTACTCCGTGGCCCAAGGGTCCTGAGCGTCCCCCCATTCNGCAGGGGGCTCGGCTTCTTCTGNAGCGGTTTCGACNTCNTCTTCTGCAGCGTCTTCCTCGGCGGTTTCTTCGGTGGTCTCCTCGGTGGACGGNTCTTCGGATGCGGCTTCTTCGACCACTTCGACCGCTGCCGTGGANGCTTCTGCTTCGGCGCTCTCGGCTTCCTCCTCGGCCATTTCCTCCGAACGGGCNTGCACCATNTCCTCGACGCGCTCGCTGAACACACGAGACATGTGCTGAGATTTGCGTTCGGACTCAACGGCTCGCTCAATCATCTCGTAGCGCTCCTTGATGGCTTTGTTCAAGTCCTCAAAAATCTGCATGTGGTCCACATACCAGTCGTCTCGCGCCTTCATCTCAGTGACGGCCAATCGCAGATCGTTGTCCAATTCCTCAGCGATACCGAACACCTTTCCGAGTCGATCTTTTTCCCGCGAATACTTCTCTTCCATCTTCTCAAGCTCTGGCTCGAGGTGTTCAACTCGCTTGGAATTCTTGGTGGCTTTCATTTCCAACTCTCGGACACGAACGTCCTTCTCAGCGATGATGGATTCAAGGGATTCCTTCTCGATTTCACGATCGATGATTTCCTTTTCCAGGACCTCAATTTCCGCCTTTGCGTCCACGAGTTCTTTCTCNTGAGTCTCGTAGGCAGCGAACAGCTTTTGCAAGCGGTCGGTTTCGGTTGCAAGCGCTTCNTCGAGTTGCTTGATTTGGACCTCAGGCGTGATGGTTCCTTCCGTCATGTCGTCACCCGGAGGTCAAGCCTCCACATAACCCGAGTTCACTCCTCCCTATCAAGCCGACGCATCAAAGCGCACCGTTTCCGTTGGCCTGAGCAGGTTTTGGACTCATCGAAGGGCGTCGGTAGCGACCACCAATTCCCGTGCGATGCTGACCTCGCCCATCGAGTGTCCAGCATCGGGCACCATCACGAGTTGGCTGTTGGGCAAAGCCTGGTGAAGTTCCCACGCACTGCGCGGTGGACAAACGACATCGTAACGTCCCTGAACNATCGTCGTGGGAATGTGCTGGATNACATCGACGTTGTTCAGAATGTACGCCTCCTCGACGAAGATGGCGTTGATGAAGTAGTGGCACTCAATTCGTGCAAACGCCACGGCAAAATCGAGATCTTCGGCCTTGTCGAGGTACTCGGGATCGGGNAACANACGACTCGTNGCCATCTCCCAACGCGTCCACTCCTTTGCNGCGGCCCGTCGAACGTCTGCGTCNTCGCTGGTCAANCGTCGGTAATACGCTTGAATCAAATGGTCGCGTTCGTCCTCGGGTATGTGATTCCGGTACGGTTCGAACGCATCGGGAAACAAGTGGCTCGCACCGTTTTGGTAGAACCAATGCAGCTCCGAAACTCGGCACATGAAAATGCCTCTCAGCACCAAACTGACAACCCGCTGCGGGTGATGCTGTGCATAAATCAGCGCCAAGGTCGACCCCCAAGATCCCCCGAACACGTGCCACCGATCGATTCCCAAATGCTCGCGAAGCGCTTCCAAATCNGCAACCGACGCCTGCGTGTTGTTGTCTTCCAGTTCAGCGTAAGGGGTTGATTTNCCGCAACCGCGCTGGTCNAACTGGACGATGTTNAACGCACTCGGGTCGAAGTACTGACGGTACGATGGTTGCCCGCCACCCCCCGGGCCTCCATGGATCACGACCACGGGGATGCCGNTGGGGTTCCCGCTCTGNTCCCACGCAATCGTGTGAAGNTCGGAGACCTGAAGCATCCCTTCNCTGTGAGGTTCGATGGGCGGGTANAGCACGTCGGCCAGGGTTGTGGTGGTGTCGAGCATGGTCGCACCAGGCTGAGGATCTGCATGTTCCTTTCGCCATGGACACCTTCATGAGACGCCGTGCGAGGTGCCCCGTCATGGGGCTGAGAAGCGCAACCGACCTGTTCAGTGAATGGGCCGATTCTGGCCGTGACGTCGGCATGGAACAGGGGCACGCTGCAAGCGTTGAGGTCATGCTGGAGAAATTGCTTTCAAAACGAGAAGGGCCCTTTACGGCCATTGACATCGGTTGCGGCAACGGCTGGGTGGTCCGACGACTCAATGCACATCCGCTGTGCCGAGGCGCAACCGGTGTGGACGGCGCCCCGTCGATGATCGCCAAAGCCCGGACCGTCGACCCCGATGGCANCTACGTCGAAGCCATGCTTCCGGATTGGAAGCCCACCGAACCGGTCGATTTGATTCACAGCATGGAATGCCTGTACTACCTTCAGGAGCCGTTGGCGTTTCTCCGCGTCCTTCACGACGAATGGATGCGCCCCGGAGGTCGAGCCGTCATCGGAGTGGACCACTACACGGAAAACCCCGCCAGCCATGANTGGGGACCGTCGCTCAACGTCCACATGGCGTTGCTGTCCATTGAGGAGTGGACCGAAGGGTTGANNGAGGCCGGTTTCGTTGANGTTGAAGCAGAACAAGTCGGTGCAAAAGACGGGTGGAGCGGCACGTTGGTGCTCACGGCTCGNCGTCAAGATGGNTGANNAANCCGAGTGACTCACCCTCCGGTCCGCAACGGCGCAAATCGCCTTTGTAAAACGGACAATCCCCGCAATGCNAGGAACCTGCCGGTAGACGGGNGGGTTCATCGGAANCAGGGTCGAGGTGAACGGTGGCCCNCCAGTCAAGATGCGACAGGAGGTCCCCCTTGGCAACNTNNAACGCCTTTTCNGAGAGTTGAACAATGCGTCCGTTGGCACCAAGGAGCAGCGCAGGGGGGAGAATCGTTCGGCGTTGCGCAGGTGGTTTTCGCGCNTCCATTGCTTCCAACGCCANCGAGTAAAGGGCCAGTTGAAGGCGGTGCTCGTGGAGAATCTGTGTCTCGTCGTCGCTTTGCGGAACGGTGGAAATCTCGCTGGGCGGTACGTGTTGCAGCGGGTGACCATCGCCGGTTTTCTTGTCGTTAAACGAGGCCAAGCAGCCNCGTGTTTTGAGGTCAATCACTTGCAACGCGCCTCGTCCNGCGTCATCAACGAGCGCCAGCACCAAATCNGCTCGGCCGCTGAAATCCATGTTCACTCGCTCAACCGAAGCTCCGTTTTCCAAGCGGAACGAAACGGGTTGACCGTCGCTCTCGGTCTGGCGTACGATGTGTTCACGATGNAAGAAGGGCAGCTCGGTTCGAACCGCNTCAACCTTCCATCCGTTGAGTGNNTCGCCCCGGACCCAACGGCCGAGCAACCCCCGGTCAATCAAATCCCCAAGATGCAGCAATCGGTCTCGCAGAGNCGCTTCTCGNGANCCTTCTTCCTGTTCCATACCNNACCCGAACTCGTTCATCACGCGCCCGACGGTGATTGAAGAGGACAACTCGTCCTCGCTCTCGTGCATCCATGAAGCGTCCAGATGAGGCGTCGACGGACCGAACGAACGCGGGTTACGAAGTCCAATCTCAAGCACCCTGTGCATCATCAATCCAAACGTTGTGGGCAAGGGCCACCNTCGTGGAGCTGCGGGTTCAACGGCTGTGTTGGGCAGCAGGAAAGGTTCCGTCGCCCAACCCCTGACGTGCTCCAACCAGTATCTCCGGGGACAGGAAAAGGTTGCGTCAAGATGGTGCGCTGCACCTTTGATGTTCTCCTCGATTCGNAGGGTCTGCNAGGCGATCGGCGACGANGGTTCCCACGTCTCAAGGTGCTGTTCCATGACACGAGCCCGGCGCTGGGGGGATTCGGTTTCCACCGATTCAAAGCATTGCGAATGGTGGTAGAGACGCAGTCCTGCTAAGCCGTCTNCCCCCAGTGGGGCACCGTTGAGTAACGCTGCAGGGTTGAGCGGCGTCTGNGATCGTTGAGGTTTGAACAGCGGTAAGGTTGTTTCTTGCAGCTCCTGCTGGGTTACCCAAGGAGCGCCTCCACCCGCGCACCAGGTGGCTCGACGCAGCCCTTCGATGAACATCCGCCCCATGGTGCGCGGNTCGGGNGCNATGCGAACCGAAAGNGTNCCCGTTTCCTCGTCGAACGTNGAGGCGTTTCCGGGTGAGCCGGTGAGGATGAGACGATCCTTCACTCGAGTCAGCGCAACGTAGAATTTTCTTCGTAACTCTGCCTTGTCTTGGGCCTTGTTCATTTCAGCGGCGAAGGCCCACAAGCCGTCCTGAGGACGGTCGTTCGCCCGCCACGGCTGAATCCGTCCCGCCAGCACCTGCGGCGTCACCAGAATGTTGTCTTGGACCGACATGCTTGCGTCCGCTTTTCCTGCAGAAAACAGACCTGAGACGACGACCACCGGCGCTTGAAGCCCCTTTGAGCCGTGGATGGTCATGATCTGCACCGCCGAGGCGTTTGGCTTTGTGATGGCTTGAGGACCCTGCCGTCCGAGTTCACGAATCTCAACCATGCGACGGTGGATTGCAGCTGCGTCGTGACCGGTTTCGTTACCGATGGACTGTACGATGGCCAACCAGGCCTCGGCGAATTGACGCTGTGCATCATCGGGATGAGCGACAAGGAGGTCTGAATCGTCCAACACCGCATCAAACACATCGTACACGGCNCCCCATGAGATCAACCGTTGAAGGTTCTCGAGCAGTTCAGCGACGGATTGGGAAGGGGCGTTGGCGATGAGATGGGGAAGCACAGCCACGTCCGCATCGAGGGTTGTGAACGCTTGGTGAACCTCACCTTCCGTCATCCCGACCACGGGGCTGCGGGCCAACACGACGCCGGCTTTTCGCATGGTCGGACGAGCCATCAACGCCAGAACGGCCATGAGAGGTTGGACCACCGGCTGCATCAGAAGCAAGCCNTGACGGTCGGCCATAACGGGGATGTTGCGAGCGCGCAATCGGTCGACCAAGTCGGGAAGGTGCTTTCTGGAATTGATCAGGATCATGATGTCCTCAGCGCGAACCGGCGGCCCCTCGTCGTGAACCGTGACCCATTCGGATGTGTCGCTGTTCCACACCCGTGTCGGTGCTTGATGAAGCAATGCGTGGAGGCGGTCAGCGAGCAGTTCATGTTCAAGATGAACCGCCGAAGCGTTCGGGTCCTCAAAGGTGTTCACAGCGACGTCCAGGTCCGCAGGCACTTCACCGATGGACCCGGGAATGGGAAGAAGCCACTCCAACACACCGCTGTGTTCGGTCGCTCGTGCNGGACGCAAACGTTGCGCTTCCGCATGCCAATCTCCGGGAAGGGCGTGATAGCGAGGACTGAACACTTCGTCAAACATGTCGTTCATGGTCTCCATCAGGTCGTGGCGGGTTCGGTGGTTTGAGGTCAAATCCACGTGACCCTCAGACCGGCGAACGAGACGTTCACCTGCGATGGCCGGTCGCCCCTCTTGGTCTTCCTCGGCAAACGGAACAAAGGTGTGAGGAGCGGAAGGCTCACCGTCGTGGAGATTTGAGAACGACCCCGTTTCGCCGCCTCCGCCGACGGGCCTCGGATCCCGTCCACACCCTGGTTGACGAAGATGGTCAAGTCGTTGCTCACCCGATTCGTCTCGATTGAAGGCACGGATGGAAGCGACGGCGCGTCTCATCACCGAAACCTCGGCCTGTCGGAACCGGTAGATGCTCTGCTTCATGTCCCCGACAATGCAAACGGTCGGGTCCCACGCTCCCAAGGGTCGAGCAGGGTCGTCGGGATGGTGACGGCGACGGCCCCACAACCGGGCGAGAAGGCGGTAGTGCGACGGGTTTGTGTCCTGATATTCGTCGATGATGAAGGCTCGGTATTGACGGCGAAGTTCGCCCAAGATGGCGTACCGTCGNGCGAGGTCTTCCTGCAGTGTTGGNCGATCGTTGAGCAGGGTCAACGCTCTGGAAACATGAGCGTCGCTCCACGGCTCATCCCCCAGTCCGTCCAGAGCATCGATCACCGCAGGTGGATAGCGATGGCGGCAGATGTCGGGGCATCGGGCCAACAACAGGTCCGCAGCAAAGCGTTGCATGTCATCAAAATCGTGCATGTTGTCCAGCGATTTACGNCGGGCGAGAATTTGGTTGCAGGCCGTATGGACGACGTGAAGGTCGCTGAGCACCTGGGTTTGGAGGGAGGCTGAAACGTAGGTGCCACGCTCTCCGGCCTCGGTGGGAATCGGGTCTTCCAGCGGATCGAGTCGAAGTGCGCTGTCCAACGGCATGCCGTCAAAACCGTCCATCGGATTGAGCAAAAAGGCTGAACGTGCCAGCAACCGAATGAGGGTCCCATCGGCTGAGCTGAGGTGTGTACGGAGCGCAGGCAGGTGGTTCTTTGCTCGCTGGTAGAGNGCGTCTTTCTCGTCCTTGGTCATGTTGCGAACGGGTGTTTTGGAAAGCAAGCCCGACGGCCACCCGTCGCCCGTCGGNAGCAAGTCCCGNGGAAAGAAGCTGCACACCGGCTTCACCAGTCCCGAGGCGGTCGAAATTCCCAACAGCGCCTTCCACACCCAGGAAAGTTGTTCTCCAATTTGCTGCGGAACGGGTTGAGTCGTCAGGCGCACGAGATGATTGAACCTCGTCAGTTGAGTCTCCGTTTCCGCAGGTGCAACGCATTGTGCGTGATAGGGCAAAAACTCCTGAACCCATCCGGACAACCGCTGGTGAAGCACGGATGCGAAATCAGGNAGCAGGNCAGCAACCGGTTCTGCNANGGTGTCGAGGAGAACNTCNACTGGAGCGGGGCCTCGGCCGTTCCAAGGNAAGCCCATGTCTTCAGCGCGCTGAATCATGGAGCGATGGGACTGCTCGACGAACAACGANCGATCCAACAAACCCCCGAGNACGATTTCCGCTTGGTCTTGTCCACCCAAACGNGCAACGAGGCGATTGCGNGCGTCNAGAAACGCCTGATGNTGNTTGAGAACGCCGGCTTCTCGAGCGTCATCGATGGAGCGTATTCGCCAAACGGCATGAAGGGTGTCCTTGACCATCAGCGGTTTCCGTTCTTCCGTCACCTGCTGATTTGAAGGATAGAGCGCGACCAAGTCGATGTAGGGCTGAACCAGTTGATTGAGGAACGCGTCAATGGTTGAGATGGGGGCCTCATCAAGACCCGACAGCAGCATCTCAACGTCGCCTTCGTTCCGAAGTCTCGGATCAAACACCCCGTCTTGATCCTCCGGACCGGGCGGGAGGGCTCGAGCCTGCGACAAGCGATGGCGGATTCGAGCCTTCAACTCNGCAGCGGATTTACGGGTGAAGGTGATGGCGACGANCTCGGAGGGCAGCAAGCCCTGCCAGGCCGTTANGTCGGTTCGCTCGCGNTTTGGTGCCCGCAGTGCACCANGTCCGGACATGGGCGTGCGCGGCCCCGGTGGCGTGANGTGCGTCGCGCGTTGTTCGGCTGCAAACAGGTGCTGCACGTAGCGTTCCGCCATAACGGTGGTTTTCCCGGTTCCCGCACCCGCATCAAGCGCAATGTGGCGGTCAAGATCGAGACCAAGNCGCTGACTGTTGTTGAATTCAACCATCAGAAATCGCCTCCTGAATAATCGGAAACAGCGCACGAATGAGCGATTGAACAGTAGCTGCAGTGCTTGCCGGGCGTCGGATTTACGTGCCCCGCTCGGGCGGCGTCGACGGCCCTCTGAGCCACAGTGAGACGTTCGGCCATCCAACGTCGGAACGGTGTTGTCGAGGCCCCCGTCAGCGTTTCGGCCGGGAATTGCTCGGGAAACACCTGCGTGATTTCGCCGATTTCGAGGTNGTCCGCCACAGAAGCGAGGTCGCTGTCGAGTTCGACGTAATGCGTGGTGAATTCTCCCACCTCCGTCGCTCCAACGCCCACGACACGGTCGTTGGGGTGCAGCAGTTCCCAGGCACGAGCGTACAACGCCAACTGCAGGTCCTCGAACAAGCATCGCATGTGTCGCAGTCCCGCTGAATCCTTGTTCGGCCCGGCCACGGTCTTGAGATCACGTATCACCACGAGGCGCTTGGCTGAGCGGCCTTCGCCGTGCAGCGGATAGGGCGTCGTNTGATCNTCGTCGCCAAGAACACCACGCTCCTCGAGCGCAACCCGTTGTTCGTCAGGCACGGCAACAACGTCCACCCGGTCAGCGTAGCCAAAGAGGTTGAACCCGGCTGCAGGGTCCTCGGGAAGGGTGTCGAGTTGAACGAATCCCTCGTCNTGGGTGGTCGGCGACCATTCCAGGGCGACCGGTGCGGCGTGATGAAGGGCGAGGTCGGCCTCCAACAAACGAGCGAGGCGTCCGTTCTGCGGCAGTTCATCTGCGCCTTCCTGATGCGCCAACCATGTCTCGGGTGTGGCGTTGATGAGGTCCATCGTTCGNTGGACGGAAACAGCGTTGTGGCGCCCAAGCCAGTGCACGTCGCGTTGAAGGAAATTGAGAATGGCGTTCCATCCGGCCTGCTCCTGACCCATGGGGCCCACGTGCAAGGGAAGCGGCGTGGTTGAAATCTCCTCACCAAGCGGTACCCCGTGACCGGCGAGGATGGCGGCTTCCACCTGGTGAACCAGTTGCCCACGCACGAGGACGTCNACGTCTTCAGTGGCGACCCCGTCGTCGTCGTCNGCGTTGAGCGTCTGTCTCGTCCACGCTTGACGCGGACACTTCAACCANGACTCCAACCGACTTGGAGACCAAACCGGACGCTCGACGACCGTGTTCAACGCGCCGAAACGGTGGTTCAGTGAAAGGGCTGGAGAAGAATACGGAGGAAGCGGGCGAGGATCGACGCTGAGGGACATGGATTTTTCTTGCCGATGCCCGAGGTGCGGGAAGGTGGAGGCTGCGGTGCCTGGAACCTTCAGGGCTGCCCTTGTGGGACGAAGCGTCACNGCGTCGACGCTGACCAGTCGATCTCGATTTGCCCAAGAAAACGTTTGATGTTCACCCGTCCACTTGGCCAANGGCTGACGGCGGCGGCGATCGGACTGAACGGGACCCTCGAAGGCGCTCACCACCGCAGGGGCGTGGTTCAAGCGTTCGCTGTTGGAATGTTGAATCCGTAAATCAAGACCCAGTTGTTGCCGACGGTCCCGCCCGTTGAACCCGTGGCGCACGGTTCGTTCGCCTCCGTCGATCGGTGTCGAGGCGTACACGACGGGTGTGAGCCAACTGCCGTGGCCTTCTTCTCGGGCGACCCATCTGAAGCGTCGAGTTGGCCCGTCGCCCTCGTGAGCGTCAGCAGGAAGAAAGTTGGGCGCTGCTCGCATGCTGTTCCAGGCCCCTGAACGTTGAACATCGGTCAGCCACTCGGCAAGGGGAGCGCTCGGGCCGCCGCCTTCTTCNGGNGAGGAATCNAACACAACCACGTGGTTCCCAGCGTTGAGAAGATGACGGAGGTGATGCCGCCCGCGTCGAACCAACCGATCGGTTTGGAACAAACCCAGTTCGAGTTGAGCCGAAGCGTCCAGCCAAGGAACCGTGGAGGAACGCATGGACCAAGCGTCCACGTCCAATCCAACGAGGAGCATCAAATCGGCCGTGCACCCGAGTGCGTCATCGGGCGTGACCACCTGAATTCGGTCGGTGCGTGAGGATTGGTGGGGCACGTCCGTCGTGGCGCCGATGTGTTCGAGAACGTCGATGAACGNNGGCCCACCGCNCGGGAAGGTCAGCGACAGCGACAGGAGGTGCTTCTTGATCTCGTTCAACGCCTCGATCAGATGCTGAAGCGCCCCAACACCGGCGTTGTACGGAGCTCGTCGGCCCTCAAGTCGAGCAACGTTCACCGTNCTCAACAACCACGAGAGCCACGCCATGCCCGATGGAGGGGCCTCGGGCGTCGGCANCGTCTCGCCCGAGGTGCACCCCACGAGCGTTCTGCGCAGCAGGTGCCGGTCCTCGGGAGAAAGCAACGGAGACCAGGCGTGAAGCAGACAGCCNAGCCACCACTGCGTCTCCTCCANGGCTTGGGCCTTTTCCACCGGCCGTCGNTCTGCNAAGGAGGGGCGGGCGCTTGAAAGAACGCCGAGCCAGCGCGACATCGCTCCGGGCCCTCCCAGAACATGAAACTGGCGTGCGATGTCGTCCAGCACGTTCGGATCGGGGCGNGGGCGCCACGCGTCTTGNGTGGGNTGGCGCAGGGACGGGAACATGTCGTCGTTNAAGGGCACCGTGGATGAAAAAAACACACCNCGAAGGGATGGCAGCGACCAAGCGCTCATGCCTTGAGCGAGGCGAGCCGCACGCAAAACGGCCTGATGCGTCGGCTGCTGGTTCAAGCTCGAAGAGCCCGGACTCCACGACATCCCGATGGACGAGAGGGCGTTTGACCAGGTCTCCGGTCGTTCCTGCACACCCGCATCAACGACCAAGATCCGCCCGTTGTGCTCGGCGCGATAGGCTTGGATCAGCGCCAGAGCTGCAGGGACGGAATGACTTCGCTCGTCCAGGGTAAGTCGAGTGTGAACGGTTCCTCGTCGGACACCTGCATCGGTTCGCCATNGGTCGTCTGCGGNCACCCACGGGTTGTGGGGTGGCAACCAGGTCGGNAGCGTTTGGTNGGTGCANGGCGCTTGATCGACCAAATACGCTCCGTGGTAGCCAAGGCGGAAAGANCCGGGGGTCAGAAGTTGATGAACGGGCGTCAATGAAGCCACGGCCGCCAGTAAATCCCGCTCAATTTCACTGAAATCAGGGGCTGCATTCAACACGATNATTCCCTGCACTTCACTGAGATGAAACGGGGGAGTGCTCGCCGTCTGCAGAGCTTCAACAACGTGCCGAGTGACCAATGCAGGAAGGGTTCCTCCTGCCTCCCGTTCGACCTCCAAACAGATTTGGTGAAACACCGAGGCNCCCGGATCGCCTTCCCACGCAAAAGGTCGACGCAGTTGCAGCAATTCGCCGTGCAGGCGCTGCAAACGTCGCGTTTTGGTTAAGGTCCACTCNCCTACGCCCGGCGTGTAGAGAAACGGGAGTTCAGCGTTGTCCGCAGCGGATTTGCATCGAGCGTGCAGCGCCATGAACGTGCTTGCTTCGTCGTCCAGAAGAACCGGCAAACGGAGGTCAACATGGAGGAGTCGAACAAGCCGATTGAGCGTTAGATGATGCTGAGGCGAAACCACGGCTCCGGCCTCGTGAAGTCGCTCAATCGTCTGCTGNCGGTGGAGTTCCGTCGGGTGAAGCAACAGCAACGGNGCGTGNTTCGAGGNGTCGAGGAGTGCATCNAACAACCACGGCGGACACCCTTCGCCCGCAGGGACGTACTCCGAGGTTATCGACGGTGTTCGCTCCAAAAAAACCAGCCCATCGGGAAGAACACCACCGAGGCTATTTCAAGATACGCCGAGGATTNTTTCCGTTGGAAGGCTACGAGCAAAGCNTTGCAGGGGTGTCACGCAACGATNNGAGNCAGCNAAGACGGNGGNTTGGTCCGGTGAACACGGTTTGCAACGTCAACGACGGTCGTGNTGCCTTGAGGTGGTGCGGCGGGTGGGCAATTGGACGAAGCATTCATATAGTGCAGACCCCAATATGAATATGTCTTGTTTGAGCAACGCTGGCGGAACCTGCTTTTCTGCNCGGTTGCTGACAACATGAAGGAATGATGGTAAAAGTTGAATCCTTTATATGGAGTCATCGAACATAGACGCTGGAGTTGAGGAAAATGAAAACACATTGCGATGAATGCGGAGGAAACCTGAAGATTGACCAAGCCCGAGCCGAGGGTGTTTGNGAGGTGTGCTCGCTCGTGCACGAACACCTCAGCAACGACGCCGATACCAACAGCGCAACGTCCCTGGGCGACGGTCGCCACAACGAGGCTGTGAACCGAGAGGCCGGTCATGCAGGTGCACGACTTGGTGGACGCATGAACCCGTTTGGAGACCGNACGGACGGAGCGGGAAACCGACTGACGCCCCAACAACGTCGCTTGGCTCGTCGCTTGGGCCAGTTGGACCGAAGTTCGCAGCGCGACACCGACCCCATGTACACTCAACTCATGAACACCATCCGCACCATGTTCGGCGAGGACATGGCGCGATCCGTCGAGCCGTTGGCGCGAGCCACAGCGCGCAAGTTGACGCCAGCGCAAGAAGCACGACGCAAAACGCTGACGCCCAGCGAACGCCGCCGCTTGAAGTGNCCGAAGACATCGATTTGTCGAGCCGGAGGAAAGGAAAACCCCGAACTCCGTGGCGGCACCGACCAGGAAAACCTGCGCATCATGGCGTTGGCCATCGTTTCCATCGCTGCCAAACTCTTCCGAACCGTCAGCATCAACGAGAAGCAACTCATGGACCGCTACGGCATCACCCAAAAGCAACTCCTCAACGCTCGCAAGACCATCACAAAGCACTACCAAGCCCGTGTCTCCATGGGATGGGCTGCTCGACCCACGCAACTCAGCGCCGCTGCTGCTCGTGAAGACGAGTTGGACAAGGCCACCGAAAACATCGCAGAGGCACTGACCGGTCGCGTGGATGAGGAGGAACTCGTCGACGCCATGCAGGGCTTCCTCGACGCCATGACCGGGTTGGGCGAACCCAGCGTTGATGCGCCCACCGCCAACGTGGCGATTTCCATGGTTGCTGGTTGCGTCATGTACAACCTCCTTCAACGCAAAGGGCTTGCGCAGGGCAACCTGAACGCAGTGGCCAAAGCCGTCGGACGTTCAGGGGCAGGCATCAAGAGTCGCCTTGATGAACTCAAAGCCCGCTACGAGAAGGGCACCTTCCCCGAAGGCACCGTTCTCTTCGCCGAAGCTGCCGAGGAAGCCGAAGAAACCACCGAAACCNCCGACGAAGAGGTCGGCAGCGAGTNAACCGGTGNAAGTGGGTTTCATATCCCTGCGGTGATTCCCGTAGGTCATGCGTTTGCGCCGAATACCCGTCCTTCTTGCGGTCGCTCTGATGATGTGCAGCGGCACAGCGAGTGCACTCCCCGCCGTTGAAGTCGATAACGGAATGATCTTTGGCGGCCAGTCNACCATGGCCGTNAACGCCACCGCCATGACGCACAACCTGAGCGACCTGGACGCCGTGGTTGAAGTNTACACGGCCACGTGGTGTGACAACTGCGTGTACGTCGAAAGNGCCCTTGAGGAAGTTCACGATGCGGGGCACCTGACAGCGTATCACATCCACTCAACCCTCAGCGACCCGTTCGGAGAGGCAGCGTTGGAGGAGCGGTTCAGNGACCGATACGAGCACCTGTCGGATTACTCTCACTCACCACCCGGTTCCGTGTTCAACGGTTCAGTGAAGAAAGTGGGCAGTGTCCCGAATTCCGATGTCCACGACAACGATCACGACAACCGAGTTGAGGAGATCACCCAACTNGCGCAGCGAGACCTCGCACTCGGGGTTGGAACGACCGCNTTTTCATGGACGCCGATGTCAAACACCTCGGGCACCATCGGNTGGGCACTCGACATCGACGAACGTCATATGGAGAACATGACCCTCAACGTCGTCGCTTGGGTGGTTGAGTCGGCTGCGGTTTATGAAGAGGGTTCNAACGGACAAGGAACCTATCCGCACATCGTNCGTGCCATGATTGATTTGGGCAACGAAACCGAGGGAACCGCTGCGCTGGCGTTACCCACGCCCCATGACGGNGACGACCTTGAAATCCATCTGATTTACGAGCTCATGCCCGTCGTGCCNGAGCCCGTGGACACGGGTGGAGAAAACGAAGANACCGAAGANAACGACACACCGT
The DNA here is from genome assembly GCA_002694525.1 of Methanobacteriota archaeon. Classification (GTDB taxonomy): domain Archaea; phylum Thermoplasmatota; class Poseidoniia; order Poseidoniales; family Poseidoniaceae; genus Poseidonia. Next base: position 67,663 of record NZMN01000004.1, read on the forward strand.
TTGTTTCGGTGGTGTCCACCGTCCTNACNGTCGGGTTGGCGGTCGCTTTCATCCGAACAGGTCGCCAAGCCCGCTGAACGGACGCTCGTCGGGCGGTTTCATGCCTCCGGATCGAGCGGCGTCCCGATGATCAATGTGAAGCTGCCAGCGGAGATGAGGNACCTGCTGCGGTGGTGTGACGACNTCGACGTAGTTCCACCAGCGAGGCGGCGCACCTCGCACGCGCTGACGCTCCTGTGCATCTTGAAGCAGTTCCGTGAGGCGCAATCGAGCGTTTGGACGCGGGTGATCGCGACGAACGTAAACAACGTCCGTTCCTCCTGACTCGTCGTTGACGTAACCGAGAAGCTTTGCGATGCGCATGAAAAAATTGCGTTCGAGTGGGGTTCGCACCGTGGCCTGCAAGCCCGCGTGCTCAAAAACGAGAGGTTGGCCGTCTTCGGTGGGTACGTGGAAGGTGGAGCCCAACGGTTGGTACACGAGCACTTCCCAGACGCGCGCAAACACCTCGCACCAACGACGCTCCCCGTCGCGAACATCGCCTTCGTCGTGAACGTCGTCGGAACGGCGGTGCGGCATCAAATGGTGGTANCGACGGTGAAGGAAGTCCTCTCGGCCGCGTGCGAGAACGTCGCCCGGACGGTGGTGTGCGCTGTGCTGTTCGTAACTGCGAACGGTCGTGCGCCATTCTGCAACCACCTCAGCGTACGGAAAACGGTTGTTGCGCTCGAAGAACTCNTGGAATCGGGTGGTCCAACGCTCGGAGGTTCTGGAGCGGTTTCGCTGTTGGTGCCGGTTTCGGAGGAGAAGTTCGTGAAGCCCGTGCCCGACACGCCGCTCGCCGCCGCGGCGTTGAGCGGGCCGCATCCAGCGACAGTGGTCGATGAAGTAGCGATGACTGGACTGGGCGGAAATGGAATCAAGGTCAAGGGCGTTCAAANAACCGGGAGGGATGTTCGTTCGTGGAAAACCGAACGGGGCATGATGATGCAGGAGTTGTTCAAGACTGTCCACCTGGTGGGCAGCNGCGACGTCGTTCACCATGGAAAGCAACACGCCGCCCATGGTGTCTCCGAGAGGGACGGATTTGGTGAATTGGCCGCTGTGGATGCAGATTGANCGTGCGTCGTTTGGATTGATGTCGGTGATGTGCTGGATGGTGTANGGCGCGCCGTGCTGACCGTGTTGCACGGCGATTTCATACACGTGNCCGAGACGGCCGAAGACGAGGGCTCGAGCGCTCTCAACGTGGATTTTCCCGTCCAGTCCGTTCATGATNTCATGGCAGAAGCGCATCGAACGAACGAGCGGTTGAGAGGGTTGCGANNATTGACCGTACGGAACGGTCCAGTTGTGCTGCANACCGATCAGNAATTTGCCGGCGTTTGAGTTGAGGGGGGACAGCGCCAAGGAACTCAGCAGGGCCCAAAGCGCCGGTTCGTTGGGCACNTGGATCAAACGAAGCGCTCCCGATTGGGTTCGGACTCGAAACCGGAGGCGCTTCTTGTCCAAGTCAAGGGCCCATTTCTGCGTTTGATGGCGGTCCTGGGCAGGTTCCATGTCCTGCCATGCTCGCATCCANGGNGTGTTGTAAGCGTGGAACAGGCCCGGCGGGTGATTGGACAGAGCGTTCTGGAAAAGACCCTCCATGTTGGCGGGATGACGCTCAAACATGCACGTTTGGATGTCGTGCGACCAAGCCATCATCGGGACGTATTCGGAGGAGTCCATCTTCAGTGTCCGGTCCACTTTGAGTCGATTTGAGAGCCACGCCAGCATGCTCGCCAACGGACGATACACCGGTCGAAGTTCGCGCCGACGACCGATGCGAAAGCGTTGCATGAGCGGTTCGGCTTGGCCGGTGTCCGGATTGACCGAAACGGCGCCCACCAGCAGCCCNGGGATGTCCCAGCCTCGTCGCTTTTCAGGTTCTCCCAAGAGGGCGAACACCACGGAAAGACTCAATCCTTGAAGATGAACGCCGTTGAGGTTCCATGCTGAATCGAGGAAGCGCAGNGTTGACCCGTCGTAGAACACGATGCCTTCNCTGAGCATGTTCTCATGTTGGTGAGTCAGCCGGTCGCCACGAGCAACGGCAGCAACCAGCGCCTCAAACGCCGACCAGGATTCNGGGGGCTGAACGATGGGGTCGATGTCAGCGGGTAGCCGAGCCCACTGGACNTCGGGCATGTCGCNCGTCATCAACTGAAGCGTCTGCCACTTTCGTTTCGACGTGCCGTCCGGTCCGCCAAACAAGGTCATTGCACGCTCGTGTTCCTCCGGGCTGAGCGAGACGTTCCAGCCCTTCTGCGGTTGAAAGTCAATGATCGACTGACACCAATCGCAGACGTGTTCNGTCTCTTCGGACGCCGAGTTGTGGGCGCATTTGATTTCGCGTACGCTGAGGGCCATATGGCCTCTGTTGCTCAACCCTTTTTCAAGAATCAACCAAACAGGCGTCTCGAGACTTCTGTAAAGCGCTCCACGTCATCGTCGGTGATGTGCAGATGAACCACCACGCGCAGCCTGTGCGGGCTGAGGTCGAACATNTCGATGCCGTTCTCGGCGTACTTGGCCACAACNTCAGCAGCGGGTTCGACGGTTTCAGCGTAGATCATGTTGGTTTGTACGGTGGCCATGTCAACGGTGAACATGGGAAGTTCGTTCATCATTTCAGCGATGCGTTTTGCACGACGGTGATCGTCCGCCAACCGGTCGACGTGATGGTCGAGTGCATACAGGCACGCCGCAGCGAGAACGCCCGCTTGACGCCAGCCACCACCGAACATTTTACGCCAGCGGTGAGCTTTGGCGATGAACGGTGCAGATCCAACCAAAACCGAACCGACCGGTGCGCCCAGACCTTTTGAGAAACAAANGGAAACCGAGTCGTAGTGCTCGCACATGCGTGCTACATCAACGCCCGTGGCCAAGGCTGCGTTGAAGATGCGCGCGCCGTCGACGTGCGTCCCGCACCCGAGCGACTTGGCCACAACGGCGATGGCGTCGAGGGTGTCTTGGTCGTAGCAGGACCCGCCTCCGAGGTTGGAAGTGTTTTCGACGCACACCAAGGAACCGTTTGGGTAGTGNCTACCGGACCCCTCGGCCTTGCGCACAGCGCTCTTGACCTGTTCAGGCGTCATCAAGCCGGAGGTGCCCTCGACCAGCGCCACGGATGCGCCGCACAAAGCGGCGTANCCACCGCCTTCGTACCGGTAGATGTGGGCGGTTTTGTCGCAAACGATTTCATCGCCCGGAACGGTGTGCGTTCGAAGAGCGATGGCGTTTGACATGGTGCCTGAAGCGACAAACAATGCGGCTTCCTTTCCAAACATCTTGGCCACACGGTCCTGCAGTTCGATCACCGTNGGGTCGTCTCCGAGGACGTCGTCNCCGACCGGTGCGTTGTGCATGANGGCCCGCATCGCTGCGGTGGGTTGCGTNACCGTGTCGGAGCGAAAGTCAATCCTGGACGANGGGTGTTCTCGCATGGTTTCCCGTTCACGCCCTCCTTCATCAATGCCGTGTTTACAACAATTTCAGGTGACCCGTCAGTTCGTCCAGCGTTGATTCTCCAGCTGGGCCNAGAGCGAGCACCGTCGGTGAACCGCTCGGAATTTGCGTGTGACCTGCGTCTCGGACGAGGTGGTGTGCGATGCCCCGTTCGGCCGCAAGTCTGCGGAGTTGTTTGAACGTCGTCTCGTCGGGAGCCTTGACGCAGATTTTCTTTTGTCCGGAGGCCAGCCACGCCTCCACCTCCAACGGGTGAGAGACGCCGGCGTTCAGGAACGCCTGCACGGAAGCGTGGCCCACCTGAGCAGCGACCTTTCCTTTCCCCATCTTCAGGGATTGGTTCACGACGCACACAAGCTTGACCGGTTGAGAAACGGGACGNCCGGANGGGCGCGGGGCCGTTAGACGATGCAGAAATGAACGGAAACCCATGCCAACGCCTCACAGGGGTTCCAAGTGTCGAAGGAGCGTGTCCATGGTTCTTCGCGGCCCGAGAATGGCCACGACCGTTCGGGTACCAGCGGGAACCTCGGTGTGTCCTGCGTCCGAAACGATGGACGAATAGCAACCCGATGGAACGGTCTGATGCACTTCCATCATTGCGTCCAGGTCCTGCACGGCGAGAACAACCTTGCGAGCNCCTCCCGCTCGCCAGCGTTCAAGGAGGCGGGAGCGTCGAGCCGCTCGGACCACATCAACGGCGCCGTGCGCGCACTGAGCAGCGGTTTTGCCCGTGGACAACTCAAGGTCCTGACGTACGACCAACGCCATGGTGGGTGCATCATGCATCGAGGCCATGGAGTTCACCCGTTGCCAAGCGTTCAGTTTCCGACGTCGTCAAGCCACCGAGGAAGGTGTGAAGCATGGGTCCAATCCACAGCGCAAAGGCGACGTTTCCAAGGGCGTGAACCGCATCAAACGGGAGACCTTGCCCCAGCAGGACAAGGAATTGTGCCACCGTGAGGTCCGGNGTGATGAGCGAAAGCGTNGCGATAAAACCGAACAGNGGTGCGGCGAGGGCTGCGAAGAAACACAAGCGAGGTAGATTGAGTTCTCCCTCATCGATCAGTCTTGAACGAGCGCCCACAACCGCAACGCAGGCCCACCCCAACGCCTGGAAAANCGTCCACCAGCCGTGGCTGATGAGAAGGTTGGACAGCAACGTCACCAAAAGAGCGAAGGCTGCACCTCGTCGTGCACCGAGGTGAGCGCCCACCAGCAGCGCNGCGAGCGTGACCGGNTGAACGTTGGGCAGCGGTTGCATCAAAACTCGGACGGCGGTCATCGACACCACCAACGTGGCCAAAGCGGCGACGGTCATTCGGTTGGTTCGTGGTGCAACCACCATGAAGGAAAAAGCCGTGACGACCAATGCAACGTCCACGAGCATCGAGGCCACCGGAGACAACACCGGCCCGTGGACGCCCCACGCTTGGAACATGTTCANCGCGAGAAGGCGGCCAGCCTTGAGGGTTGCCACCGTTAGGCCAGACGCCACCGCAAGACAACGCTNGATTCAACGGGCGACTCGTCAACAGCGAACNCCCCTCGCTCACCGTTGAGGAAATATTCCCACCCCGAAGCGTCGGTGCCGTTGATGGCCGTGACGTACAACCCCAATCCGGTGGCTTCCCAGGTCAGCGTCAATCCGGAGGTGTTGGCTGCGGCCTGCGTGAGACTCCAAACGTCCGGGTGCCCTTCGAGACCACCTGCGACAACCGTCGTCTCCTCGAACTCAAACACAACCACTTGTGTTCCCGTCCACGAATCGGGCCAGTCGTCGTCCCAATCGTCCCTCTANCGAGGTGGTAGGCTCGTCAGCAACCGCTCGGGTCCACGCATCGGAGAGGTCAGGAAGCATCATCAGACCGAGCACCAGAGCGCACAGCGAAACCACCCGCCATGCGTCGTTGATTCGCCCTCTGTGTGCAAGCCACGCCGCACCCGNAAGAACAAGACCCAAACCGAACGCTCCGATGGCTNCGATGGTGGTTTCGGATTCNGACGTGGGGTTTTGAGGAGGTTGCAGAGGTNGNGTTGTTTCTTGCTCGACCGCCGATGAATTGGTTTGNTTCAACGATGCGTTGTCCGGGTTCATGACCGGCGGGTCNGGGCNGGGGTCGTAGGCCATCAGCACACCGGCGTCGTTGCCCAAAAAGAGGCGGGAGCCCGCGTACGCTGGGGCCGCAGTGGCGTAATCGTCGTAAGGCGTTGAAATCGAGGTGTTGNAGAGCACGGNTCCGGCTGCGTCAACCTCGATCTTGAGCCAACCGTCGTTCGGCTGGTTCAGCGGTGCAAACACCACCGTATCGGATGCGTTGGAAAGTTCTCCGTTGACCTTCCCTGGAATCGTTTCCACAACGTTGCACGAACCACCGCACACCACCGTGGTCAAGCCTGCGTTGGTTCCCAGGAGGATGAGGTCNCCCATGNGCAGNGGAACGGCGGGCGAACCCCCGAGGACNGCAATCGTCGTCAACTCGTCGAGATGGGGGTCGTAAGCAACCAACGTGCTGTTGCTCGTGTGCTGGACGTGCAGGAGCAGTTGGTCGGCCTGGACCAACGGAGGNTGNCGNAACTTCCNGGTGAGGTTGACGCTGCGCTCAACGCTGCCGTTTTGAGAAACGTTCCAAAGCGTCCCNGTTTCGCTGCCNACCCAATAACCGCCGCTGTGCTTGGTGACGCCGTTGCGCCAGCCGAGGCTGAGTTCGACGACAAAATCCACGGAGCCGTCGGCCAGACAGAGCCGCATCAAACCCGTTCTTGTCGGCACGACCACGTGATCGNCGTCCACCAGCGCTGCTCCCGTGATGCCCCACCCCCGAACCTCCGAAGAGACCGACCAGAAAACGGTCCCGTTTTCGGGATGCAGCGCCGTAAATTCACCGTTGGCCCACCCCACGAGAAGAAGCGACGGCCACGAGCCGCACGGACCACTCCCNGCGGAGGTGAGCCGCAGCGGGCTCATGTCGTGCTGGGTGGTGGTGCTCGTTCGATTCCAGACAGGCTCCCCGTCCAACGTGAACGCATGNACCTGTGGACGATCCTCNCCGGACCANGATTTCGAAGTACGGACGTANAGGTGGTCACCGTCAACCAGAGGGGAGGTGGTGATGAGCCCCGGACCAAGATCGTGCTCCCAGACGAGCTCCAACGGTTCCGCACCACCGGAGGGAACGTGCACGGTCATCAACACGACGCACAGCGCAACGATGGCCCTTCGCTTCATGACCCCTTCACTCCAGGACGGATTGAATGGCGGCCCGGAGAAGGGCGCTGACTTCCTTCCCGTCGGCACCGCCTGCGGCCTGCATCACCACGCCCATCAGCGGGCCCATGGCGCCCATGCCTCGCTCTTGAACAAACGACAGTCGTTCGGCGACGATGCTGTTGATGACCTCTTCCAAACCCCCGATGTCTGCGGGAGCAAGGTTGNGATTGGCGCAGTATTCGCTCAACTCCTCTCTCGACACCGATCGCCCCGCGTGGGCCTGCACAACGGCGTCGACGTGGTCGCGNGCCAGCGCACCGTCTTCGCGCAGTGAGAGAATGTTGGCCAGCGTTTGGGGANTNGCGGCGGCGTTGTTNAGCAGGAGNGCCGCCCACGCTTTNGCGGNAAGTTGGCCCACGTGCTCGCAAAACACGTCGTCGAGCTCTCGAGCACGCAACTGCTCCGATTGGTCCTTGGATATGTCGTGGTCGCCCAAGCGCGCTGATCGTTGTTCGTCCGACATCGGAAGGTCCTCGCTGATGGAGGTCCAGCGCTCAACGGAGAGCACTTGNGGAGGGACATCGGTTTCGGGGTACATTCGCGACCGCCCGGGCAGCGGTCGCATGGGGGACGTCGTGCCGTCTTCGGGTGCGCCCTTCCTCACCACCACGTTGCGAACTTCCTGCGGCGTGCGATGCCAGGCCTTTCGGGCCCGGGTCAGCACGGCTTCCAGAGCNAGTTGGGCTTGCCATTCCGGTGCGCAGCACAACACAAAACCGTCGCTGTCCTCGAGGGCGAGCAANTCNCGGACCGATTGAACCTCATCGGCCGTGATGCCGTAGGCTGGAAGTTCGTCGGCGTGGAAGATGCCCTTGACGCCGGCCAGCTTGGCGGCACCTGCAAGTTCCCTGCCCAACCGGGGAAGTTGAGCACCGTCCTCGTCCAGTGTCTTTGTTCCAAAACGTCCAAGCAGGCCCTTGAGCGGGAGGGCCAAAACAACGGCTCCGTTCGCCAAAGCGTCGGCAACCATGCCCGATTCCGTTTCGGAGAACACGGCCGATGCGTCGTGCAGTGAAAGGGGAAGGTGCTCGGCAACAACCGCNGCCACCTTGCTTTCAACGGCTTCNTCGTCGTNGTCNCGATGCGGCGGAAGCGACGGTAGGTGAAGGGAAGCCCGCAATTCGTTGGCAAGGCGATAAAAATGGAGCTGNCGAGCCATTTCCAGACGAATGATTCGAGGAATCCAACCGAGGTCCTGACAGCCTTTGATCTCAACTCGGTCGCCCGCACCGATGGACACGTTGAGGTCCTGTCGTATGCTTCCAAGACCTCGGCGAACTCGCCGAGTTCGGCGGAGAACGCGTCCGAGCGCCATGGCCGTGGTCTTGGCGTGGTCGGGGGAGCGCACGTCGGGCGAAGTGGCGATTTCGATGAGAGGCAGTCCGAGTCGGTCCAGGTTGTACATGACTTGCTGGCCGTGGGGCAAATCCACCGTGTCCAGTTTNCGAGCGCTGTCCTCCTCCAAACACACAACNTCAACTCCGACCGGTCCTTCTTCGGTGGACAGAACACCGTCGGTAGCGATGAGCGAGGTACGCTGAAATCCACTGGTGTTGGAGCCGTCAACCACCGTTTTTCGCATCGTTTGAATCAGCGAGACGGGTTGGGACTCGAGCAGCGCTGCCACGGTCAGTGCGATGTCAAGCGCTTGTTGGTCCAGTCCGACGGGTGGCTGTTCGTCCAACTCGATCAGCCCGGCGTTGGGGGATTGGGCGTAGACGAAGGTTCGGTTTCGTTTTGACTCAAAACGTGCGGCGACGTCAACCGCACCTCCTTCGCCTCGACTGGCCCGAAGACGTCGCTCAAACCTGGGCCAGTCCTCGGGCAGCGTATCGANGGTGACGTCGTAGAGTTCACCGCTTTGACGGGAGTGAAGTTTGCCGGTTGCGAGTTGCTGNTGAACCTCAATGCCGCACATGAACNCAAGCTGTTCTGGGTCCANGGTCGACGGACGGTGCACGTCGCCTTTCGGTTCACCGGCCATGGTCTTGCCAAGCGCTCACCCTTCATGAGCACAACCCTTGAACCGCCCTCAGACGATTTGAAGCGTGTCGTAGCCCGACGGGCGCATCATCCGTCCGTCCCTGCACAACTTGTCGATGATGTCNTCCGCTTTGCTGCGCGGAATGTCTCGTCGTTCTGCTTCGGTCAGAACATCGAGCAGATTTGCAGCCGTGCCCGAGTCGTTTTGCAAAACNGAAACGATGTCAATGAGTTGCTTTTCCTGGTTGCGGACCTTGCCTTTCTTGCCCGATTCAATGGTGGTCAGGTCGAAATGTTCGCCCATGAGTTCGTGGCGCCAGGTCTTCGTCAGNCGAATGGCTCGCTCGGCGTCCGCAGCCGTGGCCAACGGTGAAAGTCGGATTCTGGCACTGGCCTCGGCCAAACGCGACAGCGCTTCCAGGGACCGAGCCGTNATGGCCACNCTGTCATCGGATTCCCCGCCCGTCTTGCGGGTCTGAACGTAATAGTCAACGATCATTGCCCGCGCCTCGTCGTCCAGTTTGGGATGATAACTNCGCTTGGAATACGCAACGTATTTTCTCAACANCTCCCTCGGGAGAACCTCGTACGTCCCGTCCGCCCTTTTGGAGGTGGCTCGCTGGNCCGTTGAGCGAGACGGGTCGGGAATGGTNCCGTCCTTCACCAGCAGTTCGCTGCTGCCCTTGAGTCGGTTGTCAATGATGTGGGAGGCGATCTGTTCGTCTCGCGTTCCGTCGGGCGTATCGGTCAGCAACCAAATGATGTCAAAACGGGAAATCAACGGCGGAGCGAGGTTGATTTGAGCGGTGAACGGCACGTCGCTGACGGGTTGAAATCGGCCGCTNGTCGGGTTGGCTGCTGCCAACACAGCGCACCGTGTTCGCAGGCTTGCGTTGATGCCTGCCTTNGAAATGGAAATGCTCTGCTGTTCCATGGCCTCGTGCATGCTGGAGCGGTCTGCAGTGTTCATTTTGTCAAATTCATCGATGGCCGCCAAACCCAAATCGGCCAGNACCAACGCACCCGCCTCCAGCGTCCATCGGCCATCGGCCGCAGCGTCTTGAACCGCAGCTGCCGTCAGCCCTGCTGCTGAGGCGGACTGACCCGAGGCAAACCGACCTCGCGGTGAAATGGTTGACATGTAGTGAAGCAGTTGAGATTTGGCAACACCGGGGTCGCCCATCAACAAGATGTGAATGTCGCCCCGATTGCGGGTGCCGTCCTCGTTGACCTGAGCTTCACCACCGAACAACTGAAGCATCAGGGATTCCTTGACGTGATTCATGCCGAAGATGGACGGTGCAATGCTCCGAGTCAACAGGTCGTANACCCCGCTGTCCCGTGCAATCTCCTTGATCTCGTTCTCCTCTTCTTCGGAAATGACGATTTCCTCGAGCGGAATGTTCTGNCGCTCGAGGGAGTGAATGCGCAAAAAGATGTCAAACACCGGCGTGTCTTTGCCTCCTTTGCGCTGNGAACGAATGAAGAGCACCCCGTTTGCTTTCACGCGGTCCCCNGGGTTCANGCGNCCTGCGAGATCTTGTTCNCCGATGCANAGGATGCGCTCAGGTTGGATGCCGCCTTTCATTTGCTCGGGCAGTTCCTGCAGTTCGATGAATTGCGAGTTGATGAGGTGAGAGGCGTGCTGTTGCAGNACGAAACGGGTTTGGCGCTTGTTTCGTCCGCANCCCCCGTCGATCTGGACGCATTCAAGGGGTTCAATGAGTTCCTGCTCGTTGGGCTGATTGACGTCCATGGTGTGTCCGCATGCCAAACATTCGAACACGGCTGAATAGAGGCGAGGGCGCACGCCGGTGATTTTTGTGGTCACCGCGTCGATGGCGATCATCCGGCCGATGTCATCGGCCCGGAGTTGCGAAACCGTTCGCACCTGATCGCTTGGAAGATGGANGATTCGAAGAAACGGCATCAGGTTGCCCTCACCTGCATCGAGCAAAAATTGCCGGAGGGCTTGGTTTGCAGCCCGGAAATGATGCTCTGGATTGCTTAAGATGTCTTGAGCGAATTCGTGGTCGTAGCCTTCAACCTCACGGAAGGAGACTTCAAGCGACCCCTCATCCGGCCACATTTTGGCAAGGTTGTGGATGGCCTCTGAGTATTTGTCTTGGAGGAGCGACGTCCAACGAGCGGGAAGGTCAGATACTTGAATCGTTGACATGGTGTTCACCTCCCGGGCGTCGCCCATTATCGCCAACCGCATATAATCGTTCTTCGAGCCGAGATGCACCCCCCTGTTTCCACTGCAAAATCGGTGGCGTTCAGGTCGCTGTTTTGNACGGCCCCTGCGGTCGTGTGGAGATGAACCGAAAGCGAAGAAACCATGAATCTGAAACCGTTCCTTCGCGTCATGAAGGTCACGTTTGCCCACGGCTTGTGGTCCAGCACCGACAGCAGCAAGGCNGCGTGGATGCGCTCTCAAGGNTGGGAGGTCACCACCGTTGAGATGCGNAAGCACGGCTGGGACCAAGCGAGTCAAACACAAGCGGTGCTGGACGTNATCGACGAACACGGACCGTTTGACTTGCTNATCGGATCGTCGTTCGGAGGNCTTGCNACCGCCAACGCAGCCGCTTTACGACCCGAGTTGGACCTTCGNCTTGTGCTGCTCGCTCCTGCGTTCGGTTATCCTGAACTCATGGCCGCCACCCTCGGCGATGAAGCCATGCAAGCATGGGAGGAGACGGGCCACCACGCCTTCCATCCCCCGGGGTGGGATGAGCCGGTGGTTCTTCCCTGGTCGTTTGTCGAAAAAGCGCGCCCGCTTGGCTGGCCTGCTCTGGACCATCCAACCGCCATTCTTCACGGNTCAAACGACGACGTCGTCCCACTGGCCAACAGCCAGCGGGCACAGGCCGCTTATCCTCACGTCATCCTTCGCGTCGTGGAGGACGGGCACCGACTTCACGAAAGTTTGAGCGAACTGGTTCCGCTTGCCGCTCTCGTCAGCAAAGGGTAAGGTCAGAGCGATTCCTTCATGAAACGCCAACCGGTGGACGGCGCATGAGTGAGCCGATGGACTACGCCAGCGCNGGGGTCGACATCGACCTCGAAGGGTCGGCCGTCGCATCGCTCATCGGCGCCTTGTCAACGAGCGTGCGGCAACCCGGCACGCCGGGTGCACCCGTGGACCTGCCCGGCGGATTTGGAGGACTGATCGAGTTTGGCGAGAACCTGCTGGCCATGGCCACCGACGGGGTGGGGAGTAAGTTGCAGATCGCCACGTTGCTGGAGCAGTGGGGCGGGGTTGGCATCGATTGCATGGCGATGAACGTCAACGACTTGCTGTGCGTGGGTGCCGAACCGATCGCATTCGTTGACTACGTGGCGGTGCCCAAGCCTGACCCGGCCATTCACGCCGCCCTTGGAGCCTCCCTCGCTGAGGCGTGTCGGCTGGCCCGTGTCACGCTTGCCGGAGGAGAAACCGCTTCGCTGCCCGGCATCGTAACCGAGCTCGACCTCTCAGGGACGGCGCTGGGGTGGTTGCCCAAGGGACAAGCGATCACGGGGGAGCACCTCACCGCAGGTGANGTGCTCATCGGNCTGCCCTCCGCCGGCGTTCANTCCAACGGGTATTCACTGGTTCGAAAAATCGTCAACCACGTCGGACTCGCCTACACCGACGAGGCTCCGTTTGAGGCCGAACACCCCGGCCGGGACCTCATGCGATGGACCGAAGGCAAAGCCACCCTCGGTGAGGTGTTTCTCACGCCGACACGAATCTACTGCGACCCGGTGGTCGACCTCCTCAACGCAGCACGCNGCGGCGAGGACTTCGGCATTGAGGACGTCCNCGGCATCTGTCACATCACCGGTGGTGGGCTGTCCAATTTGTTGCGGCTTCACCCCTCGCTGGGTTGGGACATTCACACGCCGCTNCCCGTGCTTCCAGAATTCAAATGGTTGCAATCCGCTGGAGGGGTTGAGACCAGGGANATGTACAGGACGTTCAACATGGGCATGGGCATGGTCATCGCCGTGGATGCAGCCCGGTCCGACGCCGTCTTGCGCTGGCTCAAGGCCCGGATGCCGGAAGCGGCGGTGGTGGGTCATGTCAGGGACGACGGGCATCGCGTGGTGCACGCCATGAAAGGCGTNGAGTTCTCGCACTATTGATTCGANGCCCATCGGTGCGGTCATGAGGGAGCGCTTCGTCGTATGANCATGGCCGAGGACANCGCATCNAAGGGGATGGACGGCCATCTGTGGATGGAAGGCAGAACCCTCGTCCACCTGAGGAGCGACCAGGAGCGCCCCACCCACATGCCGCGGGGGCCAGCGAAACGGACNGGACCGGGTTTTCTGAACCCCGCTATGGCGCCGGCTCGGACGCGGTCGGTTCTGCTGCTGGCCGACGCCTTGGAGCACAACTGGTTGGTCAAACCAGGCCGAGATGTACGTGCACTCGATGCGTTGTGCGCCACCGGCGTCCGCGTGCGTCGATGGCGAAACGAGATTCCTGCGGAGCATCAGCCTCGACTCCGGGTCTCCGCCAACGACCTCGATGCGTCCGCTCTGGAATGGTTGAAGTCCACGCACACCCGCTACCCGCCGACGGTTGGGGTTGACCATGCGCTGGAGGACGANCGCTACGAACGTCCGCCTTCTGGAACGATGCACGAGGGTATTTTTGTCATGCAGAACGATGCAAGAATGGCGTTGATGGAAGCGGCCTATCAGTGGGTTGATCTCGATCCGTTNGGTTCCCCCGTGAACTTNCTCGACGCGGCTGTTCAGGGGCTTTCAAGGGTCGCCTTTCTTGAGGTTACGGCCACCGACACCGCTGCACTGACCGGGTCGAGTCTGTCCTCGCAGCAGCGTCGCTACGGCGCAAAAGGAATCGTCGACAGTTACGCTCACGACGACGCCGTCCGAGTTCTGTTGGGATTGATCGCAACAACCGCCGCCCGACACGACCGTTGCGTCGAGCCGGTGCTCGCGCTTTTTGACGGTCATCATGTTCGGGTCAGCGTCAAGGTGCGTCGGAGCCGAGACGAGGCGTCCGACGTGTTGTCTTCCATGGGTTGGCGCGTTCGAGAGCCGAACGGCACCTATCGGTTCGTCCGTCATCCCGAACCGAGCCAGGTGGAGCAGGCCAGTGGCCCCATGTGGACCGGACCACTGTGGGACCAAACGATTGCAGGACGACTCACTGAAGAGCGAGCGGTCGCCCTGTGTTTTCCCACCGATGAACTGTTGGCTCAACATCGTGCGTNGGGATTGGTGTGGAGTGACGAGGACACCGAATACGCCAAGAGGGANCTGCGACGAAGCGTCCGATACATCGCCGATGCGGCGGACNTGATGGGGCGAGAGCACACGCTCTACCACATGGACGACCTCCCCAACATGGCGGGCACCGGCCGGGCACCAAAGATGGAGGCGCTGTTTGAAGCGATCGAAAAAGCAGGTTACAGCGCTGCTCGAGTCCCTGATGTTGACCCCTTTTTGGTGACCGATGCACCCCATGATGCTGTGATTCAGTGCGTTCGCAATCGATGTTAGTCCAGAGCCAACAACGACGGCACGTCAAAGGTGAAACCAACCTGCCCCTCGGACCACGCCCACAGACGTCGAGCGTCTTCTTCGTTCGTTGCCGCTCTGCTCATCCTTGCTTTCCCCGTCCAACCCCATGCCTCAAGCGGGCCCACGGGGCCCCAGTACGGGTGATTCAACGCCCCGGGTTCCGTTGCGGCGTAGAGGATGGGGGCTGCACCACGGGAGGCAGAAAGGGCCACGTTGTTGAACAGGCGCCACATCAATGAATGGCGTTGCAGCGATGTGTTCGCATAACCAGGGTGACCGCACAGAGAAACGATGCGAGACCCGGCCGACTTCAATCGGCGGTCCAACTCCAAAGCGAACATCAGGTTCGCCAATTTGCTTCGACCGTATTGCCCCCATTTGTCGTACCGTCGTCCTTCTCCGTGCATGTTGTCAAACTTGAGGCGCCCTATGGTGTGGGCGATGCTCGAGACCGTCACAATTCGGGGCTTGCTCGCTTTTTCCAAGTGGGGAAGAAGATGGGCAGTCAAGGCAAAATGGCCCAGATGGTTGGTGCCGACCTGGAGTTCAAACCCATCTGCAGTGGTGCTTTTCGGTGGAATCATGACGCCGGCGTTGTTGATGAGGACGTCAAGGTGCGGCGTGCTGGCGATGAACTCATCCGCCGCTTGCTTCAACGCGTTCAGATTGGCGAGATCGAGGTTGAGGGTGCGGACGATGGCATCGGGGTGCCGGGCACGGATTCGTTCCAGTGCGTTCGTGGCCTTGGTTTGGTTGCGGCACGCAAGAACAACCTCGGCCCCCTTACCGGCGAATTCCATCGCCATCTCGAACCCGATGCCCGTGTTTGCTCCCGTGATGAGAACGATCTTTCCGTGTTGNGGNTGGGTGTCGGAAAGGCGCCATTTGCGGCCAATTTTCTTCCCCATGCGCCCACCTCAATCACGNCCGGTCTGAGACCGATGATCACCCAAAGGACGGGTCGATGTCGGTCACGTTCTCATCGCCCGGGGCAGGCAACATCTGAGAGGCGTTTTCGATGATTTCCCGAACGCTGTCCTCGATGGAACGGGCGTTCTCAAGCAGTTCCGTGAGGGGGATNTCAAGNCCGGTCAGGTCGCTCACGGCNTCAACGGCCAGGGCAGCAGCNCGAGCATCGGGGTACATTGGNCTGGCCTCGGACAACAACGCCGTGATGTCGATGCCGAGGCGGTCGCCTTCCCCCAGCAAAAAGCCCGTAATGCCCGAAACGATGCCCTGCTGTATGGGCTCAATGTCAAGCCGCTTCAGACGTTCGCGTGCTGCTGGTGTGGAGCCGACACCGAACAGCTCCCCGTTACTCAATTCCTTTTCGGGCCGAGTCAGTCCGTCGATGATGATGAGGCGATCAAAACCGCCTTTTGTAAACCACTCAAGCACGGTAGAAGCGAACGGGATGTCCGTTTCGTTGCCGAACTGAATCTCCGATGTGAAGACACCAAGACCGTCGCCCTGATACACGCGAACGGGGTGTTTGGGGACCTCGTCGTGAATCAGCGCAACCGCTGGGAAATCCTTGTGCATGACCGTTCCAAGCTGCCGNAGACCGAGGGTTTTGATGAGGTGGGACGCGGCGATGACGCCCACCATGCCCGCGGTCGTAAATCCGCAAACTGCGACGCCCCCTGTTCGAGGGTCTGCGTCTTGGTGCAGCACCAAAGAATAGGATTGCATGTCCGCANCCATGGACCTCACTCTGATGTTGCTCCAATCAAACCGATGTAAAAAGGCTCTCGGGTGTATCATTCTTCCCAAACGGCCCAGTCTTCCCAGCCTTCCTCACGGTACCACCAGGTGCCGTCCTCGTCTTCCCACCATTCCGTGCCGTTTTCGTCAACGGTGATGCCGTCGTCCTCGGAGGCATCCTCGTCCCACGTTTCTTCCTCAGCCTCAACGGCCTCNGCTTCACCGGTGGCGCCGAATTCAAAGGCGTCAGCGCTGCTGCCGAGCGACGGTGANCTGGCCAAGCCTTCGGGAGCATCGCTGTGAAGGGATTTGCCCGATTCTTTCAGTTCTTCAAGGGATTTTGAGGCGCCGAGGTCCACCGACTTGGGGCGCCCTGTGTTTTCTGGAGCCGCCATGGCCTGNTCGTAGTAATCCTCTTCATCCTCATCGTCAAACTCGAGGTCATCGTCATCGCGGTTCCGNAGATAGAGNACACCCAGAAGGCCGGCCACGATGGCNATGACGAGACCGATGCCGACGAGGACCGGTGTCATGGCGCTGGACGCATCGTCAGCGGCGGGCGCAGGTTCAACGACCTCAACAGGCATTTCGCCAAGCGTCCAGACGATTTCACCCTCGGTGGTCGCCTGGGGTTCGGTCATGGCATCGCAGGCGCCGTCGCCGGAATCAAGGCACGTAAGGACGACGACATAGCCCTCCCCTTGCAGACCGGGGAACATGCCGTCGGTCGGGGCGTTTCGAACCAAACTGAAGGTGAGGTCAACGTTGCCGTTGGCATCCACCGTCACCGAAGGACCAGCGGCTTCGTTCCACACCAACTCAACGGGTGGCGGCGTGCCCGGAATNACCTTCCAAGAGAACCCAACCGTTGCGTCGAAAGGATTTGGGTTGGTGACCGTGCAGGTGATGACAACGTCCGTGGCGTTGCTGTCCCATTCGTAGGTGGCCGTGTCACAATCAACGGTGGCGGGGAGGGTTGCGTCGGGGAGGGTCGGCTCGTCCGGTTCGTCCACCTCGTCGGTCGTGTTTGTCTCGTTGACTTGCTCGACGGGNTCGGATTCAAAGGTGTAATTCGTGNTGAAGCCGGGNATGTAGTAGGTCGGTGGGTCGTCGCTGAGCAAAAGCCTGAGTGTCCCNTCGTAGGCGCCTTCACCNGAAATGGACANNCGATTGCCACCNGCTTGTGCCGTTCCGTTNCTGACCTCGGTCCCGTTGGCGTCGAGCGCCGTCCAGTGAACCGCCATGTTGACCAGCGAGTCGGTCTGAAGCACGTCCTCGGCGGCGACGTCCAGCGTGACGTCGAACATGCCTTGTTCGTCCAACGGAAGCGGCCCAACACGAGCAAGGTCGACGAGAACCGTGCCAAACGCAGCCTGAGTGGCGGTACTGGCGCTTACGGGCTGCGTCAACGGATCGTCGTTTTGACCGTCAAACTGGAAGGTGAGGAACATTTCACCCAAGGCTTCAATCGGTCCCAAATCGGAAAGGAGGTCCAAATCGACGGTCGCATGGCCCGTCTCGTTGGTTGTGGCTTCAACCGTGTAGTTGTCGTCATCGTCGTGAACGAAAAAGGCGAGCGTGGCGTTCGAAATGGGTGCGCCGTCCTGGTGGAGATGAGCAACAGCGTTCAATCCCTTGGTTCGAGCGAGGAGAAGCGCGTCGTGTTGATTGCCGGTGAAGTCGGTGTACTGAACGTCGATGGTGGTGGGCAATTCCGAGTCGTTGCGCGGGAAAACGGGTCCGAAGGCGGTGACGTTGGTCGAGGCGTTGCCGTAGGCGTCAATTCCAACGACCGCAATGTAGTACCCCGTGCCGTCAATCAGCGGTGCACCGTCGCTGTCCTCAACCACGTGGATGGATCTGACGGTGGCGTTGGTTTTCAGAGCGGTGGTCCGTTGCGAAACATCGTTGAAGTCGGTCGAGAAGACGAAGATCTGGTGTTCTGCGATGGACGGGTCACCTGCACTCCACGACACGCTCAGCGCACCGCCGTCGTCGTCGGGAACATCGGCTGCGGTCAGGTTGGGAACGAAGGATTTGGGCGCCGGGTAGGGGATCGTCACCGTCAAGGGTGCGGACAGGTTGCTGGTGACGCCGAAATCGTGGACGCTTTGCACCCAATAGGACCACGTCTGACCGGGTTGCACCGCCATGTCGATGATTTGATTGGCGAAACTCGTGTCGTACGGGTTTTGGAAATCCACGGACTGACCGGGTGCCTCCCGATAAACAACGAATTCGAGCAAATCGTCGCCGAACGCCGTGATGGGTTGCCATTCGAACACCACTCGGTCCGGCTCGTTGTCAACCAGTTGCAACACCGGGTCGGGCGGGAGGGCGATGTTGGGCGCACCCTGGACGTAACCAACGCTGGGGCTGTACAGGGTGAAACTGCCGTTGAGCGTCGAGGTAAAGTTGAACGGTACGACGAAGGTTCCCGTTCCCGCCGTCATTTGTTGGTTCAGCACGTTGCTCAGGTTTGCACTGATGCTCGGGTTGGCGTTCACCAGGAAATTAGCGGTGTAGCGGAGGTCAAGGTTGCTGAAGTGAAACGTCCCCTCGGTGATGGAGTGCATCGAGAGGTTCACCGAAGTCATTTGGATCCCGTAACTGTCCACGACGTAGGAGAGACCAGGGGTGACGAGGTTGAGCGTGGACGTCAACTCACCCGTTAGATCTTCGATTGCGAGCGCTCCCAGCCCGTTACTGCCGTTTCCAGCGTATCCACTGGCCTCAACGTCCACGGTACCGTCTCGGTCGATGTCGTAACCGACCTTGTGGTAGGCGGAGATGAACACCCCGTGTTGGGACCCTTCGCCGACGAGCATGAGTTGCTCGATGGAACCGTCGCCGTCCATGTCGCCGTGGTGAACCGCTCGAGGCGAAGTCCACGGGTTGAACACCTCGGTGGCGGTGCCCGCCACCCGATTCTGTGTCTGGCCCCAACTCCAAAACGCGTAGGACGTGACGTTCCCGGTCGGCGTGGTCGGATTTCCATCGGGCGTTCCAGGGTCGGGAACCAAAAGATGTGCTGCAGAATCAAGGTCGTAGTCAAGGATGGAAGCGTTGGTGAGCGCGAGCAACTGATTGTGCGTATCGGTGCTCCACCAAATCCCATCCCGCTCGATGGACGTGTGGCCGGTTGCGGCCGGCGCTACGAGGTCAAGGTCCTGGTCCCCGTCAAAATCCCCGATGACCGCGCCTTGCGTAACCCCAGAGACCGTGGCGGGAGAGACTCCGACGTCGTTGTTCGAGGTCCACCAGATTTGGTGAGCATCGCCGGAGGACTGTGCGGCAAACAGGGAAGGGTTGTTGAGCGTACCGTCAAAGCGTGCGAGGTACATGTGGGTGAGCGTGACCGT
Source organism: Methanobacteriota archaeon (assembly GCA_002694525.1). Taxonomy (GTDB): domain Archaea; phylum Thermoplasmatota; class Poseidoniia; order Poseidoniales; family Poseidoniaceae; genus Poseidonia. The sequence continues at coordinate 87,040 of NZMN01000004.1, forward strand.
GTTGACGCTGCCTTCGACGTAGATGGTGGCGGACCCACGATTTGAGAACGAATTTGAGCGGTTGCTGAACACGTCAACGTGAATCTGCCCACCGGTGCGAATGGAGACCATTTCGTCAATGCCGTTTCCGGTGAAGTCGTCAAAATCCAAGTCAACGATGCTCGAGTGGTGGGTCACGTTCACCTGGGGCTCAAAACCACCGCTTGTCGTGTTCGTGAAGTGAATGCACAGCTTGTCGTCCGCAGGAGCATAACCGACCACATCGTCGTGGTTGTCGCCGTTGAGATCTGCGACCATGATCCGTGTAGCGTTGGTGCACGTGGTTTGCCAGCCCGTCATGGTGAGACCCGAAGCGGTGTCGTACGAGGCGACCTTGAACGCCGCTGCGACGGTCGAAGGGGCCGATGCGGTGCTTCCGTTGATGGTGGCCGTTCGCGAGAGCATGGCAAAGTCCGTGTTGTTGTCGTAGTTGAGGTCGCCTTTGTCGACGGCGTGAATGTAGCCCGTCTGGAAGAAGCCTCCGGTCAACGTTGGCGAGAAGTCAACGTCCAGCCCGCTGCTGGAGATCGTTGCACCGGTCGGTAAGAAGAACGGAGGCGAGTCGGGCGTGACAACCGTACCTTGGTTGGGATTGATGCCGAGTGCTTCCGTAGCGTTACCCGATGAAAAGACGGTCTGCTGGCCGAAGTTTCCGTAGCCCGTGGCGTTGAACGACCATTCGGGGGCGCCGTCTTGATTGGCGTCCACCTCAAGCACGCCGGGGGAGTCACCTGCACTGGACGGCTTGATGAAAAACGAGGCGGAATTGATGGTGGTGTTTCGCTGGAGTTCAAATCCGACCGTGTTGTTGTGGCCGCCGGACACCACCATCTCGAACTCAGCAGCCCCGTTCGAGAAGACGTTGATGCTTCCTCCTTGAGCCTGAGCGTGCATCATTGACCACGCGGGCGCAACCAGAAGGAAGACGACAAGGAAACCGAGAAAACGACGATGAATCATGCGAGCCCCGTTGGGTCTCTGCCGCCCGCCCTGTTATGTCGGTTTCGCCTTGAAGAACGCGGTTTCCCGCGCAAAAATGTATTTTTTTTCTCAACATAGTGTTATGAATGACGAGAGGTCGTTCAGACCTGAGGGCGTGGATATTGAGACTCACGATTCAAGCGGGCGACGTTGAGATTGATTTGGAAGGAGCAGCCATCCAAATCGACGAACAGATCACCCATGCAAAATCCGAGCACACCTGGACGATGTTGCTCGAAAGAATTCGCGAAGCGCGAGAAAGCGCCATGGAGGCCGCCGTCACGGCAGCGCGAGAAGCTGGCTTGCCCGAGCGAGGGTCGGCGTTCCGAGCGCTGCTCGAGAACTGTGCGTTGACGCGCAAGCCCGACCAGGTGCTCGGCGCCATTCACTACCTACGCAACGTTGAGGGCATCAGCGACAGCCCCCCTCGCGTGGTCAACGAACTCTTTGCCGACGCTGGCATTGACCCGCCCGGGAACCTCTCTTTGTACCTGAATCGCCTGAAGGAGCGAAGCTTCCTCAGGGTCCCCACCGGAAAGGACGACAAGAACCGATTCGCAATCCTTACACCCGAAGGCCAAGCACACCTCGACAAGCGCTCCAACGCTTGAGGTGAATGCATGGTCATGTCGGGCGGTGGACAAGGCGACCCACGGGACGACGAAACAACGGCTGAACAAGCCGTTGTGGTCGATTATTCGTTTCAAAACCACACGGAAACGATCCTTCGCAAAGGCCGACACGCTGGCTCGAACTTCCGCCGCACCATCTTTGACCGAGCCGATTTGACCGAGGGCGATTTCACGCAGTGCAACTTTCAGCGAGCGTCCATGGTGGAAGCGGACCTCATGAAATCCGCGTTTGACGGGTCCGACTTCAGGGGAGCGGACCTGAGAAAAGCGAGGCTCAACCTTTCCAATTTCAGAAATTGTCAGTTCAAAGGCGCAGATCTGCGGGGAATCCGCGGGAAATACGCCATCTGGCAGGGAAGCGATTGGTGGAACGCCGTGATGGACGACGACTTGCGCAAAGCGCTGTCCAAGAAATGGCCCCAGCCGTCCGACGATCACTCGTCTTCCTGAACCAAGTCCACGCGTGGATGGAGAGCCAAGCGAGCACGGGCGTTGAGAAGTGGAAGGGCTGCGACGGCCAAACAGAGCCCCATAACGGTTCCACAGAGGTAGACCCAGATTTGGTACGTGAGTTTCATCGCTTCACCGAGGTTGTTTTGAGCTGCATCGTTGATGATCATGCTGCAATACACGCCGCCGACCAAACCGATCAGTGCGCCGATGGAACACAACCGTGCACCGTTACGTTGCAACCGGTAGAGCATGGGGGCACCAACGAAAAGACAGAGCGATGCGAGCATCAGCGAAACGCCCCGAAGGAGATAGCCGTTCTCTGCCCGCACATCGGTCTCAAAATCTCGGTACTGGTCAACCGTGGTCGGTTCACCGCCCTGACTGTTTGGCGTCGCCAAAAAGGTCTCAATCTGCTCGTCGGTCAGCCCGTCGTTGTGCATCTGCCAGTCTTGCCAGCCCATGCCGGCGACGATGATTGAACTGAGAAAAAGAATCACAGCGAGGTTCTTTGGTCCCTTTTCGTCGGGGCGAACCTCCATCGAGGGCACGGCGGTCATGGTTCTGCCTCCATGTGAGGCTCCAGTCCTCGCCGAAGGTCGTCGGGAATGGGCATCGGTTCCATCGTGTCCATGTTGACGCAGACCGTGGTTTGACTTGACGTCCAAACCTCTTCACCTGCCTGATTGACAAAACGATAGCGCCATCCGAGCGATGAAGTCCCGATGTTGCTGAACGTGATGTGTGCCGTTATGACATCGCCGTACCGAAGGGGAGCCAAGAAGGAGGCCTCAACGCTCACCACGGGGAACCCAACCCTCCGCTCGTTGATCAGATGCGGGTACGATTGCCCGCACACATCGTCCCACACGGACTCAAAGAATCGATGAGCAAGGTCAAAGATCCTCGGGTAGTACGCGATGCTGGCAAGATCAACCATGGAAAACTCCACGCTTCGTTCGGCCTTCAAGACCATGACGACCCTACGTGCACACCGCCCATGAACCCTTGTGCAACCAGCGAGCGGCTCACCCTCGCGCTTATATTGGGGCGTCCGGTGGCGCAAAACGGCCCTATAGTGTAGCTTGGATATCACAGAGGCTTGCGGAGCCTCGAACCCGTGTTCAAATCGCGGTGGGGCCGCTTCCAACTCCAATCCGGTGGGGTTCGCCACTTCAAGCAAGGGCTCGCTCAAGAACCAGTTCATCAAGCAGGCGAATGGTGTCGGCCTGGTCGTGGCTGATGGGTTCGTCGTAGTAACAGAGAATACCGTCGGGGTCGTAGCTGTCGGAGGTAAGGCGGTGGACGAGGGTTTTGGCGAGAGGAGGGTAGTCGGTCGCTACCTTCCTCATGAAGATGGGGTCCGTTTGCCATTCGTTGGCGTTGCGCAGCAGCGCAGGGCAGGCGGAAAGATGCTCGACGGTTTCAAAGAAGCCGGACAGCGCGTAGTGGCCGGTTGATTCCTTGTCGATGTCGTCAAACAGCGGGTTCCACCACCACTGACGTGGTTTTCGATACTCAACCTTGCAGCCCTTGGTCAAGGGTTGGCCAAAATGGAGGCGCCACATCCAACCGTTGGTGCCCGCGAACGTGAACGTGTCCGTTTTGAAATCGAAGACACCGTCAACTTCCTCGGCGAAGTGCTTCTGCATGCTGGCGGTCAGGGGCGATTGGGCAAGACCGTAAATCTGGAACAGCGTTCGACGAAGGGGCGTGAGGCTTTCCTGCAACCACGTCACATCGTCGTTGAGCAGACCCAGGATGTAGCCGGCCAGCAAATCGCATGCAGGCATGTTCTTCTGCGGCTGAACCTGTACGCAAGCCGTTTTCGGCTCGTTGACCAGACCGCTCTTCGGATGCACCTCAACGACGTCAAAGGAATTGTAGTCGAACGGGTTGACGAACTTGTTGATGAAGGCGTTGATGTCAACGCGATAGATGGCCAGCCGACCGGCGATGACGAGGTGAAACTCGTCGTCGAACTGCATCCTGTCCTCGTGCTTTCGGATGATGCCCATGACCAAGCCTGCTGCTCGGTTGGCGGCCGACGCGATGTCCTTCATTCGCTTGTGGACCAGACCTCTTCGAAATTCCTGCAAAGGAACCTCGTCGTCCGCCCCTGCAAACAAGTCGTTGATGAACGCTCCAAGGGTGTCGTCTGCTGCCATGAACTTCACAGCGTTTGACTCTTGATAAACCTACGACGACCAGTCAACAATGTCCCATCCGTTGGATTCAGCATGCCTTCGGAGGGAACCTTCCGGACTGACGGCGATGGCGTGGCCGCAGAGCGCCATGAACCATGAATCAGCGAGCGTGTTTCCGTAGCCATAACAGGCGCTGAGATCGTGACCGTTTGCTTTCGCGTCGGCCTGCACGACCGGCACCTTCCCTTTTCTACGAGGCACGCTCCAACCCCGTTCGGAACCCGAGAGCCGACCGGTGCGAACCGCGGGTCCACAACCGTACACCTCGTCCATGGACAACACCCTGGCCATCGCTTCGGCCATGGGCGCAACCGTGGCGGTGACCAAAACCAAACGATGCCCCTGTTGCCGGTGCCAGTCCAGTCGGTCCCAGGCCTGTTGGGGAACACGGGCGCGAAGGCGTTCTTCGGCAAGTTGGTTGGAATAGCGCTCGAGAACCTCCCACGAGGCGAGCGAGAAGTGCCCGCGATTTCGTGCGGCATCGTACACGGCGCGTCCTCGGAGAAGATTCGTCAGAAAACCTGCGGTCCACGCGATGGTGCCCCACGGGATGCGCCATGGTCGGTTACGAGCAAGATGAGCGGCGAGGGTTTTCTCGCTTGAGGCGTTGAGGAGCGTTCCGTCGAGATCGAAATAGGCCGCGACGTCGGTCCCCATGGGTTGTCCACGCAACAAACCTACATGAGCGAACCGCTTTCTGTTGGTACAGACGTCAGGATTTCCCAGCGTCATCGGTGGTTGGACCGTAGACCCTGCGTCCAGCGCGGTGATCTTGCCACCAAGTCAGAGACTGGCGAAGGTTTCGAGTGATGAAGAAGCCAATTTTCCGTGGCGTTAGCCCGTGGTTTCGNANNTTTTGATCGTGNTTCAAANTNGCCACAATGGCNTGNGCTGANCATCCNGGGTTGGCGNNNACGAAANGCNCGNACNTCNNNGNCNAGNCGNTCAAANCGTGCNNGTTTTTGNCTNCCNTTTCCTTGTCNNNGAGACATGAANCGNCAAAANCNNNNTGAACCGTTATCAAAGANTCGTTGGGNNTTCANTNGAANTGNACCGGCTGGGTTGTNTTCCAGTTGGCCGTNGCGAGTTTCTTNGCNTTNCCNTCNGCGATGATGGGNTGAATGTCGTTGAGGCGCCCGTGCATGCCGTGCACTTGGAACTTGACGCGCAATTCGGCCATTCGATCTCGCTGAAGTGCTTCGTCCTGCTCATCGTCGAGGTCCACGCTCGCCAGCGTTGTTCCTTGATTGGCGCACGTGATGGTGAGGGTGGTTCCTGCATAGCTTAGGACGGGTCGAAAGTCCCAATCATCAGGGTGGTTCATCCACACCGAGAGGTCCAGCGACAGCGTGTCTCGAAGGGTGACGCGNCCGATTTCTACCGTGTCCACCATGGTAACCATTCCACGCCAAGCGGCNCCGCTTCATACCCCTTTCGTTCTCACTCGCTCGTGGGACCGAGTGCGACTTCGGTTAATTTGGGCCTCATGACCAAAACCTCCACCGTCAACGTCCAGTCGTTTCCTGGATCGGGATCAAGTTCACCGATGAGTGCATCGGGGTCCGACTGTCGAGCAACGACGGTCCACACCCAGGTGCCCGTACCTTTGCTGTTGTCNTGCGAAGAGAGCAGCANNTCAAGGAGTTCGTCNGCGGAGTCCGCCGTGTACATGCCGTCCTCGCTCCGCTCGTTCAACCCGTCCTCGGAGAGTTCGGCGCGAGCGGGCTCGTTGGTGGAGTAGTTACCNGGCTCGGTCGCCACGCGACGGTTGTAATTGTCCTCGGCTATGTTCAACGCCAGCGTGAAATTNTCGTGCGGCGGTGCNACNTCNTGGTCCANTTCAAGGATTGCCGAGAAGGACAGCACGCGACCGGTCTCGCTCGGGGTCATGTTGCCCGTCCACGATTCACCCTGATTGAGGTATTCATCCCACGAAACTTCGTAGGTTTCTGTGATCCACGTCACCTGAAACGTGCGGGCGGTGACGTTGACTTCAAACGGCTCGAACGCAGTCGCACCGGCGCCGTCGTCGACGTGCAACATTCCGTAAATAAGNCCGGATACGGAGGTATCNAGCAGCACGGTATCGGTCGTCGCATCGGCGTCGTTGGTCGGGTCACCATCGCCGTCACTGTCCTCTCGAGCGTTGAGGTCCCAACTGTAGGCCAGTGGGTTNCCTTCCGGGTCGTACGAGGATGATGCNTCAAGCAGCGCAGCATCGCCAGCGCGCACGGTGGTTGGCATGCTCAAATCAATGACAGGTGCTCCGTTCACCACGATGGTGGCGATGGCGTCGTCCGTACCGCCCTGATCGTTGGTGACGGTGATTCGGACGGTGTATTGCCCGTATGCGAGNTAGGTGTGCGATGTGAAGCCAATGACGGTTTCAGCCGTGGTTCCGTCGCCAAAATCCCAGGAATAGCCGGTGATAACGCCCTCCACGGGTGAGGANTCGCGAGCGTCAAGCGTGACCATGTCGCCTTCCTGGATGAGGGTCGGGTAGGCATCGAGGGTGGCGCGTGGATCCACGGTGGTGTCAAGCGCTTCAAGGCAGCCAGCNAAGAGGCTGAGAAACAGCACCTGGACCACGAAAAGAGCAAACGAACGCTCTGCCCTTCGGCCCATCATACCGATAAGGCGTCCCTTTCCCTTTCTAATGGTTCGGGACGCTGGATTAAACAGAACCTGTTTTTTCNTCATCGTCGAACACCACCGCCTCGGGAAGGTCACCTTCGATAACGGCGNTCGTNTACGGGTCGTCCAGTTCAGCCACGTCGGCGATGTCCACTTCATCGGTGTGGGTGAAACTTTCCTCAACCTCCGAGAGGAGATCAGCAAGATCACCGTCGCCCGCGTCGTACGGAGCATCCACGGTTTTCTCCTCAACGGGTTCTGGTTCCTCCTCATCGAACAGCGAAAGCGCTTCCGTGGTTTTGCTCGCCTGAAGGGCAGCGAACGCCTCCTGTTCGGCAGCTTCCTTTTCAGCGTCGGTATCCGCGTTGTCGTCACCGGCTTCGGTGGCGGGTGTGGATTTGAACCAATCTCGCAGCCCCATGGCAGGAGGAAACGGTCATGCCGTTTGAGAGTGATGTTCAAAGGGGGTGCCCCGAGTTTAACGGGCATGGCACAGGACCTTTTCGAGGGCGAGAAGGTGCTTGCCTTCGACCTTGAAACCACGGGCGTGTCCACCAACAACGACCGCATCGTCCAGTACGCCCTCATTGGGACGCTTGCCGACGGCACGGCGGTGAACGTTGAGCAACTCGTGAAACCCGGTGTTCGGATTCCGTTCGATGCCAGCAACATCCACGGCATCTACGACGAAGACGTCCGCGACAAACCCCGGCTCTCAGAGGTTGCGGACGAACTGGCTGACCTCATCGACGGAGCCGTTTTGGTGGGTCACAACGTTCGCAGTTTTGATTTTGCCATGCTGAAGACGGAATTCCTTCGTATGGGTCGCTTGGCTCCACAGCCAAAGGCCATCATGGACACGCTCGAATTGGTACGGCGTTTGCGACTGCCAAGGCCCCACAACCTCGGTGCGCTGTGCCAGCGACACGGGATTCGGCTCGAGGCGGCACACACCGCAGCAGCAGACGCTGCCGCCACGATGCTCCTGTTTTGGCGGCTCTCGGTTGAACACGCCGGAGCGTTTCGTCGCTCACTCTCGGAACTCGAACGCTGGATNGTGCACGGCGACCGTGCGAGCGACGCATCGGAACTGGGGCGCGGACTGGACGATCTCGAGCCCGTTGATGCGATGGGTAAGATACGTGAAGACGGTGGNGNGCTCGTTCTGGCCTTCGGACGNCATCGNGGAAGGTACCTCCGAGAAGTTCAACTGAGCGACCCCTCCTACATCGGGTGGTTNNTGTCCGCCAGGGGTCTCGACTGCCAAGAAACTCANGAGCGCATCAAGGCGCATCTTCGTTCATGAAGACGGGCGTTCGTAATGCTCGCCGTCGGGAAACGGCGCCCANGGCAAAACATCGCACCACGGCCCGACACGCCACGATCCTCGCCCGGTCATGACCGAGCCGAGGAAGAGCGGCCCCTGGTGCCCTTCCCCTTGCAACGCCTCNAGAGCCTCCTTTCCTCGACCGTCAAATCGGGCGGAAAGTTGGTGCCCGGTTGGTATGGCGCGCCCGGAGCTGTCCAAGGGCTCGCACAATTCGAGCACCGCTGCACCAGAGGTGGGTTCGTAGCGATGGAGAAGAACAACAGCGTCGCAGAAATCNCCTTTGTGGAGCGTGCCCGATTCCTGGCGCCATGTCCACCAGTGGGGACACCAAGCTTTCCAGTCGCAAAACCCACCGCAACTGTTCGGGCCCGGGGTAGGGTCCATTGGCAGCGTGGTCGGCTGCGTGGCATCCCATGCTGCGTAAGCGTCCTCGAGCACGCTTCCTCCCTCGGCTGACCACTTTGTAGCGGTCTTCGTGTACCATCCTTCCGTCCGGACCGGGGGCGCCGCNGGGTTGTTGGCCAGCAAAATGTCTCGGTACATTCGAAGCTGTCGATTCACCTCGGGTTTGAGAGCCTCGGTCGGTGCGTTGCCGGTCTTGAGGTCAGCGACGAGCCAACCCGTGAGTTCACCGGAATCATCAACGTCGGCAAACAGCAGGTCAAGTCGCCCCATCAATCGCCCGTCGCTCGTCACGAGTTCACCTTCTACAGCAATGGTGAGGGATTGGAGATGGCGCCAGAGGGCCACGGTGACCTGCTCGTGACCCAAATGCTTCGCNCCGATGTGATCGAGGAGGAGAACGATGCCGCCGCGTTGCTGTTTTTTTGCTTCGCTCCACTTGGTGTCTTTCCAATCGGGACGACGGGGTGTGGCCATAAAGACGGCTTTTTCCTCGTCCCATCGCGTCTTGAGAAAGCCCTCCGCAGTGAGGGGGAGCCAGCCGGTGTCGCTGCCGTCTCGCCCGGAGAGGTCCATGTTGAGCAGGTCCTCGATGGATGCGTGAACCGCCGTTCCCAACGACGCCGCCATGCCCGCTTTGCGAGGGAGGCGTTGCCGGCTAAGCCAGTACATGCGGGGACAGGTCTCGTACCGGTTCCACGCCGATGGTGAGAGGGTGTGCGCTCGCGGTGCTTGCGCAGTGTTTGCCTCCATGCCCCNCATGGTGGCCNCTTGGGTGATGAAGGTTTGGTGACCGAACGGGGAAGTGTTGAAGGGCATCAGACCTCACCCCAAACCATGGATACACCCAGTTTGCGNATCAACACGACCATCGAACACGAAAACGCGATGGTCATCGCGTGCTTTCCGAGCGTCGGCATGGTGTCGAGCATCGTGGCGCACTACCTCATTGATCACCTCGATCTGGAATTNGTAGGGGGTTTGGTGGACGANCGACTTCCCGCCCTGGCCATGATTCACGAGGGGATCCCCCTGCCACCCATTCGTGCCTACGCAGGCCGCCCCAAATGCAGCATCGAAGGGTGCGACCAGGTGATTCTTCTGATGAGTGAAATGGTGGTTCCCGAATCGCTTGTCCACAAGATTGTCTGGGCCCTGTTTGAATGGTCCAAAGAACACCAAGTGCTGGCGGGCGTTGTCGTCGACGCCTTCTCCAAAGGCGGTATGAAAAGCGGAATGGACGGCGTTGAACCGGTGGTGGAATACGAAGACACCGAAGGCATCGACGTGGTTGGCATCGGATGCAACCAGGCGGTTCGAACCATGCTCAACGATATGGGCATCCCGCTGCTTGAAACGGGCGTCATCCGGGGCATGAACGCCGGTATCCTCAGCGAAGCCTCCCGTCGAGGGCTCGGGACCATGTCGATCATGGTGGAGGCCGACCCTCGTTTCCCGGATGCACGAGCCGCTGCCGCGCTGATTGAGAAACTCAACACGCTGCTGCCGACCATCGATTTGCCTCAAGAGCCGTTGCTCGCCGAAGCAGAACTGCTCGAAGCGCAGATTCAGGCGCTCATGGAGTCGGCCGGCGGTCCGGCCAAACCCAGTTCGTCGTCCAACGCCATGCTCTACGGTTGAGTGCTCGTCGCTCAGGAAAAATCAACCAGTGAGGATTGACCTGCGTCGTTCTTCACGGTCTCTTGGCTCTGGATTTCCGAGACCGGTTTATCGCTGATGCGCGCATTGAGATCATCTTCCG
>NZMN01000005.1 GCA_002694525.1 Methanobacteriota archaeon
CCGGGAGGACCGCTCTTCTTCGGACCGGGAGGACCGCCCTTCTTCGGACCGGGAGGACCGCCCTTCTTCGGACCGGGTGGACCGCCAGGCCCGCCTTTCTTTGGACCGGGAGGGCCGCTCTTCTTCGGGCCACCTGGAGGACCGCTCTTCTTCGGGCCGGGAGGACCACCTGGACCACCCTTCTTGGGGCCGCCGGGAGGACCGCTCTTCTTCGGACCGGGAGGACCGCCGGGACCACTCCTCTTGGGACCGCCGGGAGGACCGCCCTTCTTCGGACCGGGAGGACCGCCTTTCTTTGGCCCGGGAGGCCCTCGCTTGTTTGGTCCGGGAGGTCCAGATCGTGCAGGCGCTGCCTGAACATCGTCCTCGCCCTCATCGTCCTCGAACATGGCACCGCAGTGGGGGCATTCCGTGTCGGTTTCTTTGACCAAACCGCCGCAAATTTCGCAGGCAAAGAGTTCCGCGTCGTCCTCGGCCTCTTCACCGAGTTTCTGCGTCACACCGTCCTTGGAGCGGAACATGGTGATGGAGCAGGAGAGATCGTAGCCTTTCAGAGCAAGTTCTGTTTGGATGGCGTGTTCAAACGCCTGGGTCAAATCTTCGGGCGTGTCAAGCACACGGCCATCGTCGATGTAGGTGACGTTCACCATGAACTGGTCGTCTTCGAGCTTGGTTTGTGGTGCCTCAACTGCGACGCCGCGCTTGCGAGCGACGCGTCGAACCGCCACCTCGGAAATTCGACGCAGCAGAGCGTCGCTGGGCGCGTCTTTGGCCGGCGCATTCATCGTTCCGGCCATGATTTCAGCAGCTGCGTTGCCGCTCTCGCCACCGGCTCGAAGGTGGGCCGGTAGTTCACCGCCGCCAAGATTGGCAAGCACGGATGAGGCGGGAGATTGATTCATTGACAGCCATTGGTTTCGGCGCTCGTCTTTCACGGCCCGTTCCGCCTCGGCCAGCCGATTGACCATGGCGTCGGTCGGTGAATTTGCAGGGTTGTGGGCAATTTTGGTACCGCCCGGGGCAAGAGGGCTCACGTTGCCCGAACTCGGCATCGCTCCGCTGCCGAGCGATGGACCTCGTTGAAGATTCGGCATGTCGTTGACGCCGGCTTGATTGCCCATGGGCATCACGTTGCCCTGCGGTTGTTGAGGTGGGAATTGATTGGGTTGATATCCACCCCGGACAGGTTGCTGAGGATACGTCCCAGGCGGAAGGTTTTGCTGCTGCTGCAGACCTTGTGCCATGCCTTGGAGCATTTCGGGTGGAATTTGACCCATTTGTTGCATGTTGTTGTCCTGCTGCGTTCGTTGGACCTGGCCCGAAACAGGATCGAAATTGCGTTGCTGACCGGGGAAGGTTGGGATGCCTTGGTTGGGCNGCTGCATCGTTTGAGGAGGCGGAGCGAAGCCACTGGACGCAGAAACATCCTGCCGCGCACCGCACTCGGGGCAGAACATGCTGTCTGCCGGTATCTGAGCGCCGCAGGAATTGCAGTTCATGGTTTACCCCCTCGCTTTGGTTGCTTAGGCCACCCTTCCTAAAGGGTTGCGACCGGAACAGCATCAACCCCACCATCCTCCNACNCCGTGTNTCGGCGTCGTCTTCAGAAACCAACCATAATTTCTTGGCGCACGTGCGACCCCCTGACACCGGAGGGATGCGTGTGCCGGTGCTGGTGAACGAGAAGATTGATGCACTGCTGGAAACNACCTCCAGGTCGTTTTATCCCACCTTGAAGTACCTGCCCAAAAAAACTCGGGGACAAATCGGTTTGCTCTATCTTCTTGCTCGAGTCGCCGACACCATCGCTGATTCAAAGGTTGGCGAAACCGAGGCACTCTTGCGCTACCTCGCTGATTACAACGATGTNGTTCAAGGCAGGGCCACCGAACTTCCTGATTTCGAGCCGCTGGCAGCCGTTCAAACCAANGAACATGAAGCGGAGCTTCTCAGAAACGTCCCCCTGGTCGTTGAAGGATTGAGCCATTACGACCGCGACGACCAAGAGCGAATGCTCGAGTGCCTCGACATCATCGTCAGCGGGCAGCGTTTGGATTTGGAACGNTTCGGTCCGGCAAACGAAGGAGGCAACATCTCGGCCTTGTCCACGGACGCCGAGCTTGACGACTACGCCTTCCGGGTCGCCGGATGCGTTGGTGTTTTTTGGACCAAAATGTCGTTGGCCCACCTGATGAACTTACCACCGGAGGAGGAGANNNTGTTCATGGAACGCGGCGTTCGGTTTGGGAAAGCCCTCCANATGATCAACATCCTNCGCGACATACCCGAGGATTTGCGATTCGGTCGGTGCTACATNCCTGAAGAAGCNCTTGACGGCATCAACATGAAACCCGACGATCTGATGGACGACACCAACCTCCACACGTTNCGTCCGCTCTACGACCGCTACCTNGATCTTACCAACGAGCACCTCGAGGAAGCCACGGCTTACATTCGGATGATTCCCGAAACTCAATTTCGGTTGAAGGCTTCCTGCATGCTGCCGGTTCTGGTCGGTCAACGNACCGTNACCCTCCTGCGAGAAGGGAACATTCTCAANTCCGATGAACGCATCAAAGTCACTCGAGACGAAATGAAAACCTACGCCAGAAAACTCTTGCGTGCGCTTCTCATTCCCGGCGGCGTTCGCCGCTTGCTCGAAAAGAATCGAGACAAGTCATGATTTCTATAGAAATNAAGGNCCTTTGTAGACAACTACTTACAANAATTTGAATTCACCCGTTTACCCGAACTTCCAAAGCGAGGTCTCTTAAACAAGAGACGCAAGGGCGTATCGGTTAGGATGCTGGAACGCCGCAAACCGCTCGACCTGCTNTTCCCCCTCAAAGGGAACGCATCCAGCAGGGCCGACGAGGACGGNGCTCGGCCACCAACCACGCTTGATCGTCTTCGAGCCGGTGTCACGCTTGCCAGAGACGCTGTGAAGGCCGTAAGTGTCACCGCCATGGAGGCGCTGCGGGAAGGTGCATCGTTCATTGGTATCGTGGGTGAGACCAACGAACTNGTCGACCCGTTCGCCCACTTGGACGCTCCGATCTGGTCGGAACAACCACCCGCCGAACTTCACAAACTTGCGTACCGCTACTGCGAAGAATTAACCATGCGAGAAGCGGGAAATTTCTACCACTCGTTCAAGTATTTGCCAGAGGAACAACGCCTCGCCATGTGCGCCATCTACGCCTTTTGCCGACGTGCGGACGACATCGCAGACGGCGATTGGGCGGACCGATTCCCCGGGAGCAAGGGAGAGTTGGACCCCGAAGCGACGGCGTATCGAAACCAGTTGGAATCCCTCCAAGACCGAGGAACGATCCTCGACGAGGAAGCTTACCTCAACAAGATCACGCAGTTGTTCTTCTTCCGCAAAAAACTGTCCACGTGCTACGGAGACGTTCACTCCACCGACCCTGTTTTCCTCGCGCTNAAGGACACGGTCCAACGCTATTCGATTCCACGGGACGTGTTTGACGACCTGATTTCCGGCATGGAGGACGACCTCTACAACAACCGATATCGAACCTTTGACGAACTCTACGTTTACTGCTACAGGGTCGCTTCCGTGGTCGGACTGATGTGCATTGAAGTCTACGGCTACGACAACCCCATGGCCAANAAGTACGCCGAATCCTGGGGTATTTTCATGCAGCTGACCAACGTCCTCNGAGACGTTGGTGAAGACATCCAGCGAGACCGCGTCTACCTCCCGCTGAACGAACTCGAACGCAACGGCATGGAGGAACAGGAACTCGACGGTAAAATTGTCCTNAACAAGCACTGGGAGCCCTACTGCCGTGAATACGCCGTTCGCGCTCGAACCTACCTTGAGGAGGCCCGAGCCCTCCTGCCGCTCCTTCCACGGCGAACACGCTACTCCCCTGCGGCCATGATTGCGTTCTACGACAAGATCCTTCGACAAATCGAAAAGCAGCAGGGCGACGTCTTCACAAAGCGTGTCAAGTTGAACAAGGTCCAGAAGATTTCACTCGCCGCAGCCGTCTACTTGCGCCACCGATTCCTTCCCGCATTCCTCGACCCTGTGTGGGCCGCTTTGGCCCGAGTCGGTCTGCTGCCAAGCGTTTGACCGGTCAGGTCTTGTCGGCCTGGCGGTTGTCCCAGTCGTTCCATTCCGCCACCCATGGTTCCATGAACGGTTCAATCGGCATACCGATGCCGTCCATCACTTCGATCGGTGGAACCACACCGTTTCTTCGGACGCCGGTGCGCACAAGTGCAACCGAACAGGTTTTGCCGCGCTGGACGGTTTTGTGATGAAAATAAAAGAAGCGTTCGTCCATGCCGACCAACTGCGTGTGGATTTCGGTTCGCCTCCACGGCAACAGGCGGTGTCGATATCGAATCGTTGAGCCGGCCACGACGAAGGCCGAGCGTGTCTTCCTCACCCATCGAAAAAGGCCGATCTTCATTGCGACCTCGTATCGCGCCAAATCAAAGAGGACAAAATGCCGTCCGTTGTTGACCTCAGGGTAGACGTCAATGTCGTTCAGCCCCGGTCGCATCACCCACACGTGCTCGTGCCTGGAATCGAATTGTTTCGCTCGGGTGAACAGGTGCCTCGCCATCATCCGCAGCAGGCGGAAGTAGGCGTACATGGGCCATCAAGCCTGGCGCGTGAAGGCCTGGATGCCGGTGATGTATCGCCCCAGGATGAGGTTGTGAATGTCGTGCGTTCCTTCGTAAGTTTTTACCGACTCAAGGTTGGCCATGTGGCGCATGACGGGGTATTCGTCAAGAACACCGTTGGCCCCGTGAATGTCGCGCGAAACGCGTGCGATTTCAAGCGCAATGTCGACGTTGTTCATTTTGGCAAGCGAGATTTGTTCGGGGAACCACGACCCGTCGTCCTTTTTCTTACCGAGGTGGTAAGCAAGGAGTTGCCCTTTGGTGATTTCACGAAGCATCCACGCCAACTTGTTTTGGACGAGTTGGTAGGAAGCGATGGGGTGATCGAACTGGATGCGAGAGAGCGCGTAGGTCTTCGCGCTGTGGTAGCAGGCCATGGCCGAACCGAGCGCGCCCCAAGAGATGCCGTATCGGGCGTTGTTGAGGCAGGAAAACGGACCACGAAGACCCTTCACGCCCGGCAGCATACGGTCCTTTGGAATCTTGCAGTCCTGGAACACCAGTTCGCTTGTCACGCTTGCTTTAAGCGAATGTTTGCCCTTCATTTCGGGAGCGCTGAAGCCTTCGTCGTTCTTCTCAACGATGAAGCCGCGAATCACGCCATCGAGTTTGGCCCACACCACGGCAACATCAGCGATGGTNCCGTTTGTGATCCACATTTTTGCACCGTTGAGCAGATAGTGGTCGCCCTTGTCCTCGGCTTTTGTGACCATGTCACCGGGGTTGGAACCGTAATCGGGCTCCGTTAGACCGAAACAACCGACCCACTCACCGGAGGCCATTTTTGGAAGGTATTTCTCTTTCTGCTCCTCGGTTCCAAAGTCCCAAATGGGGTACATCGCCANCGAGCCCTGGACCGAAGCAAACGAGCGCAGACCGCTGTCNCCTCGTTCNAGCTCCTGGCAGATGAGCCCGTAAGCCACGTAAGACAGTCCCGGGCATCCGTAGCCTTTGAGCGGCGCACCCAGCACGCCCATCTCACCGAGGGCCACGCGCCACTCNTCAAGGAAGACGCCTTTTTCGCACGCATGTTCGATCTTTGGAATGACGGCTTCGTCAACCCATTCTCGAACCATGTCCCTGACCATGATTTCCTCTTCGGTCAGTAAACTTTCAACATCGTAAAAATCGAGTCCTTCAAACGGCTCCATGCCCCACCCTCGATTCAAGGGCCACGCGGGTGCTTCATCAACATGTCTATTCGTGTGATAGAAAGGACAATGTCATTTCTTTCCGAACCGCCATTCTCGGTACTTTCGTTGCATCCAAGGGCTGTTCATGTAGATGAGGCCCAAAATGACGCCGGGCACGGAAATCGACACTGCGCCGAGGACCAAAACGTCGATGATGTTCATCTCCACCTCTTCNACGGCCGGGGANAATTCCACNACNTTGCCGAAGTCGGTGATGATGAAACCGCGATGGAGACCGGTCTCCCAGATGACGGACAGGCCACGACCGGCAATGATCTCGTCCCACTGTGCTGCATCCTCGGGAACAAGCACCGTGAACGAATCACCGCTCATGGGCATGTTTCGAACCACCCCGAGCGGGGCGAGATGAACCAGACTGGTCCCGTCGTGACCGCGTGAAACGGAGACATACTCGCCCAGAGGGAGGTCGATGCGAACGGGTGTTTGGACGGTTGACTGACGCGCATCNAGGGTGTTGATGCGCACGACGGAACTGGTGAGACCGCTTGCAAAACCAACGCATTCGTTGAGAACCGGGCTTGCGCAGTCAATCCCAATCCACGTTTGTGCTGCGGTCTCTGCCAACCACCCAACGGCGTGGCCTTCATCGATGATGGCGATGCCGTCGTCCACGGTGGCCACGGCACACACGTTGTAGTTTCGGTGGCAGGAAACGTCCGTGACACGGCTCGTCCTTAGGTCCTCAAGCAGTTCAAACCCCGTGTGCTCGGCAAATTTCCACACGTCTCCGGTGGCGGAGGCAACGTAGGCAAAGTCCCCCCCGGGGCGCCACACGACCGAGGTCAAGGCCTTTCCGAGAACGGTGAACGTACCGTTTACGTACGTCACGCTGTGGTCGTAGGTGTCGTACCTCATCGCCAGACCGTCGTCTCCGACCAGCAANGCCGTGTTGCCTCGAGGGTGCCATGCGATGTCGTTGATGGTGGAGTTGCGTCCCGTGACCAGTTCAACGTCCATGCTTCGGTCGTCGGCCTGNCTCGCTGACAACAGCCTGGCGTACCCGTTCAGCCCACCGATCAACACGTCCTCCCCGCTCGGGGAAATCGCCCCGACGGTGATGCCCAAATCCGTGTCGCTCAGGGTTCCTTGGTGCTCCAACTCGACCCGTGAGGTCAGATCTGCGGAAGCGAGGGGAAGCATCATCACGAGGACCATCCCGAGGGCCACCCATCCAGTCCCTCGCATGGATTTGCGACCCCGCACGCCGTCAAAACATCTCCCATTCGCAGGCTTGCAACAAGAAGGCGGGACGGTGGGCTTATGAGACCCCAACCGTTGCCTCAGCCATGGAGCGATTCGCCGTCAAACGCGGTCTNGTAAAATCGATGGGCGGGAACGCAGGCTTGGCCAAGATGGCCACGTCGTATTTTGAAAACATCAACGTCGATTCGGAAGGTGTCTTCACGGGCTCGTACGGTTTGNTGGTGAGCGTCCAAGGCTTCTACGACGAGAACGGCAAGCTCGCCGTTGACGTGGTTCAGCTCAAAGGTGCCGACCTCGCTGATTTCTTGGATTCCGATGAAGGCCCGCAAAAAGCCATGGAGTCCCGAAAGCGATGGTCCAGNTTCCTTGACGAAGCAACGGGGTACAACGCNAAACAGCGAGGGGACAAAGCNAAAGAGGAAGCAAAGAAATTCTCAAAGGCAAAATCCGCNATCAAAATGGCTCACAAGTCCATGGAATTGATGAAAAACTTGGACCAAGACACCATCGACCAAGCGCATGCACTCATTGCTTCGCTTGAAGAAATGATCGAGGCCGGCAATCCTCCTTCGGAAACCCANGTCAAGAAATTGGACAAATTGTTTTGAGGCGGTTGCATGGCTTCAAAGCAAGACATCCCTGCCTTGCTGACGACCAAAGACGGCTATGGACAACTGAATCCTGAACTTTCAAATCGCTTGCACACCATGGTCGACCACGTCGAAGAANTGGTTGGAGTGGAGCACCTCATCCANGCGCTCCGCGACGGCACTTCGCACGGAGGCGACGGTGTGCTGAGGTGCTACGTCGGTTTCGAACCGAGCGGAAAGGCCCACATCGGCTGGAAGGTGTTGGCCCTTCAGTTGCGCCGAATGCTCGATGCAAACGCCAACGTGATGGTTTTTCTGGCCGACTGGCACGCATGGGTCAACGACAAATTCAACGGCGACATGGACGCCATCAAAACAACCGGTGAGTACATGCAGGAGACGTTTCGCTCGNTGCTCAACCACCCTCCCGAAGGGGACGGTCCNGGTGAATTACGCTTCAAGTGGGCCTCGGAATTGATGGAGTCGGGAGCGTACTGGGCGCGCGTGCTCCGATGCTCAAAAGGAGCAACACTGGCCATGGTCCGCAAAACATTCACCATCATGGGCCGCGACGAAGCNTCNTCGGACCACGACCTTTCGAAGTTCTACTACCCTGCCATGCAGGCTGCCGACATTTTTGAGATGGACATCGACGTTGCTCTGGGCGGCATGGANCAGCGCAAGGCGCACATGTTCATGCGAGACGTCGCTTCAAANTACGGTTGGAAAAAGGCCACGTGNCTTCACACGCCGATCATCTCGTCCCTGAAGACGTCGGGCGCACGAATGGAGTCGTTCGACCACAAAATGTCAAAATCCGACCCGAACGGAGCGTTGTTGCTNCACGACACGCCCGAGCAAATTCGCAAGAAAATGCGGAAAGCGTACATTTCCCCCGACGACCCGGAATCACCTGTCTACGAACTGGCTGAACACATTCTNCTCCCCGAATTCGGGGCCATTCACGTGACGCCCAATCCGAAGTTCGGTGAACCCAGCACGTGGACCAGCTTGGAATCGTTCCGAGCGGCCGTGATGGACGGCACGCTCCACCCCCTGGACGCTAAATTTGGCGTTGCTGACGGTCTGGCCAAAGGTCTGGAGCAACTGTCTGCGTATTTTGAACAGCATCCAGAAACGTTGGACCGTGTTACGGAACTGATGAACCGTTGAGGTCAATCCTCGAGGTGGAGTTCTTCCACGCTGATGATGTCGATGGAAAGCAACCTTCGCGTGTCCTTTGCAAACGTGCGGTCGGGAACCGGTTGGACCCGGACGATACCGTTGATTCGAGCGTAGGGGAACTCCCCCACCTGATCCACCAANTCGTCGGACACCGTTCCAATGATTTGGTTTCNTGAGGATGTGCTGATGAGGTGATGCTCTTTGTTGTAGGTGATCTGACTCATGCTGATGTCTTGAACGTCCTCGTATTTGCACTCCTCNATGACCATGCGAAAGTTTGGCTGTGGGTTGAACAGACCCATTGGTATGTCGTCCGTGTCCTTTCCCTCCCAGACCTTTTTGAGGCACGGAACGCACACAAANGGGCTTTCTCGCTCTCGAGCGCGACGCTGCTTGACTTCGGTTGTTGAGCCGCAATCCCTGCACTCGTACTTGGCCAGTTTGAGCCAACCGTACGGTTGTGAGACATCGTTGATCTTCACGTCCAAACACACCAGGTCGTTGCGATCCCTCATGCGCAACTCGTCCACCCTGTTGAGGTAGTTTTCCGAAAGCCCGACCACCCTGAGGACGGGGCGCGTGGGAATGTTGTGAGCGTCAAACTGTTCTCTCATGATGCGGGAGCCGAGCTCGAGTGCACGGGTGGGGTTTTCGTGAAACAAACGGCGGAGCGTGGGTTGCTGGTCGATCAGGTTGTGCTGGATGTGGAACCCGTGAACACTGTCTTCNAGNCCCTCCAAACGAGCAATGTCCGAAACGTAGTGCGTCTCAACAATGTCCCGCCATTCGCGCAGGACATCCTGCTCTTCGGGCTCGAGGTCAACCTTTTCTGTGGGNGGCATGGAGTTNTCCCGCTGGTGGGACGGTTCATAATACAACCGGCNCCACCGAAAGTTCGGCATAAACACAGCGCCTGACGGCGATGAGGCAAGGTTCATGAGGCGAGCCATGGTGAGCCGATTTGAAGAGTGAGTTGATTTCATGCCAAACATCGTTGTCCTCGTCAAACAAGTTCCCGACACCAACGCAAAAATCGTCGTCAACGGCGACCGTGTCGACCTTTCATCGGTCAAGATGGTCATGAGCCCGTACGACGAATTNGCCGTGGAGACCGCCCTCAAGCACAAAGAAGCCGGCGGCGGGGAAGTCACCGCCCTCACGGTCGGTGGCACCGGAGCCGAGAAGATNCTCAAAGACGCCAAGGCCATCGGTGTTGACCACATCGTGCGCGTGGACGNCGAAGCAGAGATGGATTCCAACGCCCTCCAGTCCGTTCTGGCAAAAGCCGTCACCGACCTNGGTGCTGAAGTGGTGTACTGCGGCAAGTCCGCTGCCGACACGGGTGCGGGTTCAACGGGCCCCGGTCTCGCAGAGCGCCTTGGCTGGGCGTCCGTGTCCAACATCGTTGGAGCCTCGTTTGACGGAGGGCTCAGCGTCGTTGCACCAAGCGGTGGAGGAAACGCAAAGCTCAGCGTGCCTCTTCCGGCCGTCGTTTCNTGCGACAAAGGCGATCTCAAGGTTCGAAAGCCCAACGTCAAAGGCATCATGCAAGCAAAGCGAGCGTCCGTCGATGTTCATTCTATAGAGGTTCCAGCCTCGTCTGTTTCCGTTGTCAATCACGCCCTTCCACCCGCCAAACCGGCGGGGAAAAGCTACGAGGGCGGTGCTGCCGCTGCTGAAGTGGCCCAACTGCTTCGAGACGAAGCCAACGTTCTATGAGGTGAAACCATGACACAAACGATCGTAATTGCAGAAATGAACAACAACGCCGTCCACCCCAGCACCGCCGAACTGGTGAGCGCTGCGATGACCATGGGNGGAGCGCCCACCATCGTCGTTCCNTGCACCGACGCAGGNCAAGCCGGTGGCGCAGCCAACATGGGTGGAGCCAACATCATTGCAGCNAAATCCGACGCCTTTGCNCACTACGACGCAAGCGCNTGGGCAGCAGCCCTNGACGCNGTGGTCCCGCAAGGCACCGTCCTGACGGGTGCGAGTCCACAATCNAAGGACATGGCTGCCCGTCTGGCCGCTCGNCGGAGCCTCTCCGTCGTGCAGGACGCCGTTCAAATCAATGGAAACCAAATCACGTCGCCGGTNTACAGCGGAAAAGCCATGCAAACCGTGGCCGTGAACGGCCCCGCCGTCGTTTCGGTCCGCTCAAACGTCTTTGCCCCCGCTCAGGGTGGCGCCACGGACGTGTCNGTCCTCGACACGACGGGAGACGTAGCGACATCGGTTCAGGAATTCATGGCCCGCGCCTCCGAGCGACTCGACGTCAGCGAAGCGAACATCATCATCTCAGGAGGCNGAGGCATGGGNTCGCCCGACAATTTTTCCCAATTGGAAGCCATCGCAGACACCATCGGCGCAGCCGTGGGTGCTTCTCGNGCCGCCGTTGACACATGGGACGCCATCCCGCATTCCATGCAGGTCGGCCAAACAGGAAAGACGGTGAACCCCAACCTCTACATCGCCGTGGGCATCTCCGGCGCCATCCAGCATCTCGCTGGCATGCGCTCCTCGAAGTACATCGTTGCCATCAACAAAGACGCCGACGCCCCCATCTTCCAGCACGCTGACTACGGAATCGTAGCCACGTGGGAAGAGGCGCTTCCCGTCCTTCACACCAGCCTGAAAGGCATGATGGGATGATCAGGCGTATTTCCCAAAGCCGTACGTGCCCCCAGCACCTGCACCGTCGCCAACAAAGGGGTTCGTCCGTTTTTCATGACCGATGGTCGTGAGGGGCCCGTGGCCCGGGTGGACGACGGTTGATTCGTCCAGGGGCCAAAGTTGCGTGTGAATGGAACGGGCAAGGAGATCAAAGTCCCCTCCAGAATTGGCGATGTCGGTGCGACCGACGGAACCTGCGAACAGCGTGTCACCGACGAAGACATGATCGGGACCTTCCTCTACGGAGAGAAGAAGGCAACAACCGCCGAGGGTGTGTCCAGGGGTGTGCAGAATCTTCAGTTCAATTGAGCCGAAGGTGTAGGTTTCGTCCGCTTCAAACGCACGGTCAGCAACCGCCGGTTCGGGCAACGTCAGTCCGTAGCGACGGCCCGAGGCCTGTGCGAGGGTTTGCAGAAAGTTGTCATCGGGATGCAGGTACCAGTCAACCTGGTAGTGATCTCGGAGTTCCGGGATGAACCCGCTGTGGTCAAAATGAGCGTGGGTGTTGACCAACGCAACGACCTTCCGACCGGGCANNCCGAGTTCGTGCGCTGCTTCAGCGTTTTCTGGGCCTGTGGTCCAGTTGGGGCCGGGGCCTCGATACCCGTCGATCCATTCGATGATGCGTTGCGGTTCGTCGCCGCCGTCGATGATGATGGTGTCGCCGCTCGTTCGGTCGGTGACCACAGAGCATCGCATCTGAAGCGGACCGACAAAAAAATGCTCGATCCACGGTTCGGTCAGTCCCATGATGCTGCCACTCCTGTCTCCTTCATGAGGTTGAGCCATCAACGANGGTCACGCTCAACGAATCGGTGGTCCAGGAACCCTCCCGATCGACCACGCGCAACTCAAACCGGTGGTTCCCCACGGGAAGTTTGAGGTTGACCTGAGGTCCCGTCGCAAGTTCCCGACCGCGTCCGTCGTGCCACGCCCATCGTTCGATTTGTTCGTGCGGGTCGTACGACCCGCGCCCGTCGAGGAGCACAACGCACGTGCCGTCCACTTCGGCCACATGACGCTGATCGTCACCCGCCACGGCCCGCGGGGGAATGCGTTCAGAAACGTTTGCTGAGAGAGCGTCCATGAGCTGCTCCTCCTCTTCAAGGGTCAATTCTTCAACACCGCTGAGCGCCTCAAGCAAATCCGATTCATCCAANACCGCCGTGCGGTCGACCGATGTCGGCTGGGCTTCCCCCATGGCAGCGAGCAACGATGCCGAGGCGACATCATCGGCAGGTTCGACAAACGAGGCTCGCTCCTCGTCGGTCAACAGGTTGAGCACCGCCTCTTGGTCGTCGGTGTACAACGCCTCTGCGGTGATGGCGACGGATTCGTTTGTGGTTTGGAACCACAAGGTCAACTCAGCGTCGTCGAGTTCGACGACGTCCTGGTTCAAATCAATGAATCCAACGGGCTCGGGTGAAGTGTAGTCGTTCTGGTCGTCGCCTGCAAACACCAACGCATTCAGGCCTTGGTGGTGAGCGAGGAGATGAGGCATGCCCTGATGTTCGGCCTTCCACATCACCTCGGCATCCGCACCNTGGATGTAAAACCACGAACTCGCAACGACCTGCNTGCCGTGCTCGAAGCAAGACAAAATCGGGTGGTTCGTTTCCAGAACAAGGTCCATTCGACCGTCATCGTGGAGCCGATGTACGCTGCCGTCGTCAAACCCCAGCACGGCTCCAGAAGGAGCAGTGTTTGAAGTAAGTAAACGCATACGAAGGTCTTTCCGAACGAGCAGTTCGTCCTTCACCCACAATTCAAANTCAATGGCTTCTTCATCGCCGGCCACCAATGCATGGCCTTCCCGAGTGAGAAAAAACCCGCCTGTTGCCGTCAATCCAACGCCCGTGATTCGCTCCCCGTGATCGCCGCGAGGTGGACGTCGCCACACGACGTTGGACTCATCAAAAGCGACGANGGACCCGGTCTGCTCTGCGACGTAAACACGGTGTTCATGCACGGCGATGTGAAGGACATCGCCCAGTCCGAAGCGGTTTGAGAGGTTGATTTGGTCTCGTTGGTACTGAACCAGCACCACCTCACCCATTCCGGTGAGCAGCACCAGTTTCAGCCCCATGGCGATGCAGTGTTGAACCCCTCCATCGATGTCCTGCGTTTCGACGGGGTTGCCCTCGTCGTCGTGAAAGGTCAGGTGACCGATTTCGTCGCCAACAACAATCATCGAGCGATGATGGGNCAAAAACGAAACGTNGTTTGGCACCGAAACCGTGGTGACGGGTCCAAGTTCTCCTCCTGCATCCAGCGTCGCCCACTTCACGGTTCGGCTGCCTTCGGCCCATGCGATGCATGCGGACGTCTCGTCCACGACCAAATGCTTGACTTTGGCGTCCGGCCGGANCAGCGAAACGACGCGACGCGTGGACACCATGGNCGGTGCTTGCTCAACCCGTTGAAAAGAACTCGCTTGCGTTGAGCGATGCTCAGAGGTCGTCGTCGTTGTGGAGGTCAATGACNGCATCATCGGCGTGCGACTGACCCTTCGCAGCGTCGTTTCGTGCGTTGTCCAANCGCTCGAGGTAGACGTCATCAATGTCCCCNGTCACGTATTCTCCGTTGAAACAACTCGAATCAAAGCCNAGAACCTCGGAGCCATCCTGGAGCGTGGTCTCCACCAGGTCTTCGAGGGTTTGGTAAAACAAACGGTCGCTGCCAATGGTCTGATTGATTTCATCGATCGTTCGACCGTTGGCGATGAATTCGTTTACAGCCGGCATGTCGATGCCGTACACGTTGGGGTGACGAACCGGAGGTGCGGCCGATGCAAAGTACACTTTGTTGGAGCCCACTTCCCGNGCCATTTCAATGATCTGNGCGCTGGTGGTGCCGCGCACAATTGAGTCGTCCACGAGCAGGACGTTCTTCCCTCTGAATTCGTTCTCAATGGCGTTGAGCTTGCGACGAACCGATTTTTCACGCATGGCCTGACCCGGCATGATGAACGTACGACCGACGTAGCGGTTTTTGACGAAACCTTCTCTGTAAGGGACATTGAGGGTCTTGGCCATTTGAAGAGCNGCAATCCTNCCGGAGTCGGGGATGGGGATGACCACGTCGATGTCGTGGTCCGGCCAGGATTCCATCAGTCGCTCTGCCAATCGCTGGCCTTGGTTCAGTCGAGATTGATACACCGACATACCATCGATGACCGAGTCGGGTCGTGCGAAGTAAACGTGTTCAAAGATGCACGGCGTGTACCCGGCTGGCTTGGAGCACTGTCGCGTGAAAACATGGCCCGACGAGCTGATGAAAATGGCCTCGCCNGGACGCACGTCTCGTACGATTTCAAAGCCCAACGCCGTGATGGCCACGCTCTCGCTGGCGACAATGTATTCGGTTTGNCCTTCGATTTCTCGTTTCCCGTACACGAGGGGACGGATTCCGTTGGGGTCCCGGAAGGCAAGAAGGCCGTATCCGGCGATGACCGACACACAAGCGTAGCCGCCTCGTACGCGATCGTTGACCGCTCCAACCGCACCGAACACCGTTTCGATGTTCATGTGAGGGTCCCCCTGAATGTTGAGGGCCGTGCTTCGCTGGCCGAGTTCAACCGCCAGAGCGTTCAGCAACAACTCGGAGTCGCTTGTGGTGTTGACGTGTCGCATGCATTCGTTGCGCAAATANCGACNGAGTTCCTCAGCGTTGGTCAGGTTCCCGTTGTGGGCCAAGGCGATGCCGTAGGGGGAATTGACGTAGAAAGGTTGAGCCTCGGCTCGAGAAGATGAGCCCGCCGTTGGGTAGCGTACATGTCCGATGCCCACGTTGCCTTCGAGGCGGAGCATGTGTCGCTTGTAGAACACATCGGAGACGAGGCCGTTTGATTTACGCAGACGAAAATGACCACCGGTATCGGTCAGGATACCAGCGGCGTCTTGACCTCGATGTTGAAGAACGGTGAGCCCGTCGTACAGCAACTGATTCACGTGAGAATTCGGTTGACCGACGATACCAAGGATGCCGCACATGGGTTCGCCCGGNTTGAAGGAAAACGAGGTTGTTTCTTATCGTTGCGATGGGAAGGCATCACGCCTTTGGACGATGCGTCTTNTTGGACCAGCTGTATTTCCTGATCTTGGAGGTCTTGCCGTATCCGCATGNGGCGCAAACGCCTTTTTGCTTGTGGTAGGCGTTACGTCCGCACCTTCGGCANCGAATGTGGGTGGTCTTTTGTCGACGACCCATGGATGGCGTACCTTTGGACATAGCCTCACCCGAACGANTTGNCCACCGACCTCCCCCTTATGAAATCAACGGCACACNTCGAGAGGCGATTCACTCCTCCTCAAAGNGAACGGTGCGTTTTGGCCCNCTCATCAGACTTGAGAACAGCGTNCCAAAAACAATCACGGCNGCCATGGCTAAAGCAATCATCGTGGTCCCNAACCGAACGATGTTCGACAGCGCCTGAGCCCGCACCGACCCGTTGTCCTCCATCAGCAGTTCACCTTGGGACAGGAAAAACACCGTTAATCCAACGCCAAGTGCGACGCTCAGACACATGCCCAGAAGCGGGGCAATCGGGCGTTTTCGTGCGTCGCCGTACACAACGAGGGTGAGAAGAAGGACGAACGAAACGAGCGTGAACGCCGTCAGCAGAGCGTTTGCGAATCGAACCGGTGCTCCTTCGGCAAAGCCTCCAGAGAGCATGGAAACCAAGGTGACGGCGACCACCATCGGTAGGACCACATGGGCGCCGANGCGAACCAGCGTGCGGCCCGATGAACCGTCATTCATCTTCCGAACCACCTCTCAAATTTTGTGCGATCGTGCGCCCGGCTTGCTCGAGCTGTGCGGCGTTTGGAGGGTCCAACCGCTTTGGCGCTGGCTGCTGCGATTCGTAAACCGCCAAAACCACGGCGAAAAGAAGCACGGCAACGGCGGTNCCGACCAGCGCACCAAAGATGTCAGCGGCTGCGAGCAACACCTCCTCCGCAAAAACACCCTTCGCCACGTTGGGACCGTCGTTGGTCGCTCCNAGGAGCAAAAGAAGACCGGCAAACACAGCCACCAGCAGCATCAATTGTTGCTCTCGCTGCCGTTCTTCACCGATGAGGCCCACCAGGNCGTATGCNCCGCACGCACCGGCGAGNGTTCCCAGAAGCATGGTGGGCCAGAAAATCAGCCAGTATCNGTTGACGGCGTCTGGATAGGTCGGCGTGATCGNCCCCCAATGCATCGCTTCGAGCCACAGCACGCCAACGATGACCATCACCACACCAACGTTGCGATCGGTTCGTGTGAGGCGTCCGACGGGAACGTTNCCNGCGAACGTGATCTGGTAGAAGCCAACCCCCAACAGAACGGCCGGTCCAATCAAACTGCCCAAGAGGTGCCCAAACGCACTGGACGGAGAAAACGAGAGCGTCCACGGCGTGGCCAACAAGGACAGCAACCCGAGCGCAGCGAGGANGGCTCCGAGACGACGTTGCCAGCCAACTTTGGAAAAGAAACCGACCAATGAACCGCACAGAAGGAACAGACCGGCAAGCCAGAAGAAAACGAAGGCTTGCGTCGCCTCTTCCATGATGGATGGAAACAACCTCAATTTATAGAGAATCCCTCCATCCTTACCGCAGTGGGTTGATTGTGTCCAAAACGCATGGCGGAGGGCATAAATACCCCACCTCTGTGGGCTGAACGCTTAGGTGTTCACATGGTGAAGCGACCCCGTCAAGTTATGCGCTACAGCCCATCCGCTGGCAAGCACACCCTCCACACCGTCGAGCGCGTGAAGAAAAAGCGTGCTTCTGAACTCCGCTGGGGTCAGCGACGCTTTCGCCGGGTTATGGCGGGTTACCGAGGTTTCCCTCGTCCAAAGCCCGACGGTCGGGAAAAACCCACCAAGCGCGTGAACATTCTGTACCGATGCACGGAGACGGGCAAGGCCCACTACGCTCCTTGCAAGCGTGCCAAGAAATTCGAACTCGTCGACCGCTGAGGTGAATCACATGGCCAACTATTTCCTCCGAGTAAGCTGCCGAGATTGCGGAAGCGAATCCATCATTTTTTCCCGAGCCACCACCTCCATNGCTTGCGGCGTTTGCAGTGCAACGTTGACCAAGCCGGCAGGTGGAAAGGCCGACCTCGTTGGATGCACCGTTGTTGAAGCGTTGAATTGAGGAGGTTGAACCTCCATGGTCAACCAACAAGGCGCCGCACCCGAAGAAGGTGAACTCGTCGTTGCCACCATCACCANCGTCAAGCAGAACGGTGCGTACGCCGACCTTGACGAGTTTGAGGGCATTGAAGGCTTCATTTTCATCGGGGAGATCGCATCCGGCTGGGTGAAGAACATTCGCGGCTTCGTCCGAGAAGGGCAGCGCGTGATCTGCAAAGTGATGCGAACCCGGCGGGACGGGACGTCGCTTGAGCTCTCCCTCAAATCGGTTTCAGAAGAGCGACGCAGAGACCGTCTCCAGGAATGGAAAAACGAACAGCGCGCCCAACAACTCCTGAAGGTGCTCGGAGAGAAGGTGGGATGGACCGAGGACGACATCNCCGAACAATCCNCCGAGTTGGCTGAGGCCTTTGGTGGTGTGTACGCTGCGTTTGAAGAAGCNGCCATGCAAGAGGGTGCGCTGGAAAACGCCGGATTTGAAGGCGAATGGTTGGCGCCNTTCGTCGAACTGGCCGTTGAAAACATCATCCCTCCCTTTGTAGAGGTTCGAGGCACGCTCAACCTGAGCATCAACGCCACCGACGGNATNTCCGTCATTCGGACCGCTTTGGAAGCGGCNGAATCCCTGTCCAACGAAGACGAAGAGATCGACGTCAAGTGCTTCTACGACGGTGCCCCGGCCTATCGCATTGAGTTGCGAGCCCCTGACTTCAAAATCGCCGAGACCGTGTGGGAACAAGCCACACAAGCCGTGGTGAACCACATGGTCGCCTCCGGCGGTGAAGCCGACGCCCAGCGAGAGTGAGCGCATGGCCAAACAACGCATGCAGCAATGCCTCTCCTGCGGCGCCTTTTGCCTCACCGTCGTTTGCCCGATTTGCGGGGGACAGGCACAGGCCGCCGCTCCGCTCAAATGGTCGCCAGAGGACCACCGAGCTGCGCTTCGTCGAAAAATGAACGGGGTTGAGAAAAAGGACTGGCCTCAAAAACTCGCCAGCCTGCCAAGCCTCGAACAAATGGAAGCGATGCGTGTGGTGGAGGAAGAATAACCGGCACGCACAAACCCTTCGAAAACCGATGTGCTCCGCTTTGATTTGATGTGAAACATTATAGCGCGTGTTGACCGGTTCAGCGGTTCATGACACTGCGGGTTGAATGGAAAAACGGTGTCCAAAATCTGCCTGAAAAGGCCACGGTTCTCATCGCCTTTCCCGGCGTTGGAAACATGGGCAAGGTAGCGGTCGATTCGATCTGCACGTTGGAGGACAGCCTTGAGATTGCACGGCTTCACCCCGTTGGATTGCCGCCGCACGCAGAACTCGACGAGGACGGTCTGCTCGCACCGCCTCATCTCTCCCTCAGTGTTGTTCGAACGGGTGGTGAGGAACCGNTGTTGACCCTGACGGGGAAAGCTCAGCCCAACGACCCGGCCCTTCAATCCAACCTTGCACGGGAACTCATGACGTTCTTCGAGCAGCACGGCACGACGACGGTGCTGGTGCTGGCTGGAATGATCGACAAGCCNGAGATCAAGGAAACGTTCGCCGTCGCCAGTTCAGCGTCGTTCCGCATTGACATGGAGACCATGGGCGTTGACGTACGTCGAGACGAACCAAGATCGGGTGCGATTGGCGTCGCCGCANTGTTGGCGTCCATGGGCCCGCTGTACGGCATCAACTCAGCGTGCATCATCGGCACCACGGTCGGCAGCAGCGGGGACATTTTGGGGTCGCAACGACTGATTGAGCACCTTGAACGATGGTTTGGGTTCGGACTGACCGTGCCCACCAACGGCAGTGAATGGCTTCGCGAACGTCTTGAGGCAAGAGCGCCNACCGTGAAGAGCGACCTTGTCAAGGAAATGACCGCATCCCACGATGCGTTCTACATGTGATTTGAGAGCGCCGAGAGAGGGATTTGAACCCCCGCGTCCAAGGGACAGTGGATTTCGAATCCACCGCAATACCGGGCTATGCGACCTCGGCTCTGCCCCTCGCCTCATGCGCCACGGTCATAAGCATGATGTTTCACNGGCGTGTCATGGAGGTTCACTTCCACGGCAAGGACGTTGACATCGTTGTGGAGGTGAAGGAGGGCGACACCGTACGAACGGCGTTGCAGGCTGCCGGTGTGCTTCCTTCCATGGTCATCGTAAGCCACGACGGAACGGTGTTGCCTCACTCCACGCCGCTGAATCAACCGGTTCAACTGCTGGTGACGACGATCTCATCGGGCGGTTGAACGGTCCACNCGCTCAACAATTTGCAACCGCGAATTTCTGGTGTAGTCACCTCGAACCTCGGTGGCCCAGGCATCCAAGCCGAGGTTGGCCAGCACGACCACATCCCCAACCTCCAGCATGGAGTATTGGTGGTTCCAATCATCGGCCCAGCCTTCGACCTTGCAGGCCCCGGTGTGGTCCATCACCATCATGCCTTTNCTCGACCATGGCTTGCCGGTTTTTCCGACCCCACTCTTTTCGTAGGTGTAGACGACGGTACCNCCGATGTTGTGTTTGGCCTGAAAATCAAACAGGTCGCTNGATTCGACACCATCATCGTCATCGGCCACCAACGAGGAAAACGGGTCCATTTTCAACACGATTTCGCCTTTCCAGTTGACGGTGAANACCGCATCTTTGAGCANCACCTTCATGCCTTTCATGGCCGGAACAGCCACGGTTGGCGACCCGTCGGATTGAGCGGTCGCAATCACCTGNATGTGGGCTGTGTTGGTGCCCTGTTTCAGCGTCATCTTGAGGGGGACCCCATCCTTGACGTAGCCGACACTGAACAATTCGCCCCGCACCGTGGCCCGCGGATTGAGTTCCCCAATCTGCTGTAACGGCGTNCGCTGANTTGAACCCGGCAATTGAATCGAGGACGACAGGCGGCGCTCGTCCGTTCCTTCGCCCCCCGGGCAAATCGAACGCCAATCGCAGCGTTCGCATCGAACCTCGTCGGGCGCATCAACCGGCACGCCTCCGGCGGAAAAACCGCGAACGGGGCGAGGTTCCGGAGGGCAACCTTCCAAGGTTGGTGTTTCCGCCTTTAGACGATGCCACAACGCTTCCATGTTCGCCTCGATGACCTCCATTTGCTCCACATTCGGCACGGGGACCGTTTTGATGCTTGGATGGCCAAGGTACCAGATTTGGAGGCCTTCCACACGCTGGTTGCGGTCGTGGGTTGCGTGCCACAACATGGCGTAAATCTTCAATTGCTCAACGTAATCTCCCGACCGGTCGTTGGCCCCAACACTGGCTTTCAGGTCCACGATGACGGGGGCGCCTGTCCAACGATAAACGAGGTCGTATTCACCCTGGAACCAATGGTCGGGATGGACGGCGTTCATCGTAAACGCTGGAGCATCGGGGTCGACAAACCAGGGTCGTGCAACCTCCCATGCTTCCGTCCACGACATGTCTCCATCGCTGGCAAGCGGATGCGGTCCTGGAAACGATTCGTAAGGGAACCCGTCGGGCGAAGGCCATGGCCCACGCTCACCTCTTCGCCACCGATCGAGGCCAGGTCCACCNCCGGCCTGACGGCATCGCTCCACNTCACCGAGGTGGAAACGCAGCGCGTTCAGCACCATTTCCAGGCAACGCTCCTGATCGACCTCAGCCCAGTCGCCCGACCGTCGCTCNTCGTTTTCCCAAAGNNTGCGCATCCGTTCAAGTGCAGGGGGCAGGTGGTGGNGTCCACGTTGGAGAGCCCACGCCTCAAGATCGTCCAGCGACTGCGGGCGCTCGTTTGGAAAGAGCGGCATCAGGCCGCTTGCAGGCCANGAGCGTTCGGCGGCCGATATNGGCGTTCCGTCATCCTTGTAAGGGGATGCTTCCAATGCCTCTGGACTCGACGATGCCACCACGAAACCGGGAGATTCTCGGAGCACGCGACACACGGCTTCTTCCACGGCACGTCCAACGAACAGAACGGGGATTTGGGGCATTTTGAATCGGTAGACCTTCTGGTAAAACCAAAGGCGAGGGCACGCCTCGNAGGTGTTGGCTTGNCTTGCCGACATGCGGTTGTACGGACCGACCGAGTCCTGTTCTGCAACGGGCATTCGGACGGGCATGGCGTTCACACACCNGCCACTCTTTTTGAAGCCTGAGTGCGGCAACGACGGTCAGCGATTGGAGAAGGTTTCCAAACGGGTTTTTCGGTTGTCGATTCGAAGCTGAAGAATCCCAGAACGCCAACCCAACTCCACGCCCGTCATGGCCAATCCATCGCCCGGTCGCAACGCAAGGAGGCGCTGATTGATGCTCGCTCCGAAGGCCACCACTTCNGCNATGTGTTGGCCGTCCCAAAGCATNAGCGACACCATGCTCCAAGGTTTGCCGTCCAAACGAACGCCGGAGCGCCGCCGTGCGGAAAGCACGTGGCCTTTGACGTTGGCTCGGGTTCTGAGCAAGCCAAGACGTGTCAGGGTCGGCATGTCTTCGTTCTCGATTTCAGANCGGATCACCAGGCGGCTTGAACCGTGAACGTACAGGCGAGCCTGGTCGCGCCACACGCCGGGCAGCGCATCGAAAAGGACGACCTCGCGCTCCAACGAANCGTGAAGNGAGGGNAACGCACCGGGTTCGCTTTCCTCAACGGTGATGTGCTGGTCCCCCACCACCAAGACAGCACCAAGAACGGGTTCTGCGAAATGGTTCGGCATCGGGCCCCAGGCGCCCGTCAGACGACCGCTCACGGCTACNCGACCTTGGACTTCACCCAGCGGTGCGTAGGGGGACCGCATCGACACGCTGGGCANGTCTTTGATCCATGCAAGATGCTCGGGGACCGTCCAATGGCCTTCGGCAGAACGNCCCACGCCGCACCACTGACAGCCTGCCACATCGCCGGAGCAAGCCGTTTCGGTGGATGCAGGGAACGCCATGACGCCGCGTTCGTGGTTCTGCATGGCCCGGTGATGGGANCGATAGGTCTCGGTCAGTCCTTCCATCGCATCGCTCGACGGTGGAGCGTAAGCAACCCGTTCGGAGGACTCGAGGTACCAGCCTTCCATGCCGCTCACCGTTTCACCGTCGTGGGTCGCGTGCCACAACCAGGCGTAAAACCGGAGTTGATGCTCGAGTGACGAAGAGAATGCGGAACCGGGCGTNCCTGACTTGATGTCAACAATCCGAACGTTTCCGTCCCACCTGAGGACCAGATCAAGCTCACCTGAAGCCCAACCATCGGGATGATAGAGACGCTGCGGCTGATGCACGCGAGGATCCTTGAACCACGGTCGGGCGCATTCCCAAGCCTCGTTCCACGACACGGGTGCNCCTGCTGGAGACCATTCAGCCGTTGAGGGAGCCTGCCAGGAACGAAGTTCAACGTCCCTGACCTTTTCTGGAAGCGGGAAAACAGGAGCGCNCCCCAAACACGGTTCAGGGACCGCAAACGGCTGCTCGCCGTTCCTCCTCGCCTCGAGATAGGGTCCACCTCCGGCGGCGTGACATGCACGGACCTCTTCGAGGAAGAGTTGGACACCACCGCGCAGCCGTTGCTCGAGGGACGAGACGTGCACGTGGTCCCACGCGTCCTCGGATGTTTTCCAGAGGACCTCATCCCATGCTTCTCGTCCCGCTTGCATTACGGAGGTGGCCGCATCACCGACGCGGTCCAAAGCCCACGTCTCGAGATCAGCAAAGGACGCTGTTGAAGGAGGGTGCATCATCAGCAAATCGCACAACCCCTCCTCGAGCACGACCCCGAGGATTTGTGAAGGACGCACGGGGCCTTGAAGACCGACTTGATAGCCGAGCAGCCACTGTCGGGGGCAGCGAAGGTAGGTGGTGAGGGCGCTTGCGGAGAGACGCCCTCGCGTCCGACCCATGGGCCCGCCTTTGGGCGGCAGGCCTACCGGCACCTNTTCACCTCCAATCGAGTGGAATCGGGTGCATCAAGCGTCGTAGGAATAGTAGTCACCACTGT
Organism: Methanobacteriota archaeon; assembly: GCA_002694525.1. GTDB lineage: Archaea > Thermoplasmatota > Poseidoniia > Poseidoniales > Poseidoniaceae > Poseidonia. The sequence continues at coordinate 23,618 of NZMN01000005.1, forward strand.
TTCGTTGTTCGCGGTCTTTNCGNCTCTCGTTTTTGTTGATNCGAGGGCGGCGAGAGTCGTGGTCTCGACGGAACGTNACGTCAACGCCCGCCAAAAACCGATTCATACCTTCCCTCAATCGATACGGACCCGTGGCGCGCCCCTCCACNCCGCCCTGTCCCTCAAACACGAGAAGGGAATCNGACACGATGTCAATNAAATAGACGTCATGGTCGATCACAAACGCCGATTTTTCGTTCGCCTCCATCGTTCGTCGGATGGCTTTCGCGGCCTCCATCCGGGCGTTGGCGTCGAGATGAGCGGACGGCTCATCNAGCAAGTAGAGGTCGGCGTCCCGACCGAGGCACACAGCGATGGAAACCGCTTGCCGTTCCCCTCCAGAGAGCTTCTTGACGCGTTTGGGCAGCAACTGATCGATGCCCAGTGCTTTGATGACGTTGACGTTGAACTCACCGCTGCGCCACCGAGGACCGAGTTCACTGTCCAGCCAAAGCTGGACCGAACCGTCGATGTCCACATCGATGTGTTGAGGTTTGTACGAGATGGTGGCGTCGGCCGTGACCCACCCCGCNTCGTACTCGTGTTCACCGGCGAGGATTTTGATCATCGTCGATTTACCCGTTCCGTTCGAGCCCACCACGCCCACAACCTCAGAACGATGGACGGCGCCTTCGCCTGAAGTAAGATGAAACTCACCAAGTGTCTTTTCGAGACCACCCCAACTCACGACCGGGGTGCCGATTTCGACCGACCGGTCCCTGTGTCGCAGGAATTTAATGGGCTTGTCTCGAATTCGAACGTTTTCTTCGGGCAGGAAGCCGTCAAGGTAGGAGTTGATGGCTTGCCGGGTGGAGCGAGCGGGCGTAAAAATGCCAAANGCGCCTTTTTTACCGTAGACGATGTGAATCAAATCGGCCAAAACATCGAGCACNGCCAGGTCGTGTTCAATCACAATGACGCGTTTCGTTTGAGCAAGGTCCTGGATGATCCTCACGATGCGCATGCGTTCATGGATGTCGAGGTACGAGGACGGTTCATCAAAGAAATANACGTCCACNTCGCGCANNATGGTGGCTGCNATCGCCATCCGCTGCAGTTCACCGCCCGAAAGCTGCTGAACGGTTCGCTCCATCAGATGGTCAATGCCAAGCGAGCGGGTTGTTTCCTCGAGCAGACCACGCTCGTCAACTTTCCCGAGCAAATCAGCCACCGTGCCTGAGATGCGCTTGGGAAGTTTGTCCACGTTTTGAGGCTTGACGGCCACGCGAACCTTTCCTTTTTGGACGGCGATGAAGAAATCCCTGAGTTCACCCTTCGGGAGAGAATCGACCACGTCGTCCCAATCGGCTTCTTGATTGAGCCAGTCACCCAGGTTCGGGACAATTCGCCCCGACAGGGCGCTGATGGCCGTGGATTTTCCCATCCCGTTGGGACCGAGAATGCCCACCACGCTTTCTTTGGAAGGTGTTGGGAGCCTAAACAAGCGGAAGCCGTTCATCGAATAGCGATGAATCATGTCGGTTTCGAGCTCGCTGGGAAGATTTTCGATGATCAGAGCGTCGTGGGGACATTTGTTGATGCAGATGCCGCAGCCGATGCACAGGCTTTCGGAGATGTGAGGTTTACCGGTTTGCTCATCCATGACGATGCATTCCTGCCCGTTCCTTACGGGGGGACAAAACACCTGACATTCGTCGTTGCACTTCTTTGGCTGACAATTGTCCTCCTTCAGCACTGCGACACGCATATCGTCACCCGGTCTCCCCTTTCGTCTGTTCTATTTTGTTTCACCTACCGTCCTTCGGGAAAAACCCGAAGAAACGGACGCATTGCTTGTTGCTCAAATGAGACCCTTGAGGTGCTCGTGTCCGCGGATGAGACGGGTGGTGCACGGGGTCGGGAACTTCATGCTCGCCTTGCGAAGCGCATCTCGGGCGGTGAGGTAGTGCTCAGCGTTGACCTGTATCGAGATGATGCGCTGCCCTCGCTTCACACGGGCGGCGGTTCCGACGTTCTTACCGAAAGCGCATCGCATGCCTTGCGAGACACGGTCAGCACCGGCGCCGGTGGCTTGCTTGTTTTCTCGCAAAACGTGATGCGGGAAGGTGTGAACCCGAAGAGCGTAGCCTTGTGCACCGGCTTCCTTACGAATGGTCGAATTGGACACAACACGAGCCGCTTCAAGCGCAGTGTGGCGGATTTGAACGTCGTTGTCCGCCCGAAGTTCGAGGA
>NZMN01000006.1 GCA_002694525.1 Methanobacteriota archaeon
CGTTGGGGAAATTGAAACAAGGAGGATAAGACATGCAACCCCCAGCCCCCCCAGCAGCCCCGCCCGCGCCTGTTCCTGCAGCGCCAGCAGCACCGGTGGCCCCTGCCGCACCCGCCCCACCCATGGCGCCCGCAGCACCCGCCGCACCTGTTGCACCTGCAGCACCGGCCGCTCCGGCTCAGCCGAAGCACCAGAGTACCCCAGAAGTCCGAGAGCGCCTCAAGGCCGTCGGTGCGATTGCCCAGGCAATCTCCGCCGAAGTCCAGAAGGTCATCATCGGTAAGTCGCACGTCATCGACAACGTGTTGATCAACATCCTGTCCAACGGGAACCTTCTCTTCGAAGACTACCCCGGACTGGCCAAGACGTTGATGACCAACACCTTCGCCGATGCGCTTGGTTGCGACTTCAAGCGTGTTCAGTTCACGCCTGACCTGCTTCCTGCCGACATCACCGGTACCAACATCTACGACGCCAAGAAAGGCGAGTTTACCTTCAAGCCCGGACCGTTGTTCTGCAACCTTCTCCTCGCTGACGAGATCAACCGTGCTCCTCCAAAGACCCAAGCTGCTCTGCTTGAGGCCATGCAGGAGAAGCAGGTGACCATCGGAACGGTCACGCACAAGTTGCCTGCCCCGTTCATCGTTATGGCCACACAAAACCCCGTCGAACAGGAAGGTACCTACCCTCTTCCCGAAGCACAACTTGACCGTTTCATGTTCAAGATGTCCGTCGGGTACCCCGACCGCGCCGACGAAGACGAAATCCTCGCCCGCCGTATCAGCCGAGGTAAGGACGCCGTTGACGTTGACGTCATCACCGATCCTGCTCGTGTGATCGCCATGCAACAAGCTTGCGAAGACGTTTACGTCGACCCTGCTTTGCGCATGTACATGGTCGAAATTGTGTCTCGAACGCGCGAGGACCCACGTGTTCTCGTCGGTTCATCGCCTCGTGGTTCACAAGCGCTTCTCAAGACCTCACGTGCAGCAGCTGCACTTCGTGGTCGAGATTTCGTGACCCCCGACGACGTGAAGGCCATCGCAGAACTCGCCATCGCCCACCGAATCATCTTGAAGCCTGAGCATCAGATCAAGGGCCTCGAATCCGGAGAGGTCATTCAAACCATCCTTCGCGAAGTCCCCGTGCCCACGGTTTGAAGCTGAACCCTTGCACAACGAGGTGAATCAAACATGTGGAGTCGCAAGTCAGCAATGCTTGGCAGCCTAGCTGTTGCCATGTACTTGCTTGGCTTGACGCTCCGCAACACCCAACTCGTCACGATTGCCGTGGTTATCTTCGTGTTCCTGACATGGGCTGCGCTCCTTGGGAACCACGCAGATGTTGCATCGAGCGGTCGTCGCGCCGAGGAATGGACCGGCGAGGAAGGCATTGCACTGGGCAATGTTGTCGCCATGCGGAAGCTGTCAAGCGCTCGCATGTTTGAGGACGGTGAGTTGAACGTAACCCTGCGAATGCAAAACACGTCGTCACTGCCCAAGATTCTGGAGGTGCGCGACCGCGTGCCTGAAGTCATGCGCATCAAGGAAGGNGCCAACTACATTCTCATGGAATTGGGTCCTCGACGTGAGACGTTCATCGAGTACACGGTTGAGTGTCCGCTGCGTGGTTTCTACAGTTTGGGACCGGTTACCGTACGAATTCAAGACGCCTTTGGGTTGTTCCACAAGGAAAAGGAACTGCATGTCTACAACGACTTCCTTGTGTTCCCAAAAATGGAGGACCTCAAGGAGACCTTCGTGAAATCCAGAGTGCCNAAGATCTTTACNGGTGCCGTGAACATTCGGCAACCNGGTCCAGGTTCAGAGTTTTATTCGTTGCGTGAGTACTTCGAGGGCGACTCCTTCCGGGCCATCAACTGGTCGGCGTACGCCCGATCCGGCANACTCATGGTCAACGAACGAGAGCGAGACGCCGTNTCTGACGTCATCATCATCGTCGATTCTCGCGCCGTCGCTGAAACCGGTCCCGTGTCCAGAAACGCNCTGGTCTACTCNACACGGGCCGCTGCTTCGCTTGCNAAGTACTTCCTCGGCCGTCGAGACTCCGTGGGCATCATCGTTTACGGNGACGAGGTCGTCAGCGTCGACCGGGACACTGGAAAGAAGCAACTCTACGTCATCCTGACCAAACTCGCAGGTGCCGTGGCGCGCGGCAACATCCCGCTTCAGGTCGTCGTGAACCGCATTCTGCCCCACATCAACAAGGGNAGTCCAATCATCTTCCTGTCCAACCTCGAGGACGACCCGACCATCGTGAACGCACTGCGCGACTTCAGAGCCAGGGACTTTGACGTCACCGTGCTTTCACCCTCGTCNCTGGAGTTTGAATTCGATGCGAAACGGATTGACCGAACCGGCTACGAAGTGATGAAGACNGAACGCGACGTCCTCATCGGNGANCTTCGNGGTTTGGGTGTGAACATCATGGACTGGGAGCCTGACATGCTCCTTTCAACCGCTCTTGCAGGAGCACGAGGATTCTGAGGTGAGANCATGACCATCAACAGACCGTCAGCCGACACGTCCCATCTCTACGACGGGAANACCGTNCGGTCCTCTGCCCCATCTCGAAAAAAGGCCGCAGGGCAAATGGGAGCGGGCAGCGATATNCCAGAGGACGCCATTCCATCGGTGGAAATTCCAAGTTTCATCGAGAGTCTTCTGGGCGGCCCTCTCGTTCCCAAAATGAAGTTCCTCCCGCCCGACAANATGGTTCAGAATCTGCAGATCGCCGTCTACGGCGTGCTGGTTGCACTGGCGTTCTTGACCTACATCATCTCCCCGCCGCAAGGGACGGTATGGTACATTCTTACCGGAAGCCTGGGCGTGGCCAACATTCTCCAACTGACCGTCATCGCCAGCGCAACGGTGCTCGGGTTCCTCGGAACCTTCCGTCGGGACGCTCGTTTTTCGTTGGGCAGCAACCTGTTGTTCATTTTGGCCATTCTTCGTTTTGCATCCTCCAAAACCTCCCTCTCCAACGACCTGTTCAATCTTTCAGACAGCCCAACGATGCTTTCGGTCCTGGTCGTTGTCTACGCTGTTCTTCTCATCATGTACTTCGAACTCAGCAACGGTGTCATCCGGTACTCGATGCTCGACACCAGCATTCGCACCAACGAAGTCTACGTCATGAATCCAAAGAAAATCGTTGGTAAGTACCACCGATCGTTGGTCATCAACCCCGTTCTCGCCACACTCCTGGCCTGGTTTGTGCTCTCTGCCAACACCATTTTGCCAGCCATCGTAGGGATCTTTTCAGGCGACACGGCTCAGCGGATGCGGGAATCGGTTGAACTCACCTCGGTTTACGGCGTGGCCCTCGGGACGCTGTTCGTGTTCATCACGGTGGGCGTCCTCTTCGGTCTCAACCTGCCCACNCATTTGCAGCGCTTCCGAGAGCGGCAAGCNGAGTGATCAGTCCAGTCGACTGGGCGCAACAAAAGCCATCATTTCGTCCAGCATACGAGAGATGTCCATGCGCTTTGACAGCATGTGGATGGACGTCGCCGATTCGTAAAGCGGCATGGTTTCCTCATCGTGCTGCTCCCCAAGTTGCTCTCGCAGGTACTCAATGTCGCAGCAACCGATGAAGGAGAGCATGGCGGCNTAATAGTCGTACTTCACCGACGAACAGTGTTGATTGATGATTTGGACGCCCCGATTCAATTCGTGCTGCAGGAACACGAAGCGCCACTGGGTGTTCGTGGTTTCNAANGAGCAGATTCGAATGCCTTCCTCGTCGAGTTNTTGGAGGAGGTCACTCAGTGCCCGAGCAGCGTCCTGGGAATAGCGAACTTCGGCGTTGACGTAAGCGACGCGGGGGGTGCAGGCGATGCCTTTGATGTTGGGCGTTGCTTCGATGTCGGGTCCGATGATGGTTTTCATGGCGCCGTTTTTGTGATGAGCGAGGTGTCGAATCTCAATGGGAATGCCCATTTCATAAACGGGCTCAACGGTTGCGGGGTGGAGAATGGTTGCGTCGGCGTTGGAAAACGCAATGGCTTCACCGTACCCGAGGTANGGAATCGGCGTGGACTGCACACCCCATCGCGGGTTGACGGGGTAGATGCCCGACACGTCCTTCCAAAGGGTGACCNTGCGAGCCTGAAGCAGAGCGGCGAGGGCGGTTGCGGTGTGATCGCTCCCCCCTCGTCCCAACAGGGCGATGTCGCCGTCCGTTCCTTCCCCAAACCACCCTGTGACAACCGGTACGCCATGGAAGGCGCTGCGGTCGAGCATGGCACGCGATTTGTCGAGGTCCACTCGGGANGCCCTTCCGGCCCCGTCGAGGTGCACGCCGATGTCCTCAGCACCAACCGGATGAGCGGGCAACCCTCGAATTGAGAGTGCGTGGGCGATGACGAGGGCGGAAAGGCGCTCCCCTGATGCGAGGAGACGGTTGTAGGCGCTTCTGTCGTTGCGGTCGGTGGCCAGCGCCGTGAGTGAATCTTCGATGCCCTCAAGCACTTTCTGNAACACNTCGTAGAGCGACGAATCGATGAGGGTCGGGGAAAATCGGAGGTGATGACTTGCGAGGTCGTTGACCAAGCGCCCGGCGTATCTGGGCTCCTGCGCAGCTCGCATCAAGCGGTCGGTGGTGCCCCACAACGCCGAAACGACGACGATGACCGGTTTTTGTGCGAGTTCCAAGATCTCAGCGATTCGTTCCACGTCNGAGGCGTCNCGCAGGCACGAGCCGCCAAACTTGTGAATCTCCGGGAGCTCAGTCANNGATGAAGCCTCCTCGAATCATCAAATCGCCCGCCACCAACAGCGCCATGGCCTCAACCACAGCGACGGCTCTTGGGCCGAGGACCGGGTCGTGNCGACCTTTGACCAACAANGGCTCNTGCTGGTTGGTTTTGAGGTTTAACGTGGTTTGGGATTGGGGTATGCTCGAGGGCGGTTTGAACGCAACGCGAACGTTGACGGGGGAGCCCGTCGAAAGCCCGGCCAGCGCTCCGTCGGGTCGGTCCCCAAGGAGAACCGGTTGCTCNGCTGTCCCACCCCACGGGCTGTTGTGGTCGCTGCCGTGCATCGTCTGGACCGCAAACCCATGACCGAATTCAACCCCTCGTGCNGCGGGAATGGCCATCATGGCCCTCGCCATGGCGGGCTCAAGCCCATCAAACCANGGCTCACCAAGGCCCAGAGGGAGNCCTGAAACTCGGAGGTCCNCCCTCGAGCCGATTGAATTTCGTTCCCGTCGAGTGCGGTCGATCAGCCCAGCCATTCGCTCNGCGGCCGTTGGGTCNCTGCATCGAAGCTGTTGACATGTTTCGTTGGCCCAGCGGGGGGGGCAATCGCTCATNGGGGCGGCTTCCACATCTCCCACGGCTCCCAGGTGNGCCTCCACCTGCACNCCGTGCTGCTTCAACCACCCACCGACAACGGCGGCCACGGCCACAAGCGGGGCTGTCATGCGNGCGCTGGAGGTGCCCCCTCCTCGGAGGTCCGCCTCGCCGTCGGTGCGCTTCATCATCACCATGTCCTGATGGCCCGGACGAGGATGGTCGGGCAGGAAACTGTAATCGCTGGAGCGTGCATCTGAGTTGGCGATGTAAACTTCAATCGGCTCTCCGGTGGTTCGCCCGTTGGAAACGCCTGTTCGCCACTCGACGANGTCGTCTTCCTTGCGCTTGCTGCTGTACGTGCCACCGGTTTTTCGCAGCGCCATGGCCGCTTGGACGGTCGCCTCGTCCACCTGCAGGCCGGCCGGCATGCCTTCCACCAATGCGCCCACAAAGGGTCCATGGCTTGAGCCCCTNAGCGTNACTCGCAAAGCCTCGCCAAGACGCATATGCATGGTACATGAGTAGGGACCGTGCGGCCCCTTTAGAAGGTGTTCACTCGGTATCGTTCACCGCATTCTTCGCGAGAAAGTTTGTTTCGAGNATCTCAGCCCCGGGNTATCGCATCCCGTACCACGATTTTATGCGTTCAATGGTCGGTTTNGCGTTTTGAGGTACCACGATCACCAAGGCAGGCCCGGACCCGGTGATGCCGGCGGCTCTGGCGCTGTTCATGTAGGAATCGTTGGTCATTTTTCGACCCTCGATGTCCCGCAGAGCAGCAGCNGTCCCACGNCCGTTCCACGTCAACGCCACCAGTGGATTTCGGTCCTGCAGGGCAGCGAGGGCCTGTTGAAACGCCGTGACTTGAGANGCAAAGTCTTCGAGGGTTGGTCGCACNTCCCGAGGGCCGCGCAACACCAAAAGGACCACCCATTCGTCTTCCGGAAGACCCGGCTCGTCCATCAGCACGCCTTCTTCGATGGGCGCTTGCACGTCGACGAGTTTCCATCCCGGCGTCATGCAGGCCCAAGCATCGTCAATNGAACCGGTCAGTGAAACGCCGGCGTTGGTTTGCGCATCNGCCGCCAGCGCGACCATCGCTTCGGGCGTCAGTTCGGTTTCCGTTGCGTTACACAGGGCCCGCAGCGCTGCAATGCACATCGCTGCGGAGGATTTGAGACCTTGCGCTTTGGGGATTTTTGACACCACGCCCCAGTGGAGTTCGTCGAGTTCAAACCCCTCGGGCAAGGGGTGTCCTGCACCCGTCCAAGCAGCCATCAGAGCTTGAAGCACGCCGTCGTCGTCAACGACTTCGCGTTTGCTCGGTCGGTCCAACAGGCGAACGGTGATGGACAAATCAAGGGCGATGTTGGCTCCGTACCCCAATGCTGCTGCGTGGAGAAGGCTGCACGCCCCGTGGGCGCTTCCTTTCCCCAACACCGCCATTGTTCAACGCTCCTCAACGCCCCCCTTCACCGGTCGACCGACGTGCCGGGCGGCNTGACCTTCCCAACCCAGCACGGGTTGGCCCTTCTCAAGTGCGGTCACCGATACAGCCGTCGAATCGCCCGTGATGAGGCGAACTGTTTCCGCTTGTTGCATAAAAACATGACATGTATTAGCATTTTGATGCGTTTTTGTGTGTTTTTTTCCTACAATCTTTAACATCGGTCGCTGTTCGATTTTCAAACGCCCCAGNACGACGCTTCGCCCGTTGCCTTCCNGGTCCACCGCCAAGAGTTCGTCGCCAGCGGTTAACTCTGCCATGTANCGGGTGTTGCCATCGGCCATCATGACGTAGGCGTGCGGTGATCCGGCGTTGACTCGAAACGGTCGGGTTGGCACAAACGTGGATGGAACGGTCTCGCTGTGGACCAAAAACATGGCATCGGCGCTCGACCCCACGAGAAGACCCTCACCGACCGAGAAGAGGGAGAGAAAATCCAGGCAGTACCGGTCGCCCACCCCCGCTTCTTCGACCGATTCNACGGTGAACGTGGTCAGCGAATGCTGGACGTCAAGCTGGTCGGGTACNTCCGTGGCCTCAACGCTTCGNTCCAAACGCTGGGCTTTGACGCTCATNGCAGCCTGAATCATCGCCTCATCGTCGTCCACCACCAACGCATCNACNCCTTCCTCCAAGGCAAAACCAGCGCCCTGTGCCTCCAACGGCGTTCGAATCACGGCGGCGATTTTGGTGTGGGTGCCCGTCCGATGCGCAATCAGGTTTTCGAGCGGAATCATGGACCAGGTTTCGCACTCAACGACGATCCATTCCACGGTGCCCAAATGAGCCACGCCCACGGTTTGTGTGTCGCCCNCGCGGATGCGCAGGTACGCACCCAGCACCTGCTCGCCCTGGCGGAGGNTTTCGCCATCGATTCGCAGGTGTTCATTCCCGTCTCCGAAACTTCGGTCAACCCCATCGGGCGGAGTCGAACCNTCCACCGAGCTGCGAAACCAAATTTCCATGGTCGACCAACTCACAATCCAACCGCTTCGGCTGCTTCTTTTGCNGAGGCACCGTCATGAACCATCATGACGAGTGCCTTCGCCATCGCACGTGGGTTTGCGTGAGCGAACACCTGACGTCCCATGCAGACACCGCTGGCACCGGCGTGCAGGGCCTGTTCCACCGTGGTGAGGACTTCCANGGTGTCGCCGGTCGCCGGCCCGCCTGCGAGGAGAAGAGGAATCGGGGCGCTGGCGGCGACGGCTCGAAACGAAGCCTCGTCGCCCGTCCAAACGCATTTTGCCGCATCGCAACCCAACTCAAAGGCCAGACGGACGGCGTGCGCTTGCGAACGGGTGATGTCCGAGGGTTGGTGGTTAAGGTGCGGCCCCCTGGCGTACACCATGCCAAACGACGGGAGGTCAGCGTGCAGCGCTTGTCGGTTCAGTTCCCCCATGCGCTCGATCATGCTCGCTTCGTTTTCACTGCCCATGTTGACCTGACTCGAAACACCCATGCCGCCCCGAACCAGCGTTTCGTCGGCATGGCCGACCAGGACCTTGTTGCTCGCATCCGGTCCTGCGTGGCGAGTGGACACCGAGTAGTGGACAACCATGTTGGTCTTGGTGCCCTCGCACAGGTGTGCNTAAGCGCTGACAACGCCTTTTTGCGCGACGATGGCGTCAACCCCGGCATCCACCAGCGCAGNAATGAGCACGTCGAGAGACTCCAGGCCGGGCGATGGATAGTCGGAGGCACCGTGGTCGATGGGAATCCAAACGCCGCGTTGGTTGGGCAGGAGTTGCCGCAGCCGCTCGGCCTTGTCCATGTTGGGCCGAGGTTGCCGCCTTCATCAAAGGTTTGTTTGGGCGACAAAGCACTCAAATTTGGTCGCCAGCCCACAGCAGGACGGCTTGTTCAGCGGACTGGAGGTGCTCTTGGAACGTTGAGCGAGCGATGTCCAAAATATCGGCCAGCGCCTGCATCGTGATGGCTTTTGGCTCCTGATAGTAACCGTGCTTGAGGGCGAGCGCATAGCACTCGTACTGGCGAGCGGTGAGTGCGGCCTGAAGCCCGTTTTCTTGNGAGCGAACGTCGCTGACCCGAATCTCAGCCGGTGCGAGGAACACCTTGCTGAGTTTGACGAAGGACGACACCGCCTTTGGGATGCCGCGAAGGGTGAGGGTGAGGCTTCCGTCGTGGTATTCGGCGGGTGGAATCACGTGGATGTTTTCCGTGGTGGAAGCCAAGCANACGAGTGCGTGCGTGTTCCAAACGACGACGGCTTCGCTTTCCCGCTCGTTGAGGCNCTGTTCGACCTCAATGTAGGGCAAAGCATCGAGGTCGTCAACGGATTTCCCCTCTTTGTAGACGGGGATGATGATCTGCCGCACACCCTCCGGCGTGATGAGCAGGTTGGCCACAAACGTCAATCGCTCCAGAATCGCATCGAGCATTGAGAGGTCGGTTTCTGCGAGGGAGTCTCGTGTCCAAGTGACCGACACCTCCCGCATGGTTTGTGCTTGTGCCTTTCCTTGTTATGCCTTTGGCTTNGGAGCCCANGCTGTGGCTCNCACAACGCATGGTTCAAGTGGTGGTTCGTTCTCGGGANGNCATGGGTTTGGAGGATTACGTGCTCACGATTGCCCTTGGGGGTGCGTTCGCCATCGGCCTGATGTTCATCGTGATGCGACGTGAGGCTCAGGTGAACCTCCAAAGCGGAATGAGCGCAGAAGGTCTTCTCACCCAACACTCCGGAATGGGTTTCGGAAAGGCCAAGAAGAGCCTCGACCGAAAACTGGCTGCCGTTCAAGACCTTCTTCGTCAGCAGAACGTGGGTGATCGACAGCTCGCCGAGGAACGATTCAACCGTCGTAGAAACGATCAGGCCGAAGCNGANGAAGAAGCGCGAAGGCAGCGCGAACTNGAAGCCGCTCGCGTTCAATCGGAACTTGACGAAGCCAGGGAACGACAGGAANANGAAGCCGCCCGCAGNGCCGCNGANCGCGATGCGGAAGAAGCCCGACTGGCTGCTGAGCAAGAGGCNGAGCGACAAGCGGAGATGGCGGACGCAGAAGAGCAGCGGCTTGCGGAGATAGAAGCCGCCCGTCAGGAGGAGATGCTGGAATCGCGACAGGCGGCTCAACGTGCCATGTCCGAACTGCGTGCTCGTCTTGAGCGAGAGGGTGCTCAGTCCTCCGACGTTCAGATTTCACTGATGTGGAACAANTACAACGACCTNGANCTGCACGTGGTCTGCCCGTCGGGTGAACGCATCCACGGTGGCAACAANAAGTCAGCCTGCGGCGGTGAGTTGGACGTTGACGCCAACGTGCGAGCNGAGACACGAAAACCGATTGAGAACGTCTTCTGGGAAGAGGGCAAGGCTCCAGCGGGCCGCTATCAGGTGTACGTTCACTACTACAAGAAGCACAAGAAGCGACGCAGCAAGGACCCAACCAAGTTCCAAGTCATCGTCAACGAAGGCGGTGACCCTCGGGAGTACAACGGCGAATTGTCGGCGGGCGATCCCATTGTCCTCGTGGCTGACTTTACCCTACCCTCCCCTGAGGAAAGGGCNGAGCGTCGCCGGGCGCTTGAAGAAGAACTCAGAGCGGCCGGAATGGATGTGCCGGAATCCAAGGCGGCCATCGCCGAAGTCGAAGAGACCCGTCAGGCCGAAATACAGGCTGCAGAATCCGAGCGTCTTGCTGAGATTGAGGCGGCGAGGGAACAAGAGGTGCTCGAAGCGAAAGAAGCNGCTCAGCGTGCGATGGCCGAGCTTCAGGCTCGTCTGGAGCGCGAAGGCGCACAGTCGTCCGACGTTCAGATTTCATTGATGTGGAACAACTACAACGACCTGGACCTTCACGTTGTCTGCCCGTCGGGTGAGCGCATCCACGGTGGCAACAAGAAGTCCGCTTGCGGCGGTGAGCTGGACGTTGACGCCAACGTGCGGGCCGAGACCCGGAAGCCGGTTGAGAACGTCTTCTGGGAAGAGGGCAAAGCGCCCGCTGGAACCTATCAGGTCTACGTCCACCACTACAAAAAGCACGACAAGCGACGCAGCAAGGACCCAACCAAGTTCCAGGTCATCGTCACGCCCGGCGGCGAGCCGTTGGAGTACAACGGTGAGTTGACGCACGGCGACCCGATCCTGCTCGTGGCCGAATTCAATCTTCCATCCCCGGAGGAGCGAGAGGCACGCAAGCGAGAGATAGAGGCTGAAATTGAGGCCACGTCGCGCCGACTGGATGGCAATTCCGCACCCGACGAACCCGCACCGGAACCCGAACCCGAATCAGAGCTCGAACTGGAAACCAAGGCCGTCGAGGACGAGGCCAACGAGGAGGTCAGCGAGCCGGCCGAAGACGATCTTCCGAGCGCTCCCGATCTCGATGCACTCAGTGAGGAATGAACCTCTTCCGGGCTCGTGCCACGCTGGACATCGGTCCCGGCGATCACGAAATGATGTCGCTCAATCGGTCGTCCTTCAGGGCGTTGCGAATCGAACGAGCGATGCGGCGTCCGGTTGACATGAACGGCTCGTTGATGTCGGAATACGGTGAACCGCCGGTGAACGGGTTTGAACCTGCCACGATGCGGGCACTGATTTCGAACACCTTGAATTCCAACTGGTCGGTGACGATGGTCTCCAAGCAGAACGGGCCGAGCATCCCTCGAGAGCCTTCTTCGAGGTTGTAGGATGCAGCGACGGTGCCTTCGGCCATCTCAAAGGCGCGGGGCAGGAGGGAT
>NZMN01000007.1 GCA_002694525.1 Methanobacteriota archaeon
ACCGAAGCCGCAGGTGAATTGCACACAATCACCATCACAGCCACACACGCCGGTGAGGGCGTCGACCTACAACCGGATGACAATGCAGTGGAAGTGACGATGTCCACGGCTTCAATTCGAGTACCGAGTCTCGACCTCGTGGCCCAATCCGACGGTGCCATGGCAGGAGAGACCATCCAAGCCGAGGCGGTTTTGAGTAACCTCGGAAACGCTGTTGAGGATCGGTTGAGTGTTGTTGCATCCGTATCATCCACGCCGTACGTTCCCAATGCGATCGCGTTCTTTTCGGTTGGTGGTGGCAACCAACCGTTGAATCAAGCGTTTCCGCTTGTCGTAAACGCAGGTGGAGAAGCGACCCTCATGATCGAAGTGTTGGTGCCCGACGATGCACCGCTCAACGCACGATTCGTCCTGGAGTTTGAGGTCATCGGAGCGGTTGACGAGGACGGTTTGCCTCAAGAGATGAAGGCCCAAGCACTCGTCATCATCGACCAGCAGCGAATGATTGAATCCACCGCCAGCCTGATGGACGAAGGTCCAGCAGCGCACGGGACTTCCGCTCTTGTTCAGGTGAATCTTTCATCCATGTCGTCCCTGAACGAACGCATCATCACCACCGCTTCCGGTGAACAAGGCTGGCAGGTGTCGTGCAACAAAATGTTGGTCAATGAAAGCGGAATGGTCGTGGATTTGGTGCCCGGCCACGTGACGACGCAGACGCATCAGCACCGCTGTGAAGTCCTCCGCATGAACGGCCCAATCGCCGGTCTCCTCTCCTTCAGCGTGGCCACCGAGGACGGATACTACGGAACAACCCATTCGGTACCGGTCGAATTTGGTCCTGAGCCTGAATCATCGTCACTGGGTGCGCTGACCGTCGCGGCCGGGGGCGGTGCAGGACTTGTTCTCATCGGACTGGTGGCGTTCCTGCTGAGGCGGAGACCAGCGCCCGACTCATCCGCGGAGCTGGAGGATTTCCAAACGGGACCGCCGGCGTCCATGCACGTCGAAGCGGAGGTCAGTTCGCACCAGAACTCGGTCGCGCAAACCCCCAGCGGTCCACCGGTCAGTTCACAGGTGACCGTTGAGCCAGAACCGGCGGGTCAAAACGCTGGGCCGCCGCTGCCAGAGAGCGGTCTGCCCGCCGGTTGGACGGAAGAGCAATGGGCGTATTATGGACAGCAGTACCTTGACGGGACGTTGTGAGGGCGAGGCACCGTGGCGACGTATCCACCGGCATGGTACGCATTGTGGTTGGCTGTGGCCGTGTTTGGCGTATTGACGTGGTACCTGCGCAATTTCACCCAGCGGATTCAAGCGACCCGCACCGTTGCGTTGTTGGGCATCGCATCCATGGTGACCCTTCTGATCTGGACGTGGACTCAATTTTGAGGTGGTAGCGTGGAAGAACTTGCAGGCGTTGACCATCACCCGCTGGCCGAGCAATATCCGTGCAGAACGCCGGTCTGGTGGGCCCGGACAGGAGCCGTTCACAAGGACCCAGGGCTACGTGGGGTCAGTGGACGACGAGTCGTCGTTCGAATTCCCAAGCAATTTGGTCGCATTGAGGGATGGGTCGCACGTCTTGTGCGTGCACCGAAGGAACTCCGTCGACCTCTGGACACGATGAACAGCATGCTGTGGGAACTCTGCGACGGAAGTCGGACGTTCAGTGAGGTGTGTCTGGTGATGAACGACGTGTTCCAAGAAGACATTGCCCCTGTCCTCCAGCGATCGGCCGCTGCCATCGGTCTGCTCCAGAGCAAGAACCTCATGCTCCTGTTGGATGAACCTCTCAACGGTCGTTGGTCGGTCGGCCCGGGAAAAACCCCCGAGCATCAGGACCTCGAAGAACCAGCCGAAACGCTCGACTACGATTGGACTGCGCTCGATGATGAAGCGCCTTGACCAACGTCTTCGGGTTGCTTGTCCAATGGAGCCCACACCAATCGAACCCCCAACCCGTCACTCCGTTTGTCTCGATCGGCAAAGGAACGTGCGCCGCTGCGGGTCGAATCGCTTTCCGTGAACCACGAACCTCCCCTCACAACGAACCGATTCGAACCTTCAATCCGGTGAGCTTGCTGCTGCCGTCCCTCGGAATACGTACGCTCCCATGCATCGGCGCACCACTCGTTGACCAACCCGTTCATGTCGTGAAATCCCCAAGGATTCGCTTTTTTCAGACCAACTTCGCGCGTGCTCCCACCTGAGTTTCCAGCGTGCCAGCCGTGTTCGTCCAGTTCGATGTCCTTGTCGCCAAACCACCACCTTCCGGTGGAACCTGCACGACACGCATACTCCCATTCGGCTTCCGAAGGAAGGCGCCATCGACCGATCAAACCGAGATGGGTCGTCTCGGCGTCTCGTTGATTCAATGCTCTGAGAAAGCCTTCAACATCGGTCATGCTGATGGTTTCGACAGGTCGAAGTCCCGCACTCCAACCCTCTTGGAACTTCGATGGATTCTCTCCTGCGATGTCTGCCCACTGTGCCTGTGTGACCGGTCGTTCCGCCAAAAAGAACGGCTCGGTGATGTTGACCTCACACGCAGGCTGTTCGTTTGGATGGCCCGTTGAGTCGACATCACCAAGAACGAAGGTTCCCGGTTCCACCAACCGGTACGTCGATCCGTACTGATCCGTAAAAAAAGGGGTGGGCGTGGAGTTCGTCATGGTCATGCACGCAACTTCTCAGCGGCCTTCAAAACCGAGTTGACAAGCGATTCCAACCGTTGCTTCAACGAATCGTCCACGAGGTGTCCGTCTTCGTCAAAGGCCTCCTTCACGTGGCCGACGGCCAATTGTTCCGGAACCGGCCAACCGTGGAGCCATCGCAGGGCAATCCGCATGTGATTGAGCGTGTTGGAATTGGTGACGCCTCCCAACGTGGACATCAAACCGAACACTTTGCCACCCACGTGCTTGTCGTACATCCAATCCATGGTGTTTTTCATGACGCCCGACATGGTCCCGTGGTATTCGGGCGATGAAAGAAAGAACGCGTCGCACTCCGACAACAAGGCCTGGAAGGCTTGGACGTTTGGGTGGGTCCAACACCCCTCCTCGCCAACCAACGGAAGGGGTTGTTCGGATAAATCCCAAAACACCACTTCTGCACCCTGGCTTTTTGCGAGGTTCAGCGCAGCGTTGACGAGCATTCCGGATTTGGAGGATGCATGGTATTCTCCTGCAAGGCCCAGCACCTTGAGCGGTTCGTTTCCCATGCTTACCGCACCATGACCCACCCCTTGAATGTAAGGTCCACTTTGATGGACAGCAAGAAGCAAGGCTTATGCATGGCTCGTCATTCGTTTTTGATGCGGTGATGTGTCTTGAGCGGAAACGACGACGACAACACCGAGGCGACCGTCAACAACGACGGCCTTGAAGACGTGGCATTGGCGTCGGTCGACCAGGCGATTGAGGCGGTTGAAAACGAAGTCATTGAGGCCGTTCCTGACCCGGCAGACGAAGTCATCGAAACGCCTCGAGACGTTATTCCCGAACTTGAGGAGGTTGAGGACCCCCAGGAAATGGTCGAAGTGTTGCTCACCGTTGGCGAGGAGCGCAGTCGACGAGACGATGTGAAAGGGGCTCTGGCTGCGTTCAACAAAGCCATCGCCCNGGACCCTGCTTGCGACATGGCGTGGTTCAATCGTGGTGTTCTTCTCGAAGCGCAACAAGATGCACGNGGTGCACGCCAATCGTTTCAGATNTGCCTTGACTTGAACGACCAGCACGCACCCGCCACCGCCAACCTCTCCATCTTGCTGGAACGAATCGGTGACCTTGAGGGNGCCTACGCAATGGCTGAAAAGGCGCTCGGATTCTTTCCCGGCCACCCTGCGCTGGTCCAACTCAAAGAACGGTGCAAAGACAGCGGCATATCGGTGTCCATGGAGGCGATGCAACCGTCGATGGAAGTCACGCAAGCGGTCGACATGAAGGTGGTCGAAGAGATCGCTGAGGAAGCAGGCATCGAAGACCCCGAAGATCTCCTGCAGGAAGCCGTCCATCACGACCACGATGAGGACGCCTCGCTCAGCGTTGACGAGCTCAAGAGTGCTGCCGAGGTTGTNGTTGCCCAGCAAGAAATCATCCGCGAAACCGANACCGAGGTNCCGGAGGTGCCGGAACCTGAAGTCCAAACGGTTGACATCGATGCNCTTGTTGAAGAAGCGACGGATTCNATCAAAAACGGTGANCCCAAAGCNGCGCTNGCNCTCCTGAAACCGCATCTCAAAACCNTNGGTGCCCAACACGCCGGCGCTTGGAGAATCGCAGGTGGTGCCATGGCCCGGCTCGACCTTGACAACCATGCGATCGCAGCCATGACCCACGCTCAAAANCTGGAACCNGGNCATGCGCCCGGTTGGTTTAATCTNGGTTCCGTTCAGCAGCGATCTGACNTGACCCAAGAAGCCATTGGCAGCTACAAGCGAGCCGTGGAGGTCGACCCGACGTACGTCAAAGCCGCTGAAAAATGGGCTGATTTCGCAAAGGAAAAAGGCATCATCGAGGCTTANTTGGAAGCCTGTCGTTGCCTGTTGGGCATGGACCCNGGCCACGAGGTGCGNGCCGATTTCACCAAGATTCTGCTTCAGTTGGCCCAAGGAGAAAGCGATGTGATGGACCATGTCGCTGGCCTTCCGCCAACCCTGCCCGCTGGACCTGAAATGGCTGCAGAGGCCCTTGGATACATGGACGATGCNCCACATCCCCTGCGAGCAAAGGCCCTCTCGTTGAGCCTCCAACACAGCGACGCCGTGCTGATGTGGAAGCAATTGATTCAGGAAGAACCCGATTCACCCGATCACTGGACGGGTTTAGCGCGGTCGCTCGAGCAAGCCGGCGANCTTGAAACGGCGCAAAAATGCCACGCAAAAGCGGCCGCCATGACCGGTCAGCCGATGGAAGCTTCCGAGGCCCCAGAGCCGGCCACGGCCGCACCCGTTTCCCACCCGACCACCATGGAAGAAATTGCAGCAACACCGCCCCCCACGAACCCCGCTCCACCACCGCCCGACTATCTCNTGGAGGCTCAACGATCGGCCGCGATGNAAGCGTTGTCTCCGGTCAACACCGATGGACCGGCCGAAGGCCATGNTGACGGGGCATCNCCGGTTGCAGAACCGGTTGAGAACACCACCAACTCCGNTGCGGCAGCGTTGTTGCTGACGCCGGTGGAGGCGCCCCAAAAGACGACGATTGAACCCGCTGTACAACCGCAGGTCGATCTTGCGAAAGCCGCCTTGGATGCTGCCCAAGCCGTCGCAACAAACACGCCCCAATCCACCATGTCAAACGCCATCTCCAACCAAGACGTNGCGTGGTTCAACCAAGGCGTTCAACTGATCGACGACAAAAAATACAGAGAAGCCCTTTCGTGTTTTGATCGAGCTCTCCCAGCCTTTGCGGGCGACGATGCGATGATCATTCGAATCCTCAACAACCGCGGAAATGCATACTACTTCCTCGAAGAATACCCCAAATGCGTTGAATCCTATCATCAGGCCATGCTGATTCGACCCACGGAGGTCCGCGGAGAAACGCTCTACAACATGGGNACGGCCTACGCCGAAATGGAACGCTACAAGGACGCCATCAAGTGCTTTGAGCAAGCCATTCCACGAGGCTTGAGCGAAGAAGCAAAGCGACGGGCAAANGATCAGATTCGGCGCTGCAACATCCTGCAAAAAGCCGTCGACAAGAAGCGTAAGAAGCGTTGAGATGCCGACNNCGGTAGGTCAACTTCAAAAACGGTGGCNNTNTNNGANNANCATGGACTGTGGNACCTGCGANTCNGCNCCNACNNTNCAANTTCANGCNCCCGAGGTNGTNGANGTNTCCNTNACNNTNACNGACAAGGCCGNTGTCCATGCTGGNNGACGCCTTTGGNGANGACCGNAGNCACGCCCTCTTGGTCGGTGTCCTCAGCGGTGGTTGTTCAGGGTACATGTACGACCTTCAAATCGTTGAGTCAACCGAGACGCCATGTCAAGAACTCAACATCGATGGATTCCGAGTTCTGGTCCCCACCGCCTCCAGTCACCTTCTTGACGGCATTGAGATCGACTACGTCGACCGATTGATGGGTGGCGGATTCAAAATCAACAATCCAAATGCAAGCTCCTCGTGCGGTTGCGGTGAATCCTTCGCTTGAGGCGCTCGCATGGGCATGGCAAGGCACGATGCCTACGCCCTCCTTCTTCAGGGAACCAACGTCTTGGACTTCATCAACGGGTTGTCCACCAATTTGGTGACCGGCTCGTGCACAACCGCCTTCACCAATCGAGCCGCTCAGATCATCGATGTGTGCGAAGTGGTTCCGGTCGGCTCAAACGTTGCGCTGATTGGGTATCTGCCTCACAAGGACGGGCTGCTCTCGCACCTCAGCGAGCGCATCCTCGGACAGCCGATCAGCATCAGCGACATCAGCGCACTGAACGATGTGTTCATTGGAACCGGGGATTCAGCCCCACCCGAAGGGACGACGGTCCACCAGAGCTACTTTGGCACCATGTACATCGTGCCCACACGGGTGAAGTGGGCCGAAACATGGTCTCAGAGCGAGTGGAACGAACATCGGATAGCCAACGAAATTCCGTTCTACGGTCACGAAATCAGCACCACGGTTCACCCGCTGGGATGCGCCCTGGGTGATCTGGTCCACCCGCAGAAAGGGTGCTATGTGGGCCAAGAAGTCCTGGTGCGCATGCGAAGTCGAGGAAAATTGGGGCACCGATTGGTCCGTCGCATCAACCCGGTGACCAAAGCCACCACGGTGGGAAGGAACGAAAGCCTCGTTCTCGAGCGAATTCAATAGCCAAGGACGTCCTTCAACTGGGCTTTGTAAAACTCACCAGAGCCCTGCAGGGATGCGAGTTCCTCATCGGTCAATTCCAACTCGAAGATTCGCTCAACTCCGCCGGCACCAACAATGCACGGAACACCGATGTAGACATCGGACAAGCCGTACTCACCGGTGAGCAAACAGGAGGCAGGAATCAACCGTCGGCGGTCGTTCAAAACGGACTCTGCCATGACCGCTGCGGCGGACCCCGGTGCGTAAAACGCTGAACCACGCTCGAGCAACTTGACAATTTCACCGCCGCCACCTGCGGTGCGAGCGCTGATGGCTTCAATACGCTCCTCGCTCATCAACTGCGTGATGGGAATACCGCCCACGGTTGTGTAGCGAGGCAGAGGCACCATGGTGTCGCCGTGACCGCCCAACACCATCGGAGAAACATCCTCTTCGGCACAATTGAGTTCNAGCGCGATGAAGTGAGCCATTCGCGCACTGTCAAGGACACCTGCCTGCCCGATGACCCGCTCGGGAGGAAAGCCGGTGACCTTCTGCATGTGGTACGTCATGAGGTCAAGTGGATTTGTGACCACGATGACAACGGCTCCGGGGGCGTGTTCTTTGATGCCCGCACCGACTTGGGAGACAATGTCGGCGTTTTTTCCGATNAGATCNTCTCGAGACATGCCCGGTTGTCGAGGAAACCCTGAGGTGACGACGACGACGTCCGAGCCGGCGATGTCGTTGTANTCCGCCGTGCCCGTGATGGTCCCGTCGTAGTTCAACACGTTGGCGTTCTGGGACATGTCAAGGGCTTTGCCTTTTGCAAAACCCTCGTAGATGTCGAGCAAAACAANGTCCGCCACCTTCATTTGAGCAAGAACGAAGGCGCAGGTCGCACCGACGTTTCCAGCCCCAATCACCGCAATTTTTCGCCGACCGCTCACCATGTTCACACGTCCCGAACCCCACCTCGTACGGTCGGTCCATAAGTCCGATGGTGAGNGCGGCTGGATGGGTTTTCCCGGCCCCCCGTTGAGGCCCCTCAATTTCCCTGAGCGTGGCATCTAAAAGCCTCCTTCCTGTGGNTGATTCTGAACCTGCCCTGCGGTGGGTCAACCCAACAGGTGAAACCATGAAACTCGGTGTTCCAAAAGAGCCAGAAGGCGAAACTCGCGTCGGCATCGTCCCTTCGAGCATGAAGAAACTCGCTCGTGCAGGATTCGAGGTTTACGTCGAAGCAGGAGCTGGTTTGGCAGCCAACTACCACGACAGCGACTACACCGATGCCGGAGCNCACATCGTNTCAAGAGCCGAAGCTCTGGCGTGTGAAAACATCGTAAGCATTCGTTTTCCGGGCGTCGACGGCATCGGTTCAGGCACCAACCTCGCCTGTGTGTCCGATCCGTTTCGCCATCCAGAGTACGTCAAAGCCTGCATGGACGCNAACATCACGTTGCTCTCAATGGACATGATTCCACGCCGGCTCTCCAGGGCGCAGTCGATGGACGTCAACTCCAGTCAAGACAATCTCGCAGGCTACAAAGCGGTTCTGCTGGGCGCAGCGCACGTACCGAANGGAATCCCGATGATGACGACATCGGCTGGAACCATTCGCCCCGCAAAGGTGGTCATCATGGGCAGCGGCGTAGCAGGTTTGCAAGCCATTGCCACCGCAAAGCGACTCGGTGCCATCGTGTTTGCATCCGACGTGCGAAAATCAGCGGCTGAACANATTGAATCCGTCGGNGGTCGATTCATCGAAGTTGACGGCATGGACGATTTCGAGGACGAATCGGGGTACGCAAAACCGCTGACGCCCGAGTTCATCCAAAAGGTGAACGACACGGTTTGNGGCGTTGCCGCAGATGCGGACATCATCGTCACAACCGCACGGATTTTNGGTCGGCCTGCACCCATCACCGTCCCANCAACNGCNGTTGCGAATTTCAAATCCGGTGCGGTGGTCGTCGACATGAACGCCGATGTTGGAGGAAACTGCGAAGCCACGGTTCAGGGCGAAGTGATCACCACCGACAACGGGGTCATCGTCGTGGGCACCTCCAATTTACCAGGAACCCTCGCCAACACCGCTTCAATGCTGTATTCAAACAACCTTACCACCTTTTTCACATCGCTGGTCAACAAAGAGGAAGGCGTTGTCCACATTTCCGATGAAGACGACATCNTGGTTGGTGCACCCGAGGGCTCNGATTTCTACGTGAACGGCATGGGAGGTGTCCTGATTTGCAAAGACGGCGCAATTCATCCGAAGCAAACACGGCTTGCGGGGGTGGTTGAATGATTACNGAAGCATCGTTGATCGGTAATTTGACCCTCTTCATGCTCGCCATTTTCCTCGGATTCGAGTTGATCACGAAGGTCCCAGCCACCCTCCACACACCGCTCATGAGCGGTGCAAACGCCATCTCCGGCATCAGCGTCGTCGGCGCNCTGCTTGGAGCCAACGTCGCCTATCAGGGAGGGGATACGCTCGTCTCTGGCCTTCTTGCGTTCCTTGCGCTCGTCCTCGCGATGATCAACGTCGTNGGCGGGTTTGCCGTCACCAACCGAATGCTGAACATGATTGCCGGNAAGAACAGGAGGGCTTGAGATGCAAGAATGGATTCCACTTGGCTATCTGCTCTCTGCGGCTTTGTTCATCTTCGGACTGAAGAAACTGGGCCACCCACGCACGGCACCGCTCGGAAATCAGTACGGCGCTCTCGGTATGTTGGTGGCCGTTATCACGACCGTGATCGACATGCAACTTTCGTCGGGTGGCATGAACTGGGAACTCATCGTTGCTGGCTTGGTCGTTGGTTCAATCATNGGAGCCATCATGGCCGTGCGTGTGGAAATGACCGGGATGCCTGAACTGGTGGCCCTCTTCAACGGATTCGGGGGTGCTGCNTCGGCGCTCGTAGCACTTTCNGAGACGTGGAAGTACATCGAAAATCCGGACCTCGCGTTGCCCACCGGCTTAACCCTGCAGGTGGTCGTTGTCGCAGCGGGCCTCTCGGCCTTGGTTGGCTGGATGACCCTCACCGGGTCACTGCTTGCCATGTTCAAGCTCAANGGCGGTGTTGAACTGTTTGGCAAGTGGTTCAGCACACCGACGTGGGGACCTGCGTGGCTTAACCCCGTCAAGGTTCTGTTGACGGTGACGGTGCTCGCACTCATCGTTATGTCCATCAACGAACCGACGAACACAACCTACCTTTGGGCCATCATCGGCATCTCGTGTTTGCTGGGCATCGTCCTGGTGTTGCCCATCGGCGGTGCCGACATGCCGGTGGTTGTGTCGTTGCTCAACTCCCTTTCCGGCATCGCCGCAGCCTTCACCGGCTTCATCATCAGCAACCCCGTGTTGATNGTTGCGGGTTCGCTTGTGGGCGCNTCGGGACTNATTCTTACGTTCATCATGTGCAAGGCNATGAACAGAACGCTGCCGGATGTGTTGTTCAAGTCCTTTGGTGGAAGCACCAAAGAAAAGGTGACTCGAACCAAAGTCGGATCGGACCCCGACGAGGTGGCCATGATGGTCGATGGAGCTCAGAAGGTCATCATCGTCCCCGGGTACGGCATGGCCGTCTCGCAGTGTCAGCACCAAGTGAAGGAATTTGGAGACCTCCTCGAAGAAAAATTCGGCACCGAAGTCAAGTACGCCATTCACCCTGTGGCCGGCCGAATGCCCGGGCACATGAACGTGCTTCTCGCAGAGGCAAACGTGCCCTACGAGCAACTCATCGAGATGGATGAAATCAATCCGGAGTTCCCAGAATGNGACGTCGCCGTCGTCATCGGCGCAAACGACACCTGCAACCCAGCCGCTCGNAGCGGCGAAGGACCTCTGGCCGGAATGCCCATCATTGATGCGGATCAGGCTCGAACCGTGGTGATCATCAAGCGTTCCCTTTCCGTTGGGTACGCCGGTGTTGACAACGACCTGTTTTACATGGACAAGACCATGATGCTCTTTGGAGACGGAAAGGCCATGATGACCGGNTTAAACAACGCCATCAAGGAGATNTGAACCGGGCTCCNGTCGAGGCTTTTGAAGGAAGATTCAAAGAGCGAGGCCGAGTAGAAAAAAACNGGTGAGGGAATGCGACGCAACGTTCGTAATATTTTGCTTACGTTTGTTCTCTCTTTGATGCTGGTTGGACCTGTTTTGGGGAACCCCAACGGGCCACCNTGGGACAACGCNGGAAGCCTCCTGATCGAGGAGGGTTGCACCTGCCACGGCGGAGGCGCACCGTCCATCGAAGTGGTCGTATCGGTTTCCGGCGTTCCACGAGCCTACAACATCAGCGAGACCTATGAATTCGTCATCAGTCTTCANCACGCCTCAAACGCAGGCGGAGGCTACCTGTTCTGGGACGGNGGGATTGGAACCCTGACGCCCGGTGAAGGAAGCAAGACGGTCGCCGACTCCCCCGGNGCCGTTTCGCAATCCGAGCCAGGAAACGACTGGACGATTCAGTGGACCGCACCTGCAGAAGATGCAGGCCCNGCCAACTTCCAACTCGTCGGGAACGCAGTCAACGGTGACGGCGTCCCCAACGAGGAGGACAAGTGGAACATCCTCGCCTTCACCGTCAGCGCACCCGGCGCCACCGAGATCGCCACCGACGAAGACGTCTCGTTGAGAACCATCAGCGTCGGAGATTACGAATCACTCTTCGTCGCTGAAGAAGACCCCGAAGCCNTAGAAGCCGAACGCCAAGAGGGCATCGCACACGACTTCTTCAGCAACGGGAACCTCTACTANTGGACCACACTGTCGNTGATCATCGTGGCAGCCGTNATTCAGGGCGAGTTCTACGAGCGTCGCTTCGGTGGCGGGCCCACGCACCTCGACAAGAGTTTGGCCGTCCCNCAAGGCCTCCGCCGAGGGGTGCTTGCAGCGGGCCTTGCCGTGCTGTTCGCCTACCTCATCGACAACAACTTCCCCTGGGGATACGGCCTCGTGACGGGCATGCTCACGCTNTGGGCCGTTTACGGCGTGTACCGAACCATCGTCCAAGCCCGTGCTCCCAAAGAGTACACCGACCTCGTATGAGTGNGGCAGCATGANCGTTCTTCTGGAACACGACCGGCGTCGCCCAGTCCAGGAGCATCTCGACGAGTTGACGTGGCGAACCACGGTCCTGTTCACCTCCATCGCTGTTCTGACCGTTGCGTGGTCCTTCGTTGTCAACGACGTGCTGGANNACATGATGGATCTNCTCAAGCCGTGTGCAGATGANTGCTTGAACGTCTACGACCCAGCGCAATGGAGTGCAGTCCGGTGGCTCACCTCGTTGCTTTTAGCGACGTTTTCCAGCCTGCCGCTGGCCATGTTTCACGTGCTCAGTTTCTCCAAACCTGGACTCCTGCCATCGGAATACACCGCTCTACGACGATGGATGATCGTCCTGAGCATCGCCATGCTCGGCCTCACCGCATTGATGATGACGGTTTGGCTACCAGAACTCTATCGCTTNGGGTTTGAGCANCATGTCGAGGCCGGACTTTCGGCTCAATACAGCGCCATTGACATGCTTCTCTTGGCGACGTTCATTGCGTGGGCGATGCTGGTCGTTGCGGGAACGTGGACGGCTCTTGGCGTGATGGGGCGNCTGGGGCTGGTGAACCAANCAACATCAAACANCTGGCGCTTACGGATGTACGGCGTTGGNAGCTTGCTGCTGGTGCTGTCCATTCCAGACCACGCTGANTCAATGCTTCTGCCGCTTCTNGCNGCGTACTGGGTNTCATCCGAACTCGTCGGACAGCGATGGTTGAACGCCACACCATCCCTGCACGGAAAGGCCAGCGTTCGTCTGGACGCAGAGGGCAGACAGCGGACCATCATGCTGGTTGATTGTGCGTGCGACGGTGCGAACACACATTACGGNCATGCATCCGTCGANGGNTGTTCAACCGTATCGGTNACCTCACTGTGCACCCAACCGTTGAGCAGAATGAACCTGCTCGAACACGTGCTGAAAACCAAGCCAACCGATGCGATGATCACGGGGTGCGACACCAAGGCNTGCCCCAAGTCNCTCCTTGATAATCTTGANNCGCTNAACGTTCAGCTTCACGGGTTGAACCTCATGAGCCTTCAGAATCATCGGGTCCTNCACCCCCGCCCGAACCTTGACGTGGAATTTGCATTCCACAACTGCGAGAGCTTTTTTCCCACCGGCTATCGAGACGAAAAAACCCGTGAGCTCATTGAAGTTCATGCCCTCTCACCCTCACGTGTTCACCGCACGGCTGAGGGCGACCGAGGTACATGGACACCGTATNGGCCCAGCGACGACGTGCTCGTACCGTGAGGACCGACCAGAACACCGCTTGGCGCATCAAGAACGCCGAAGGTTCAAACGGAGATGTGTCGAGACCGATTCATGAAGCGAGCGGTGGCGGCCGTGGTGGCCATTGTGTTTCTCGTTTCATCGGCTTGGTCGTTTGCCAACGGTGACATCATCGAAGCGTGGCTGGTCGGACAGATCAGCGACCCCGACTCGGACGAANCCGAACTTGTACCGCTGCAAGACGATGAACGGTGGATGGTGGTTGTGGTTGATTTNGAGGACCANACNGCGAACAACGGATGGGGACCGGCCGAAGCGGTTACCTTGCTCGAGCAAGCCGTTGTGCCCTACGTTGAACAGGTGTCCGGGAATTCATCAACGCTGACCTTGACGGTTCATCCAAACGTCGTCCGGGCGTCAAACAACCTCGCATCGTACGGACAGGACGGGTCGGGCAAGGATGCAGGACCAACCGGTGCGTTTCTGCCCGCTGCGCTCGCTGAAGAAGCGGTTCGCGGCGTACGGGACGAAGTGGATTGGGAGGTGTACGACCTCAACAACGATGGCGTCGTGGACCGATTCCTCGTGCTCCACACCACGAAAGGCCAAGAGGAAAATCCAAGCTCAACGGAACGAATTTGGAGCCACTTTACGCACTTTGAGGAACCGATGTCGTTGCCTGGTGGCCTCGCCGTCGAGCACTACACCATGGCGAGTCTGCAAACCGGTTCCAGCGGCGTCGGCACCATNGTCCATGAGATGCTGCACCAGATGGGNGCGGTGGACCTCTATCCAGTTCACGACGAAATTGGTGGACAATCGTGGAAGGGTCCCGGAGATTGGGACATCATGGCAAGCGGCAACTGGAACGGCGGAGGACGGTGGCCNGCAATGCCAACGGCAGCCAACATGGAATTGATTCGACCCGAGCGTGTTGAAACCCTGAACCTNGNTTGGCCCGAAACCGCTGCACGACCGTGCATTGGCCCAACCGTTGAGTTGGAGGGCATCACCCAAGGCGGAAGNGTCCTCAAGNTCCCACTNTCAGACGACGAGTCNGTGTTCATNGAGCATCGTTCCGACTCTGGGTTCGACAGCCGCCTGCCCGGGACCGGTGTTTTGGTAACCTACCAGGACCTCAGCGTCGGAGATTTTGAACGAAACGAGGTCAACACCAACCCGAATCTTCCCTGGCTGAAAGTCATCGAAGCGGACGAGGGTGACGATCTTGTCCGAGGTTCCAATCAAGGTGAAGCAAGCGATGTGTTTCTCAACAACACGACGTTCGGCGCCCAAGGAGTGGAAATCCGAAACCACGATGGCGTTCTCGTCCCGTGGACTGCGACGGTTTCGGGAGAAGAGAACTTGAGCGTTTCGTTTTCTGCGCCCGATTGTACACCCGCGTTTACCGTTGATTTGTCCGACCATGGTACCACGGTTCTGCCCACGGACGCCGTGCCAATCTCCATCGGTGGCGCAAACGAGGCGTGCAGTTCGGACCTTACCTCGTCGGACGGTCGTGGCGTAGCCCTCGTGGAGCGCAACGGAACCTACACGGTTCAATTCAGCATGCAAGGCACGCCCAATTCGGTGGCGAGGGTCGCTGGAACCATCGCATGCGGCGAGGACACCGTGCATTTGGAACACACCGTTCATGTGCTGAACCGAATTCCAACCCCATCGCCGTTCAAAGCGATCGTTCACCCGCAGGAAACGACCGTGCTGACCGTCCCGATGCCGTCCTTAGGGCAGGGCGAACAACGTCTTTCCGCTCACCTTGATGGACCCCTCGAGCGGGTTGCAAGTGCGCCAACGTCCATCGTTCTCTCGGAGACGGGCGAGTTCGTCATCACCGTTGAGCCCAACGGTTTGTTGAGCGAGAACATGCTGGTGCACGGCGAACTTGTCGTGTCGACGAGTGAAGGTCAATCGTGGACCGTTGATGTTGAATTGGAAGCAACCTCGGCGGTTGACTCGTGGTACACGCCGCTGACCGAGCCCGGNCGTGTGATTGGCGCAATGNTGGCGGTGCTCGCCCTTTCTGCTCTGACGACGGTCTTTGCACGCTCGAAATCCGAAGAGGGTGCAGCGCAAATGCCAGTNGCGGTGGATGCTGNAAAANCGGTGGACGTCGATGCATGGGGCCGACCGATCGATGACGAACGTTCANCCGACCCGTTTGATGTTCANGAATGAGTGACCGGGAACGTTGCTTCTGGCGCACAACCAACGTTTGTTGACGCCCTCGGCCANGCGCACGGCAAGGCACACCTCCTCCCACGTGGACGGGGCTTCATTCTCGGGTTGTATCAACCACGGTGCGTGGGCGACCTCGATGTCCTCTTCGTAAGCCCTCCAGCGACATCCGTACTTGAAACCAGGTCGGAGCAGCAACCCGCGNCCCATCAACGACGCGTACAANCCCNCATCCGCCGCCTCAAGACCCAGAAGCCATTGNTGTTCCTCTGGGCGCAAAAATCGTCCTGAAAAATGCGGAACACCCACCGTGGGCAACGGCCATTCGTCCTGATGGCCGATGAAGAACCCACCGTCGACGTTTACAGCGCGTNCGCATGCTGCCACCAATGCGTCACGTTTTGCATCGGATATGGAGGCGAGCGTGGGGTGGCCACCGCTTGGTTCGGCCAACGAAAGATGGTATACGGTGGTGTCAAATTCGTCGTCAACGACGACCAGTTCCGCCACGTGACCGAGGGCGTGAACGTCCTCAACCCAGCACGACAATTCACCCCAGTCGAGCGGGTCGTGCGTTCGCTGAAGGCGCACCTGGCTGAACCCATTGTGCGAGGTCCACAATTCATGTCGCTCCCACCGAATCGCCCACGTCGNNGATGGAAGGGCTCCAAATCGTTGCTCAAGATGAACAACGGGAACGACACGNTCGCCACCGTTGCGCAGNACATCAAGTGCAATGGTCCTTTGAATCAGGTTGGGNTCAACGGCGAGTTGCTCATCAAACCACGGCGTGCCTGAAGGGAGNGGGACGTGGCGGTACCAATGACAAAACATCACTTCCTCCGCAGTCAGCAAAATCCCGCCGTCCGTCCTGCGACCGAGTGCGCTTTTTTGNTGGAGGCGTTGCGACAGTGGGTCGGGAAGAAACCANCCGTTTTGCGTGGCCTCAGGTGCTGGGAGCGGCTGGGACGGAGGTGCGTTGGGAGAGCGGGCTCCATCCAGTGAGCGAACCGTGCGGGCACGAGGACGGTAGGTTCGTTCTCGTCCACCCATGATTCAACCACGAGTGCGGTGTTTTTGATACCGTCGCTTGAAACCGATTGTCCTATGTGCTATCGGTTCAAGGGTCCATTGAGGGGCTCCNATGGTCGACGGCTATCTCGGAACCCTCACGACCGAGGANCGAACCCTCCTNCATCTCATTCACCAACAACTCCCCAGCGGTGGATGGGAGGCGCCCGCCGTACTCACGCAGGCAGGCATCTCTGCAGCGGTTCATGTACAGCGAAAGCACATCCCAAGAACGCTCAAGCGGATGGAGAAAAACGGGCAAGTGTCCGTCGCTCAGCGCCACATCCCCGGTGGGAAACAGCGCAAACGCGTCTACACGCTCACGGAAACCGGGCAACAAGCAGCTGAGGTCTTGCGAGATCGGGTCCTTTCTGAACAGGTGCACCGCAACGGCGAATCGATGCTCTTGTCCTCGCTCTATTCCACGCAAACGCCCATCCTCGAACTGCTGTCTCACGTTGACGACGGAATGAACCACCACGACGAAGCCCTGGTTTCACCCGTCTCCAATCCCGAGGGCATGGCCTCCATTGACGCACAGTACGGTGAACAACTGGTACGCCGGATGTTTGCACGAGCGTGGGAGGATGGAAAAATAACCAAAGACGAACAGTCGTTGCTCAACGAAGTGGTTGAATTTCTCGGCATGCATCCTGAACGGGTTCGTCGTCTGTCCAATGAAGCACGTCAATCCCTCAAGATACCACCTCCTGAGGAAGTGTACTACGACATGATTCTCCAGGCCCTTGACGACGGTGAAATCATTCAGGATGAAATCGATTTACTCGAAACGTTTCGAATCCATTTCGGTATCGACCAAATCACGCACCGAGCCTTGCTTGAGCGGGCTCGGGCGTCCCCTGCCTCTTCTGAACATTATGGAACGTACGCCGCAGCCGTCCGAACAGCGATGAAGGACAACGTCATCACGGCCGATGAACACGCCATTCTGATGACCCTCAAAGCAACGTTAGAAATCTCCGATGCNGAGCACGANCGCATCATGAGCGAATTAAGCCAACAACAACCGGGGTGAGCCAATGGGAATGACCGATGAAGAAGCCATGCTGCACGATACGCTCTCTGANTTAAAACGACAGTTGCGNTCAANCGAAAGCGGAAAAATCGTGTTGATTGGAGACGTGATGATGGATTGCTACATCCACGGCTACGCCAACAACCTCAATTCCCGTGCTCCCGTTCCTGTCCTGCGAGAAACNTCTCGNGAGGAGGACGTCGGTGCNGCAGCTCACGTCGCTCGCGGTCTTCGTTCGATGGGANTGGACAGTCATCTCTTTGGCGTGGTTGGCGACGANCATGCGGGGTTAAGCATCATCGAGTCGCTTGAGAGTGAAGGGGTCACCACNCACGGAATTGCGATTGTTGAAGATCGAACGACCACCGTGAAAACCCGATTGTTGGCTTCAAGGGAGAGTCTGATTCGCGATGAGCAATTGCTGCTGCGCTGGGACATCGAGGAAGACGACCCCGTTCCTGATGAAGCGTCCAACGCCCTCTACGAACAGGCCATCGCCGACCTTGAGGGCGCCTCGGCACTGATCGCTTCAGATTACGGACAAGGCGTCATCACCGACGGCGGCGCTGAGCGTTTGTTTGNGGCTGCAACCAAAGCNGGAGTACCGGTCATCGCTGACCCGAAATTGACNGGGCTTCACCGGACCGAAGGCGTGGATTGGACGCTGTTTCAATCCCAAGGATTGGAGCTGATGCGACGGCGCTTAGGGGCTTCGACGGGGGCGGAGGCCGCCGAAAAACTCCTNGCACAGTACCATTGGAACCATNTGGTGGTTCTCTCCGGTGAAGCAGGCGTAACCATCTATTCGAGGGACGAAGAAACCGTTCATGCTCCGTGCGGGCTGGTCGACATCAGGCAGATGATCGGTCTGATCGACGCTGCCGCTGTGGCCATTGCCTTTTCACTCTCNCGTGATTTGGACGTCCATTCAACGGCGCTCCTTGCCAACGCTGCATGCGAGTGCATCCTCGGTGCGGAACGGACNGACTCGTTCGTTTTGAGCAAAGACGACCTCATCCACCGAGTGGGTGAGCATGTTTGGAACCTGCAGGTCTCCAAGCGATGAGGTGATGGCATGAGTGCGTGGCTGTGGCCGACGACGGCCGACGTTGGAATGCGTGTNTTTGCAAACAGTCTGGCATCGCTGCTGGGTGAAGCAGCAACNGGCGTTCAGGCCTACCTCATCAGTGAAACCAGTGCACGAACCATCAACGCCCACGTTCGCCGAACGGGAGAGTGGAGGGTCCGCCCCACGCACCGGCCCAACGACGTCCATTTCCTCTANCTGGCTTGGCTGGATGAGGTNCTGTACCGTGCGGAGGTCAAGAACCAATGGTACGTGGACGGACACATCAAGATTGAACACGATGACGAGGGAATGACGGCGGTGGTCCAAGCCGCATGGATCGATGCCAGCGACGTGGAACGAGAAATCGAAATCAAAGCGGTGACCACCCACGACCTTGTGGTCCGNGAGGTTGCAGAGGGTGAGATCATCGCAAGTCGTTGGGCGGAGGTTCCCGAATTCACAGGACCGGGTTGGTACGCCGATGTTGTGTTTGACATATGAGGTGGGAGAGCCAAGGGTGGACGTGCGCTTCGCAAGGCCAAATCCGCAGGCTTCCTCCATCCCGGGTCCCCACAGCACCCATGGCCCCAGGTAGGGCTGCTCCGTTCCCGGCCTGACCTAGTCCCCCGGTTATTCAGTCCCCGTATCCTTCCGGAGACGGTTCATGACACCCGAGTCATGTGGGGGCGAGACATCAACGTCTGCCTACGGGAACCTGTTGACCGCTTTCGCCGCCCCAAGGCGTTCGGTCCACCATAACGACGATTTGTGATTCAGGGTACGCCGAGCTCCCCACCTATCCCAGCCTCTTGCCGTTGGTTGGCCTATATGAAGCCAGCGCAGGANCTCATTCGTCTGCTGCGGCCTCTTCTTCGTACTTTGACGGGCACGATGTCTTGATGACNTCGGCTTCAAAAACGTAGACGCCGTTCTCGTAGAGNAANGTTCCCTCAGCGTACACGGTNCGNTTGTCGTCNAGCCCGTTGGANACCATGGCNTCGGTNAATCGNACGGTGATGCTCGANGTGGCACCTTCCAAAACAAACGTCATGGTCGTGTTGTCGATGGTTCCGTCNCGCACCTCCCCGCGCAGNGCGACCTCTTGGTCGAGGTGCTGGTCGGGGGACGCCATCAGTTCGTCAACGGTTTGTGTGGGTGCAGGGGACTGGAGAAGCACGGTTGCGAGCAGTCCCAGCGTCAGCACGGCGCCCAGAACGAGAACGCGTGTTCGTCGTGCCCACATGGTTTTCCCACCCGCTGCACCCTTAACAATCCTCTTTCACGATCCGGACCCGACGACNTCAGAGATGCGTGTNTACGGGGATGACTTCAGNCGTTTTGCGAGTCCGTTGACGATGATTTTGGTCAGCGCTGGACCCTCAAAAACAAAAGCAGAATAGGCTTGAACCAGCGTTGCACCCGCAGCAATTTTTTCCCANGCGTCGTCGGCGGTTGAAATCCCACCAACACCGATGATGGGCCACTCACCACCGACCGCTGAGCGGACCGTGCTGATCATGGCCGTGGACCGCTCCTTGAGNGGTTGACCGCTCAANCCACCTTGCTGAGCAAAAATCGCNNCATCCGNAGCATGCGGATTCGGTGGTCGTTCGACGGTGGTGTTGGAGACGACAATGCCGTCGGCGCCAGCCGACTTGGCTGTTTTNGCTATGTGAACGAGTTGCTCATCGGTCATGTCGGGTGCCACCTTCACAAGAACGGGTTTTCGCTTGCTCTGCTGCTCGGCCGCCATNCGAGCGTTCACNTNATCGCANTTNGCGAGGATGCTCANCAANCCATCGTCGCCCTGAAGTTCNCGTAGATTTGGTGTGTTTGGAGAAGACACGTTGACGACAAACACGTCGCCGTGAACCCACAATCGCTGGAAGGTCGTTGCGTAATCGTTGGGTGCATCCTCGAGCGGCGTGATTTTTGATTTCCCGAGGTTGACCCAAATGGGAATGGTCGGACGTCCGTGCTTGGCGATGTGTTGAGTTAACGAGTCCCGAATCTTTTCACTCCCGTCGTTGTTGAANCCCATGCGGTTGACCAGCGCTTGTGCCTNTGGGGCGCGGAACATTCGAGGTTTGGGNTTGCCGCCCTGTTCGAGCATCGTCACGCCGCCGATCTCGACGAACGACAGCCCGGTGGCTTCCCAGCCNCGCAGGGCCTTGGCGTTCTTGTCCATGCCTGCTGCAAGTCCAAACGGGTGGACNTAGGTGTGGCCGAACANNTCNATCGGCAACGATGCACGAGGTTTGTACATCNANNNCAGNANGNTNCGNGTNAGNGGGTTTCCNGACATTGCNCGAAGCATNNCGATTGAGCGNCCGTGNGCTTTTTCCGANTCTTGNAACCGCAGAAGAGGGCGTCCGAACCATCGATAGCCTACGCCCATGANGNNNCCTCTCAAACGACATCCTTCAAGACTTGCCTACGGCTGGGCGAAATGATGCGNGTATCCGACCCCCGGTGGCCAGCGGTGCGNGAACTTGCGAGGACACTGTTGCGCACACAATCCTTGCGAGTGGTTGGCCCTTCGTGGCTTGAACAGGAACTCCAACCGTTGACCCTCAAACTGAGCGATGTTCAGCCAGCGCGAACCGAGTTCCCCACCTTTGGAATCGGTGACGGGGAAGCGATTCAGTTCACCAACCCCGACAACAACGTTTTGATGGCCCAGTGTTCTCAGGACGAGCCTGCATCAAGCGTTGTGTGGCTCCCGATGGGGGTCGTGGACGGTTGGACCGCACTGTTCGAAGTTGCCACCGACTTGTTGGACGCTGGTTACCCGGGTTGCCTTGGATGCGGTGGGCCGCATTCTGAAGGCGAATGGGATGAACACGAGAGTCGCCAAAGAATGAAATCCTCGTCGACCGGAACCNCATGAAATGTCACATTTCATGCGTACGGGAGCGACCATCACGAAGCCAAAGGAGGGTTCAAGTATGGTCGTCGGTGCGCTTCATCACCATGTCCATCGTCATCATCGCTGAGAAACCCAGCGTGGCGGAGGACCTCGCCAACGTGTTGGGTGTGGGCAAAAAAACCGACACGCACTGGCACAGTGAGGACATCATCATCACCTGGGCCATCGGACACTTGCTTGAACTCAAGTACATGGACGACTACGATGANGCCTTCAAAAATTGGCGGGGTACGGTCGACCGTCTGCCGTTCATTCCAGAAGCGTTTCAATACAAACCCAAGGGNGGTCGTGGGAAAAAACAACTCTCCGCCATTTTGAAACTCATCAAGGACAAATCCGTGACNGAAATCGTGAATGCGTGCGATGCGGCTCGTGAGGGTGAACTCATCTTTCGCACAATTCTTGAACACTCCAAGGTGAAAACACCAACGACTCGGATGTGGATGCAGTCCATGACCTACGACGCCATGCTGTCGGCCTTTGAAACNCGAAAAAGTGGCGAGAACTACCAGGCCTTGAGTGACGCGGCCTACTCTCGTTCACNAGCCGACTGGATCATTGGAATGAACGGGTCAAGAATCGCCACACGTCTGCCGCAAAACCGCGACCGCTCGGCAAACTCACTTGGCCGCGTACAGACGGCCACCNTGGCGCTTGTGGTCGACCACGAACTCGAGGTCTTGTCCCATGTACCCGTGCCCTACTGGCAGCTCAACGCCACGTTCTCTGCAGGTGATGCACGTTGGACAGGTCGTTGGCAGCGCAACGGCCACAAAGACGACCCGGAGCGCCCCGAATACAAANCACATCGAATCATGGACCCGACCGAAAAGGAGGCCATTGAGTCGGTGCTGAGCGAAGACGGCCCCTTCACCGCAGAGGAAACCAGCCGTACAAAGAAAGAGCAGCCTCCGCTCAATTTTGACCTGACGACGCTCCAGAGGCGCGCCAACAGTTTGTTTTCATGGTCCGCCAAGCGGACGCTTGGTGTGGCGCAAGACCTCTACGACCGGTTCAAGCTCACCACCTACCCGCGAACGGACTCAAAACATCTCCCCGAAGACATGCACGAGACGGTTGCGAACACGATCGAAAAATTGAGCGCCATCGGCGATTACACGNCGCACGTCCGTCGCCTGCAAAACGACGGCTTGTCCAACGCAAAAAGGAATTTTAACAACGCAAAAGTGTCCGACCACTACGCCATTGTGCCGACGGGACAGACGCCTCCGGCCAATTTGAGCGGAGATCATGCCAAATTGTTCGACCTGATCGCACGNAACTTTCTCGCCTCGTGGCATCCNCCCTCAGAATGGACCGTNACCAAACGAACCGCAAGCAAATCAGGGCATACCTTCGTCAANGATGTGGAAGCCCTTTCGGTTCAAGGNTGGCGTGCCGTCGTGCCAAAAAAAGACAAAATCCCGGAGGGATGGGGTGCGTTNCCAAGCAACCCNTGCGACGCTTCCCTCACCGCACACGAGTTCTCTGANGAACTGAGCAAACCAAAAAACCGTCTCAAAGAAGCAAGCCTCCTGCAGCTNATGGAACACGCTGGGAAACACATCGAAGACGATGATCTTGCTGACGCCATGAAAGAAAAGGGGCTGGGAACGCCCGCTACTCGGGCCGACACGATTGAAAAATTGTTGAATCGCAATTACATTCGACGATCGCGCNCGGGAACCATCAGCGCATCACCTCACGGCATTCGGATGATCGATGTCCTACGCAGAATCCCGGTTGAATGGATAACGTCTCCAGAACTCACCGGCGACATGGAGGCTTCACTGCTCGCCGTGCAACGCGGCGATGCCCCCATGGAAACCTACATGGCAAAAATCATTGAACAAACCCAGACGATGGTCGAGCGAATACGAGACCACGACCGCAACACGCTGTACGACGATGAACCAAGCGTCGGTACNTGCCCGTCGTGCCAAGGTTCCGTGTTCGANAACACGCTNGCCTATCAGTGCGAACACAACAAGGGGCGCGACAAAGGCTGCTCATTTGTGTTCTGGAAAGACACGTCCGGCCGATGGTTCGACCGAACCACCGCCACTCGACTCATCGCAAACCGTTCGGTCGACAACCTGCACGGTTTCTTCTCTCAAGCTGGCGAGGGATACGAGACCTCTGTTGAACTTTCCAAAGACGGTAAAGTCGTCAGCAAAGGATCGGGGGCAGGTGAGGCAAGCGAGGACGATGAGGTGCTCTGTCCTTGTCCGGTATGCGACACCGGTTCCATTCGGATCACGACCACCGCCTACTTGTGCGACAATGCTGAATGCACGTTCCGTGGCATGCAGAACGTGATGTGCAAACGTACCATCACACCCGAAGAAGCCANGCCAATTTTCACCGAAGGAAAGTCCACGCTCCTCGAAGATTTTACCTCGCGGAGAAACAAGCCCTTCAACGCGTTCCTCAAACTNGAGAAAAACAGGGTCAAGTACGATTTCCCGCCGAGAGCCGCTGCAGCCGACGCAAAGAAATTCACCGTGGTGCCGGGTGTGGTTGCGGTGTGTCCAAAAACAAAGGCGAACATCGTGGAGACAGCGACCCACTACACCGTGGAAGACAGCTCGACCGACTGCAAGATTCACATTGAGCGATGCATCTCAAAACGGGACCTGACGCGAGAAGAGGCAAAGACNCTGATNGANACGGGGTCTGTTGGACCGTTTGATGACTTCATCTCCAAAAAGACGAGCAATCCGTTCAGCGCCTCGCTGTACCTGAAGAAGAATCAGTCCGTCGGTTACAAGTTCGCAAAACGCTCCTGAGGCACCGTTGCCGCAAAGGAAGGTTGAAACCATGCCTTCCACAGGCAAAAACATGGGTCGATGGGACTACGACGTTGTCATCGTCGGCGCCGGTCCAGTTGGCGGACGTGCAGCGACGCTTCTCAGCCAAGACGGACTCAGGGTGTTGATGCTTGAGGAACATGAGGAAATCGGTCGTCCCTTCCAGTGCGCTGGCCTGGTCACTCCATCCGCAATGGACGTCGTTGGAGGTCATCACACGGTGCTGGAAGAAGTGGACGGTGCCTTGATCCATGGACCAAGTGGAACCTTGGTGCCCGTAGGAACGGAAGGAACCCTTCGCACCTACGTGGTTTGCAGGAAACGATTTGACCAGTACGTCGTCCAAATGGGAATGGAAGCAGGCGCAGAACTTTGGCTCGACACCGTNCCCCTGGAGGCGAATCGAACCGATGATGGTGTTGATCTCACCGTGCGACGGGGTGAAGAAACCCTCAACGTATCGTGCAAACTNCTNATCGGTGCGGACGGAGCTCACAGTTGGACGCGCAGAACCTTCCGAATGGGTCGGCCCAAGGAACTCATGATTGGATTTCAAACCGAAGTCGTNGGGTACGAAGGCAGAGATCGCTGGTTGGAAATGTACAGCGGCAGCGCCATCGCTCCGGGCTTTTTNGCGTGGGTGATTCCATCGGGCTTTGGAACGCACAGGATTGGACTCTGGTCGACGGCCGACCGGTTGAACGGACGCAGCATCGAGTCGTGNTATCAGGACCTGATGGACCACCCCCTGTGGCACGATCGATTTGCCAACACGTCGGAAATCGCACGCTACTGTGGACCCGTCCCCTCGGGCATGGTCAAGCACCCCGTCAAAGATCGAGTCATGCTGCTTGGCGATGCAGCTGGAATGGCNAAGCCAACCACCGGTGGGGGCATCGGCCCAGGGTTTCACCAGATTCAATGCATCCACGAAGGGCTTTCACGCCTCGTACAGGCCAACACGCTGAGTGAAAAACACCTGAAAGCGCTTACGAAACAGCCCTGGAACCTCATGAAGAAGGANCAGGAGCGCGCGAGGACGCTGCGCAACCTCCTCGTNAGCGACTGCACCGACANCGTACTGGANCAGCACTTCATCAACTTCGCCCATCCTGACACGTTGAGCCTCATCAACGCCATCGGCGACATCGAGAAGCCCGTTCCCCTCGGGATGGCCCTGCTCAAGCAAGTACCGGCGTTTCGCCCGTTAGCGCTGAAAGCCGGGGTTCGTCTCCTGCTGTCGTGAGGTGGC
This sequence comes from Methanobacteriota archaeon, assembly GCA_002694525.1. Taxonomy (GTDB): domain Archaea; phylum Thermoplasmatota; class Poseidoniia; order Poseidoniales; family Poseidoniaceae; genus Poseidonia. The sequence goes on from NZMN01000007.1 coordinate 25,482, forward strand.
GCAATGAAGCCTCTTATCGAACAGCACAACGTGCGCTACCCACCGTTTGAAGCCGCNCGTTGGGAACCCAACGCATTGCCTGTTGCCTCACGGAACTTTGTGATTGGTCATTACGAATCNGCAACTGAAGCCGCAAACGAACTCGCTACACGCCCACCAGCGTTTCGTTTGGGCGAAGACAAGGATTGGATCATCGAACGATCGTACCTTTTTGACGGAGANGCGTTCGATCACGAACACGAACAANCCTTCCAAGAAACCGACGACTACGTCCGGGTGGTCAATCGTCAACGACGCGGCTGGTACCTCATTCCGAACCCGATTCATCACGTCCTTCGACAGTTCATCAACGGTGTTGTCATCGTTNTGCTTGCCTGCCTGTTTTACCTCTTCATATCGCCGATCTTGATGCTCGTGAATNTGCCCGTTTACGGTTTGGAAACGGTGCGGTGGGGGTTGCTGGACTACCCGGCGCTGGCCGTGTTCGTTGTGCCGCTGATCTTTGCACCGCTCATCGTACGNGTCGTTGCCAATCTGATGGAATTACGTCGGCAAAACAACTTCCTCAAGCGCGATTTGAAAACACCTGCAATTGAGTTCCAACGAAGCAGCGTTGCCGCCGAAGTGCTCGAACTCAACGTCACCTTTCCCGAATGGGACCCGTCGTGGAACCACGTTGACGCCTTTCTGCGCGTCGGGGTCCTTTCGCCGTCCAGAGAAGTCTTGTTCGAAACCCTTGGCCGAGATCAAAATCGACAACCCCCTCCCGGTCTGTCAACCGCACTGCCGCACCACTGGGAAGAGGGGCTGGACGACGGGACGGCAGGCGGAGAAGATGCGCCAATGGAACTCAAGGAGGTGAAAGGTGGTCTCTATTTACGCCCCATGCGAATCATGGTTCAGGGTGAACCGGTGCGCTGGGTCGAAAACGAGACGCTGAAGTTGACGCCCCCCGATCCAACCTGGCCNGGCTCGGTTCACACCGACTTGCTGCGTGTCCACTGGGAATGCATTCTNCGAATTGACCGNTCCCGTGGCGGGGCGCTTCTTTGGGTTCAACCCCTCAGGGTTGCCCACGGTGCGGGACGCGTCGCGCTCACCAAACTCCCCATGCACGACGGTCGAAGCGAGTTGGACATGACCTGAACAACACATTCAAAGACAGGCATGACNAGCAGACACCATGGATAGAAAATCCATCACTGCCGTCATGTTGATGCTTCTGATGTGCCTTGCCGGATGTCTGGGCGCCACCGAGCCCGCAACGGAAATCACGGAAACGCCGCAAGAGGCGTACAGTTTGAAAACAACGTGGGTTGTCGCACCGAGCGAAATTCAACTGGGGGAACAGGCGGTCTTCATGCTCGGTGTCCAGCAGGAGGGCCCCGGCGCCTTCACCGTTGACTACACGGTGTTGCAGGCCGATTTTTCACCTCTCGACGCCTTGGATTGGTCTGAAAACGAAGCCGGATACCAACTCGGATTCACGCCACAAATCACGGGTGAACACATCGTTTCAATCGTCATCACCAACNCAGGAACCACGGCACTCGAACCGCCCGTCGCTCCGCTGGTCTTGTCCCTGATGGTCACCCCTCCCGCTGAGGACCCGCCAATTCTCTCCGTCCCGAACCGCGTTTTCCTCGATGAACCAAATCTGATTTGGTTTGAAGGGANCCTTGAACACGCCGACATCGCATCCTGCAACGTTGCCTACACCATCACAAACGGAAACGAGGGGACCATTGCTCCCGATGCGGACGGGGTCTGGAAGGTGTTGTTTGACTTCACCGAAGCCACCGAGTCACACACCATCACGACGGTGGCGAATTGTGGCCGATACACACCCACCAGCGATACAACAACCACTCAGGTCGTCATTGAGGGCGCCGGTGATGACCANGACGGTGACGGCATCCAAGACGTCCACGACCGCTGTCCATCAGGCATCGGTGCCGACGAAGGATGGCAGTCCACCGCAGCCACCGATGCTGACCAGGACGGATGTCGAGACAACGACGAGGACGACGATGATGACAACGACAGCATCGTTGACATGTACGATTTGTGCCCGGCCTCGTTTGGCTGGGTCAGCACACCCTCTGCCGATTACGACTACGATGGCTGTCATGATGCGAATGAAGACCTCGACGACGACAACGACGGTGTGGACGATGTGGACGATGGTTGCCCCATCGGGCGAAAGGGCTGGTACTCCAACCGCTACAGCGANTGGGACAACGATGGATGCTCCGACCTTGATGAAGACGACAACGACGACAACGACGATCACGCNGATGCAAACGACGCCTGTCCCAAAGGTGCCGCGAATTGGGTCTCGGATCAGGAAAGCGATTGGGACAACGACGGCTGCGCCGATGCTACAGAGGACGACGACGACGACAACGACGGCGTAAACGATGTCAACGCCACCGGCGATCCACTCGATCAGTGCCCTCAAACACCGCTGAACGCGACGGGCGTCGATGACGTCGGTTGCGCAGCGGTCGAGAGGGACACGGACCAGGACGGCGTCAACGACTTCGACGACCGATGCGCTGGTACGCCTGTCGGACTGGTGGTCAACGATGTGGGGTGCGCAGACATCGACGGCGACGGTGTGTTTGCCAACGTTGATGTTTGTCCAAACTCNCCAANCCGCTGGACCATTGACGNNACGGGGTGCGCTGTGGTTCAGCAACCCGTCGCCTGGACCGATGCNACAACGCTCAACGGACCCATGCAGGTCGTGCCTCAGTTCACCTTCCCAACGCTGGACGGGACCTTTAATTTCCGAAGCGAGTGGACGGGCAACGACGTCTACTTTTTCATGTTCAAGTACACCGACAGCAACGGCAACAGCAACACCGGGACNTGGGGCCANAACCCCGGCAAGTTCATTCGAAATCTTCCNNCGAACACGCATCTCTTCTACGGCTCGTTTGACAGCAGNTACCACAACGACGTGATTCAACAGCGCAACGCCGTCCGTGCGGGTTTGACCAACAGTGAGGAAGCGCATTGGAACAACAGAATCCACTACATTGACGTTGANGCNAGCAACCTNGGAGGCGGNATTGGGTCGATGATCTCGTCNTTCAACAATCCGTTCTTTGTGGGCATTGACCGTTTCCAGCTCGCTCGTGAAACCGGCTCACTGTACGCGTGGACAACCCAGTCCAACGATCCGTTCCATCTTTCCTTCGAACCAAATCAGTGGGTGGCTGAATTTCCAACCAAAGTGCGTTCGCTCGATCCGGGTGTGCACGCCGTGCAGGTCATGGATTTCCAGCGACANGCNGGNGGATGGGGCGGAGGGTACTCATCGTTCAGCAACGCAACGTTCGACCTTCCCNACGACCTCAGTTCCTACGACACACTCGAGGTCTACCANGAGCANGCNTGCTTTGAGCGNAAAAACCGATACCAAAATTCGGACGGAACCTACGGAGGCTGCCACGAGTGGGACTACCTGGCTTACCTCTACCTGTGCAACAGGGACAACACATCGGTGTGCAACACCGAATCCGTCCGATGGATCACGACCTACGGGCGTGAAGGCATGTGGCTGACCGACATCTCGCCCTACCTGTTCATGTTNGAGGACGGTGAAGACCGGCGGTTCAAGTACGCTGGAGCAAACAAAGGCGATTTGACCGTGACCTTCCTGTTCAGCGACTGGGGCAGCGGCACGCGCGCCGTCAACGCAACGTACGCCTTCAGCGGCGGGCAGTTTGACGGTACGTACAACAACGAATCCCGCCATGTCCGCCAGTTGAACTTCACCGTTCCGACCGACGCCACCAGCGTCCAAATCGTGGCGACCATCACGGGTCATGGGTTCAACCAAGACACGGCCAATTGCGCTGAGTTTTGCGACCACGAGCACCACTACACGATGGGCACACACACCGCCTACGAATGGCACCCCATCGTCTACGACCGCGAGGGGTGTGAAAANGAGGTCCGAAACGGTGTGGTGGCGAANCAGTTTGGTTCCTGGCCGTTCGGTCGGGCTGGGTGGTGCGCAGGTCAAGACGTAAAGCAGTGGACGTACAACATCACCGATTGGGTTGACAACAGCGCCAACAACACCAATCACATGGTCTACAGGGGCTACTACAACGGCGGTGAATACGTACCGTCCGACGGTGTAGGAAACGGCGGCCGCAACATTCGAGCCGTCGTGTGGATCGTCTTCTACGGCCCTACGACGTGATGACGGGCGGCGGAGAAGCNAGGGAAGAAACGTCGCCGACCAAGCGTTTGGTGGCTAAAGGATTGTAATCGCTGTCCCTTCGCTGCGGGCTAAATCCTGCNCGCACAATGGAGGATTGCAGTTCATGTTCGGTGGCGTCGAGTTTGCTCGTTCCNGACGCCGAAACAACGTTTTCCTCCATCATCGTGGAGCCGGCGTCGTCGGCACCGGCGAGCAGCGCCATCTGTGCCACGGCCATTCCCATCGTGGGCCACGATGCTTGAATGTGCTCCACGTTGTCGAGGAACAGTCGCGANACNGCCACGTGGCGAAGGTACTCGGATGGCCCCGCCCCGAGCTCATGCTTGTTCTGGCCGCGGTTTCGTCGACCGAAGGAATTGACCTCAAGTTGGACGGGCCATGCAATGAAGGAGGTGAANCCGTGNCCGTGGGTTTTCATCGANGTTTCTTGGAGTGCTCTGATTTTTNGCATGTGTTCAACGCGCTCGTGAGCACCTTCACCAAAGCCGAACACGTTGGTTGCGCTGGTCGTCATTCCGAGGGATTGTGCTTCGCTCATCACTCGCAACCAGTTGGCAGGCGAGCCTTTCTTGGGGGAAATGTCNTTTCGAACATCGTCCACCAGCATCTCAGCACCACCACCGGGAAGCCCGTGCATGCCTGCCTCGCTGAGCAGCGAGAGGACTTCAAGCGTGCTGAGGTTGCAGACGTCAGCNAGGCCCTCGATCTCGATGGGGCTGAAACAATCCAAATCGATGGTCGGATGTTGCTCACGCAGGTGCTTCAANAGGTCGGTGTACCAGTCCATGGGAAGCGATGGATTCACACCGCCCTGCATCAGAATTCTCGAGCCACCAATGGCTTCCAATTCACGAACACGCCCTGAGATTTCTTCGTAGGTTTGAGTGTAGGTCTCGGCATGGCCGGGTGGTCTGTAAAAGGAACAGAACTGACAGTTGATGGTGCAGACGTTCGTGTAGTTGATGTTCCTGTCCACAAGGTAGGTCACCTTGCCGTCAGGATGCATCGCCAATCGNCGCTTGTGCGCNGCTTGCATCAGCGCATGAAGCGGAGCCTGCTCGTACAGAACGACGGCCTCTTCNGGAGTAAGTCGCAGGTTNGGTGCAGACGTACGCGACCAGTNGGACTGGCGCTTCANAATCGTCTCCCAGTTCACACCATCACCTCACGATGCGTCGTGGCCAACGATGCGTTCAATGTCCTCAACGGTTTTTGGACAGTCCTCGGTCAGGACAACCGGTCCGTCCTGGGTGATGAGCACNTCGTCCTCNATTCGTATACCGATGTTGGCGTAGCGTTCCGGGCAATCCACGTCAGGCCGCCATGCACCGAAGTACAACCCGGGTTCGACGGTGAGGCACATGCCCGGNTCGAGCANTCGTGGCGCTCCGCCTGGCTTGTAAACACCGGCGTCGTGGACGTCGAGACCAATCCAATGGCTGGTGTTGTGCATGTACCATCGCTTCAGTTCACCCGTGTCCATGTCCATTGCGTCTTCCACNGATTGCGTGATGACGCCCAGGCGAATCAACCCCTCAGCGAGGACCTTTCTCGCCGCATCGTGCGGTGCTGTGTAGAGGTTTCCTACCCGGCACGCATCGATGGCGGCCAGCTGCGCTTCNAGGACGATGTCGTAAATCTCCCGTTGAGCGTCGGTAAAGCTGCCCGATATGGGCCATGAGCGGGTGATGTCGCTGGCGTATCCCCGGAATTCAGCCCCCGCATCGATGAGGATCACTTCGTCGTCGCCGCAGACGTCCCGGTTGGTCGTGTAGTGAAGNATCGTGGCGTTCTCACCGCATCCGACGATGGATGGATAGGACCANCCCGAGGCTCCTGCNTAGGAAAAGAATCCCTCGATGANGGATTGCAGTTGGTATTCNGTGACGCCAGAGCGGCTGTGTCGCATCGCCAGTTCGTGAGCGATGGCGGCCACTTTGCTGGCGTAGACCATCTGCTCAATTTCGGAGGACGACTTTCGCAGACGAAGCTCTGCAAGCATNCCAGATGGGTCTTCGACGGCAACAGGTCCTGTTCCAAAATGCTGGCGAGCNCGGTCCCTTCGACGCACGGCGGTCTCNACGATNCNGTCAACGCTCTGGTTGATTCCACCCCGGTGGAACACGCGGCGNGCATCGGTGAGCCATTCGTTCAATCGATCGTCCAATTCGTCGTTCCCAAACGCCTCCTTNACGGCGAAGGAAGCCAACGCTCCTTCGACGCCCGGACGGCGACCTTCCCAAATTTCCTTGAGCGTGTCCTTTGGTTGGACAAAAAGAGAGGAAATCCACTGGCCCTCGCTGCATCGCAGAACAAACACCGTCTCGGCCTCGGTCCATCCGGTGAGGTAAATCAGGTCGCTTGAAGTGCGGTAAGGATACTCCACATCGTTGGAGTGCACGGCATGCGGAGGAGAAGACAANATCAAAACGTCGTCATGGCGGAATTGTGAGGTGAGACGGTCCTGCCTCGCCTGAAACTCAACCTTCGACGTTGGCTCAGGTTGAGGTGGGAGCCTCGAGAGCGCCTCGGCAAACATGATTCACCCTCGCGCTTCGTCTTCTTCAATCGTTGCATCCTGTTCGGCGGAAACGACTGGTTCCNCGCGGTTTTGCACCTCGCCGGAGCCGGTCCACTTTGGCANGTCCGCTGAGGGAGGTTTCCGGAAACGAAGCGCNCCCATGATGCCCAACAGCGCCAAAGCAACCAGTACGAAATGGCCCGNAGAGAGNGGTGCGGTGTCGGTGACCTGCTGCCCTTCAATGCGCACCTGAATCACGCTGGAATGGGTGGAGCCGTCGTCGTCAAACACGATGAGTTCNACGGTGTACACACCAGGGCCGTCCAACTCATCCGCCGTGAGGACGGAGCGACCGCGCAGCGAGCGGTCTTCGTCGACCACCCACAGGTAATCGACGGGTTCGTTGTCCGTGCTGTCGCTTGCGTTGATGAACCACGCTTCTCCGTGTGGAAGCGTCAGCGTTGATCCGTTGGAGACGATCAGGCCGTCAACGCTGATCTTTGCGGTCGGACGAAGGTTCAGTACGGTGATGGAGGAGGTGTTTTCGGTGATGTGTCCGGCCAAGTCTCGCGCCGATACCAATACCGTGTAGGTCCCTTGCTCGGAAAGATTCAGCACGAGATGATCCTCTGCGAGTCGCTCTCCGTCTGCGGGTCCGCGACGTATGCCGTTTTCATCAACAATGGCCCACGTGAGGTTGGCACGCGAACCGATGTATCCATCATCAACCACCGCGTGAACGTGGAAGGCTTCACGTTCGTTGACAACGGCGTTCATCGAAAGGGCGACGTCCGGTGCTTCGGTGTCGTGAAGAACGGTCACGGAAGCCGCCATCGTTGATCTCAAGAGATCGTCCGTTGCCAGGATCTCAAGTTTCCATACGCCCTGAGCCACGCCAAGAACGTCGGGTTGCAACGAAATGTTGAGGCCCGACGGCGTGGATGAAAAGGGAAGTTGGATGGGTTTTGGCTCGTCGAGACAAACACCGTTGGGCGCTTCGCACATCGAGCCTGCGACACTGATGATGGATGAACTGGCCGGTGGTAGCACGACCCTCTGATGCACGATGGTGGACGTTGTCAACAGCGTGCTGTGTTCTACGATGTCCTCGGGGGCGTCCGGTGATTGCACCGATGCAATCGCAGGCTCGCTCAACAACACGGGGCGATGGCCGTCCGTTCCGAAGTAAACCACACGACGCCATGATTGTTGGGGGCCGTCCGGTTCATCGACCAGAATTTCGACCATGCACGTGCACTGGAGACCTGTGGCTTCGACCTCAAGGCTCCACTGAAATTCGCCATCAGCAACGGGTTGCACCGAGGTAAGGTGTTGCCCCGACATGAGNTCCGTTGGCGATNNATCTGTGAGATTGANCAGCGACCAACTCGCGTTTCGCAACGGTATGNAGGACGTGCCNGTNAGGTTCAACGCATCAACCATGTGAGCACCGTGGTCNTCGTGAAAGCGAANCGNNTTGGATTCATCNTCGCCCAANTCGTGTTGAGCCACGGTCGTNGAGACCGTGCAAATCAGCACGCTNAGTGTGAGAAGAAGTGCNGCCGGNCGATACCCACCGGTCGATGGCAACACGCATCACCTTGGATGATCAGTCGCTGAACGGATCGCACAATTCACCTTGACCGGGGTACGAGACTGGATTTCTCGGGTTGGTGTCCCACTTGTACTCACAGAAGTTGACGTGGCCATCACCGTCGGTGTCCACCATCCGGTCTGCACCGTCAAACGGATCAAATTGGAAGTGATATTCCCACCCCGTCGCCATTCCATCGTCGTCGTGGTCCTGGTAGTACACTTCTGGGCCGTCGTTCCAATCATCACCGTCGGTGTCGTTTGTGATGGGGTTGGTTCCGTTCTGCATCTCCTCGAAATTGGTGTAGTTCTCAAGATTGTCGTAAAATCGCTGACCGTCAGGCGTGGTCGGGTCGATGTTGCATTCTGAATTGGTTGTGTCGTTGAAACCTGGACAGTAGCGCTTGATCAGTCCGGTTCGATTCAAACCGTCGTTGTCCGGGTCTTCGAACCCGTCATCAATCCCGTCGAGATCGCTGTCAGGCATTGAGGGATCCATCACACCACGAGCACCGTAGACACCCACCGTTTCGTTGTCGGCGAGTCCGAGCTCAAACGCCTGTTGGGAGTAGTAAACCTCCCAACCGTCTGGTAGCATGTCGCCGTCGGTGTCATCGTCAACGGGGTTGGTGTCCCAGCGGTCCGGNGCCTCCAANCCGTTGGCGAGGGTGTCGTTGTCGACGTCGAAGGTGTCGTCCTTCAAGGAACTGAGCGAGGGGTCAAGGGCCCATCGNCCGTTGCATCCATCGCACAGCGAGTTGGATGGCATNTGGAAACCGGTGAGGTTCATTTCCGAAACCTGGAACTTGGGTTCAAGAGCGAAACCNCCAAGCCAGTTTTGCCAGACGTANCCGCCCGGCTGCATCGTNCACGAGCTGGTTTGGGTGGATTCACAACCCGGTCGNTCCCAGGGTGAGGTCGCCACCCAGAGACTGTGCGAATTTGTGTTGTCCTCTGCNGATTTCACCTGCATCTCCCATCCGTCGAGCATGCCGTCTCCATCGGTGTCGTTGAGGAGCGGGTTGGTTGGGTTNTGGAAGGGACGGGGGACGAAGAGAACCTCCTGTCCGTCGATGAGGCCGTCAGCGTCGGTGTCGGANTTGTTGGCGTGCGTCAGGAAATTGTCCGCTCCGGCGATCACTTCCTCGCCGTCCTCAAGGCCGTCGTTGTCGGTGTCAAACATGCACGGGCTCGTGGAATAGGCTTCACCTTCCCACATGAAGTTGTCACCTGCTTCTTCAAGGTCGGTGAGTCCGTCCGAGTCCGTGTCNGGATTTGAGGCGTTGGAGCCGCCAAGGTTGCACGTGGAGGAGAACTCTGCATAGTCCGAAAGACCGTCAGCATCGGTGTCGTACAGGCCCGGGTCAGAGGTGACCCAGGTGGGCTGAACACCACGATTGACAACAAGAATTTCCCAGCCCATGACTTCGATGCCGTCGATCAGGCCGTCGGAGTCGGTGTCGGCGTTGAGCGGATTTGTGCTGCGGCCGTCAAGNATACCGTCCTGNTCTCGGTCNTTGGCTTTGTATTCCATGACGTTGGTGAAGCGCTCTTCTTCCTCAACGATGTTCATCCAACTGAACAAACGAGACTCGATGCTTTGGCCGAGCACNACGTTGAGNTCGTAGACGTAGCCGTCCACGGGGGCTCGCATGGGGATGATTTGCTGATTACCACCNGCAAGTGTGATTCGGGCAGAAGCGACCTGTTGGTTNACAGAGACCTGCTGACCCAAGGCGACGTCNACGGTGTGGACGATGGCCGTGTTTTCCAAATCACCGTACATNACATCNCCGTCTGCGTCNAGGTCGTAGCCGTCCATGTCAGGGTCCTGGTCTCGGTTGAGAGCCGACCGTGGGTGGAGGCCGTTGGACGCCTCCCACTGGTCGGGCATTTCGTCCTGGTCGGTGTCTNCAAGCCAGGGCGACGTGAAGTTGCCCTCGCCGAAGATTTGGGCCACTTGGTATTCCTCGAGGTTGTTCATGCCGTCNTCGTCCCAGTCCCCGTAGCCGTCCGAGGCATTGGATGGATTGAGAACGTAGGCTGCGTTGGGTGCCATGGTTGCATCGGAATAGCAGAATTCAAAACCGTCGGGCATGCCGTCNCCGTCGGTGTCCCAGTCNGATGGCCCGTTGAGCAANCCGTCGCCGTCCATGTCCATCAAGAACCAACTGCGGTCAACGCCNGAGAAAGGACCCGTGTGNGGCAACGCTTGCAACAACGGTTCGTTGCACTGTTCTCCCAGACCGGTGAACAACGCAATGGATTGGTTGGCCACTTCGACGATGTCGTCGATCAGGTCCATGTCGGAGTCTCGCGCCGTCGGATTGGTTCCGAATTCCTCCTCCTCAAAATTGGCCAAGCCGTCGTCATCGGTGTCCAGGACCATGTCGCAGGAGTGGCGTCCGTTTGATGCAAGGTCGTCCCACTCTGCCATGCCGTCTTCGCCGTTGAAGCGGGTCTCGAGGGCGTCGGTCATCGCTTGATCGAGAAGAAGACAATCCCAGTTGCCGTCAAGCGGGTTGAACAAAACAACATCACCGCCGGGCGTTTGAACGGTGGTGGTGTAGAGGGACTCCCATCGGTCGTTGAGCCCGTCGTTGTCGGAATCTGCGCGTTGCGGATCGGTACCAAGTTCCTGTTCGGCTTGGTTGGTCAAACCGTCTCGGTCAGGGTCTCCGTTGGGGCCCTGGTTGGGGTCCGGCCACGATTCGGTTTCGTTTTCAATTTGAGCCTCACCGGGGGGATCGTTTTGGGTCGCATCGACCTCAATGTCATCGGATTCACCGTTGTCAAGCGGATTGAGTCCGTGCTGCACCTCCCACCCGTCACTCATCCCGTCGTTGTCCGTGTCCCACTTCTCAGGGTCGGTACCGTACTGGGTTTCTTCCAATTTGTCCGAAAGACCGTCTTCATCGCTGTCAACGGCCTGCGACATGAGTTCGGCGTCGCCGCGGATGTCCTCCTCAACAGCGCTCTCAAATCCCCCGATTTCTTCACTGGTTTGGAAAAACCCTGAAACGCCCACAAAAAGCGACCCAAAAATGAGGGTTGAGACGATCGCTACATAGGCCATTTGGTTGTGGTTGAGACTCAAAGGTAACACCCCGCACCGCAGTGCAAAGTTAACGAGGCGTTGATTCGGTTATGAACCTTGACCAAAGATGGGCAATCAAAAAGCACCCGCTCAGCCATCACTGCATCGTTTTACTCAGTAGTCAACCGTGGGTTCGCTCAGGGCGATTCTCCACCCATTTTTGTAAGGTTCGACCGTTGATTCCACCCGCTTGCCGTGGGCCCGTTTCCACATGCCGACAAGCGAGCCCAAAACAAAAGGCACCACCGGTGATTCAACGTAAAAAAGGGTGGCTTGTTCGCCGTCCAGAACGCTCTGCTCAACCTCGACACGTCCCCATCCACGCTCGGTGAAATGGACCGTAAAATGACCGTCCCAGTCGGAGGCAGACTGGACATAGATCGGACGATTGGTGCGCTCAAAAGCCGCGCACGCGGCGTGGATGATGGCCTTCAGAACGGCCGGTTCGTCGACGCTCTCAACCACATGAACATCTCCGGAGGTTGACGCCGCAACGGTCGGTCGGCCCGCAAGCACAGCGAACAGGTGATGAAACACGTCAACGGGCAGGAACATCGATCTGGCCTCTCCGAGAAAAAACCCTGATTCACGGACATCAAGTTCAGGTTCCGGTGAATTCGTGCCGGACGGCGTCCCTCTGCGTCCCGACCACGAGGGCGACCTGGGAGGAAGCGGAGCGGTCATTTCACCGTCTTTTGGTTTGAACGTCGTGGTGATGGCATCGGCGGAGTGCTGGTGCCAATCAACGTTGAGTCGACGCCCCACGAGGTGCTCCTTGTGAGCCAGGCTAAATCCCACGGAAAGGGCGTCGTGAGCTGGGTGCGATATGGCATCGGTCTGAATCCGCCCCCAGCCCATGATGACCGACCGATGCTGGAGAGCAACCTCGGCCCGACGGCGACCGAACCAACGACCGTAAGCGAAGCGATCGGCTTTTGTGATGATGAGTTCCTCTGCATCGGTGGCGGCGTAAATCAATTTTCGACCGAGCGGTGACTCAAAGCAAGCGTCCAAGGCGTTCCAAAAGTGCTGGAACTCCACCGTCCCCATCAACACGCATCCATGACCGAGATCGTCGCTGTGGTATCCGTTGCTACCAAAGGAAAAGAGATGATGCAGACCGTTGGGTTCTCCACCCATTGCATCACCCTCTCACTCGGGGTAGCCGGACCGCTCGTCCTCGTTGAAACAGTAGCGAATGGTCTGCCGTTGCTGCTTCAAAGCATGGACGTCCGCTCGAACAGCAGCGGGGTCCTCCCCGTGAAGCAAAACCCGAGCATAGAAGGAGGCCACCTCTTCCATATCATCGTTTGAAAAACCAACACGAGTCAATTCCTGAACACCGAGTCGAAGGCCTGAGGGCGTCATTGCTTTGGTGTCGCCGGGTAGCATGTTCATGTTGGTGATGATGCCCGCTTCCTCCAAGCGTTGAGCCGCCTTCGCACCAGCGCCCGAGTCCAACTCGCCATGACGGGTCAAGACCTGGTGGGATGCCGTGTAGCCTCGACTTTCAGCGAGGACGTCAAACCCTTCGGCAGCCAGGGCCCCCGCAAAGGCACGAGCGTTCGATACGATGTCCGTTGCGTAGGCTTCACCGTATTCCATGAATTCCGCCAGCGCCATGACCTTCCCTGCAACGTGGTGCAGGTGGTAGGAGGAACAAACGCCCGGGAACATGGCGTTGTTGAGCCTTCGGTGAAAGGTTTCATCCTCGGAGGACGACAACAAAAATCCACCCTGCGGTCCGGGGAAAGTTTTGTGGCTGGAACCTGTCATCAAATCTGCGCCTTCACGCAGCGGGTCTTGGAACTGACCTCCAGCGATCAGTCCGAGCACGTGAGCTCCGTCGTACATCACCGAAGCGCCCACTTCCTTGGCGGCGTTGGCCATCTCCTCAAGGGGTGTCGGAAACAGAAAAACCGACTGACCAAACAGGGCAACCGTTGGCTGAACCTCGCGAATCGTCTTGCAGGCCGCTTCAACGTCGGGTTCCATCCGCTCCTCGTCCCACGGGTACGTGGTCAGGTTCAGGTCCCTCAACCCAACAGCGCCCATCCGTGCGTGCGAAATGTGCCCTCCATCAGCGGTTGAAACGGCCGTGATGGCGTCGCCCGGCTTGGCCAACGCCTTGAGAGCACCAATGTTCGACACCGTTCCGGAAATGGATTGGATGTTGGCAAAGGGGGCACCAAACACCTTCTGAGCGAGTTCAATCCCCAACGCCTCGATGGTGTCAAAATCCTCGCACCCTTGGTAGTACCGCTTTCCCGGGAGACCCTCGGCGTACCGCCCGTGAAGGTCGCTGCCTACGATGTCGCGCACGGCGGGCGAGACGATGTTTTCTGAGGCGATCATGCCCAGACCGTTTCGATAAAGCGAATCACTGGACTTCACTGCATTTTGAACAATTGCGGCGTAGCCGAGGTGGTCGGATTGGGGCGCCCATGCACCGGGTGGAGAGGTCATGCTGTCGCCTTGGCGGGGACAGTCCTTGAACCCTCGTTAGCGCTTGGAACGCCGTGGCGCTCAGGAGCGTTCGCTCCGAATGGTGTTTCTGGGTATGAAACGCTTCTGGAGCGGTGTTTCTTTGCCGGCAGCGGCGTCGTTAAGGGCGCGAACGTCCTTTTTGCGCAGGTAATTGGTACGTCCACGATAGGCAACCGGGCCGATGATTCGTTCGAGGTAAGGACCGCTCTCAGCGTGTTCCTTGGGTCGCTTCAACCACCACGCCTTGCCGAGAGGTGAAACCCGAGGTGTCTTGCCCTTTTCCAACCGAAGGCTGCGCTTGCGGAGTCGGGCTCGAACCTTCTTTTCCTGCTCTTTGGGAAGGCGTTCAAACAACCACGCCGGGTAACCGATGTCCAACACGACACCGTTGACCGTGACGAGGATTCCACTCAGAATCAAGTGGTTGCCGATGGGGATGTTGTTGGCGTTGGGTACCGCCTTGTATCGCTTCAGGCGGCGCGCGTATTTGATCATACCACGCTGGTCGCGGTGCCGGATTTGATGCTCCTGTTGGCGTCGGAGTCGCCGGTAGGAGAAATGCATAACCAACAGCCCTCCCAGCAAGGAGAGACCTTCGGTTTGTCCAACCTCCTGGTAGACAAGAATGCCGCCAACGAACCACATCGGTAGCAAGACGAGGTACTGGAAAACCGTCGAGAGAATTCCCGGGGCATATCGAGGAGCTACACCTCGTCGAGTGGCTTCATGCGCAGCGATGAGAACGTTCGCGTTCATCGCTTCGTCCAAGCCACCTTTCTGCAAAACCGCTGCGTACGCGTTGACGGGTGCTGCATCCATCCATTTTTTTGTCTCTTTTGCATCGTCGAGGAGAAGCGAGACCTCCATGTGTTCCCTGCCTTTGGTGCCGTACCCAAAAATCACGGCAAGCGCTTGAACTCGGGGGTCCTTGCTGTCGCTCTTGATGAGTTCGTCCAACACGGATTTTGCGTCGTGCCATTGACCGGTGTCCATCAGGCAGAGCGATGTTGCTATGCGCGGCCTCACGCCGATGGGGTCCGTCCGGACGAGCGCTTGTGCGAGGTCCAGCGCCTCGTCGTAGCGGCGCTGTGCTCGAAGCAGTGCAATCATGCTGAGTTGACCCGTCTGCGACAATTTATCGCTGTGCAGCATCGTGTCGTTTGGTTGCGGCTTCCACGTTTTCATCATGCTCTGAAGGATTTGCAGATAGTCGATCGTGGAATTGTTTTCCCAGTCCCAAAGGTCGTCGTCCGTCACCGTTCCGTTCCACGGATCGAGCCATTCGCAGATGAACGACAGAATCTCCGGCTCGTCGTACCCCTCGGGTTGCTGCAATCCGTGCAGGGCTTCACGTGCGGCGTCCAGCCTGCGCAATGCCATGTAGCCGGTGGCGATGAGCATGCGAGCTTCGTCGTTATCACCACCGGTTTGCGCCAGTAACTTCCGGCTCGCCTCGATGGCCTCCGGCCACAAACCTCGGAGGGCTTTTTCCCACATTGCTGCGCGAGATTGCTCCTGCCGTATGAGCGCTTGATCGCCGGGGAAGTCGTGGGTTTGAATGCGAATGAGCATGTCGATGTCTTCGTTGTATGCAGCGTTTTCGACGAGGTTTTGCAGTTTATCCCCTCCCTGAAGACGCACAGCACCCTCCCGTCGTTCGTCGGGATTGAGGTCAAATCTGAGATTGAGTAAATGTTGGAACCGACTGATCGAAACCAACCAGG
Source organism: Methanobacteriota archaeon (assembly GCA_002694525.1). Taxonomy (GTDB): domain Archaea; phylum Thermoplasmatota; class Poseidoniia; order Poseidoniales; family Poseidoniaceae; genus Poseidonia. Next base: position 41,144 of record NZMN01000007.1, read on the forward strand.
TCATCAAGAAAATGAATTGACCGACGGCGATGAAGAGCCAGACCGTCAGCAAGCGCATGCCTTCGTCAAACCCGTTTGCTTCCAAGGTGGCCGTGAGTGGCATCAACGAGCCAAATTCCTTGTAGCAAACCAGGATCAAGAGGAGCACAGTGTAGCCTGAAAAACCTGCAAACGCAAACGTTAGTTGCCTCGCTTGAGCGGATTTNTCAGCGCGNATTTCACGNGGNGTGTCNAGCGTCACTCCGAACATGCCACCGAACGTTTGCCCCCCGAGAATCAGGTTTCGAGTCAGTTCAAAAATGAACGCCAGCCCAACAATGGCGATGTTCANTGTCAGGTAAAGCGACAAAAATTGAGGGAGTGATTTNACGAATTCCCAATGGAAAAGAATCTCTGAAATCACGTCGATTCGAACGAAAATAGAGTATCCAATGATGCCACCGTAGTTGAGAACCTCCGCTTGGTTGGCAGGGTTGTTGATCATCACGTAGAGAACCGTAAGAATTCCGTTCAACGCCGTGATGGGCATGGTCAACAGGAACAAGACCAGGAGAAACGAAAACAATCGTCCGAGGAAGCGGTTTTTATCGGGGTCAATTGGATTNGGTCGGCCNCGAGTGGTGCGCCATTTGTTGATCAAGAGCATGTTCCAAGAGGCACCCATGATGCGTCCGTATGCGAAAATCGTCGGAGCCATGAACATCAGCATGGCAAAAGCAAGCCAGGTCGGNGTGAGTGTACCGCCCTCCAACTGGTACCCGTACGCCAAAACGAGCAGNGTGCTGATGAGCAGAAAGGCCAACGTNGTGATGCGCCGGATGAAATCCCCGCTCACNGACGACCGAACATCTCGCCGACGCGATGAAAGNTGACTGTTGAGGGATTCCCACGGTGATATCAGAACGGGTATGAGGATCAAGGTCGCAATGATGTAGAGGTTGAANTGGGCNAACATCGAGGCNTCGAAGAGNAGTTCAGAAATGAGAATCAACACGCCGGTCAGCCCCATCATGTAAAGCAGGACGCCGTAACCCACTCGACCCGCCCTGAGCAAACGCCGTGAATCNCGGAGGGTTCTCGTGATNCGATGAACTTCGTAGAGNTCGTCCTCAATTTCAAACGCAACTTGNAGGTTTTTGAGTTGTTGAGGAATGAACCAACGGCGAACGAAGTAGGCGATGANCAACGCAAGCAANAGTGGAGCCACGGTGTTGNGGGTNANCTCGCCGCTGGTCGANATGGAAGCGGCCGATGCATTGGGAAGGNCGGANAGGGCGAGCAGACCGCTCAATCCAACACGACGTGAGCGGCCCATGCTTGCCTCCCCATCTCTTGATTCATCAATTCTCCTACGGTGCGAATCAGTGACCCCGGTGCTTNTTGAGGAATCGNTCGATGCGNTCGAACACTTCGTCGAGCACCTCAAGGGTCACNAGGTACACCAGACGTACGTGGCCTTTGCCCANTTGCGGTGAAAAACCGCTGCCGTGGACGAGCAAAACATGNTCCTCATGAAGGAGCTGCAAGACAAACGCTTTGTCATCGTTCGCCCANNGTTCGTCGGTCAANCGAACGAACATGTAGAAGGCACCGCCGGGNTGTTCAACCTCCAGACCGTCGATTTGGGCGATTCGCTTGAGNCAGTGATCCCGCCGCNTCAGGACGCGCTCAGAGTAGGTTTCCATCCATCCTCGGTCTTGCTCCANGCCNGCGAGATAACCCACTTGAGCGGGTGTGGAGGCGCACAGACGCGAGCGAAGGAGTCGNTCAAGCCCGTCGCGAACCAGGCCCATGCGGTTTGTGGGATCGTGCAGCGCCATGTATCCGATGCGCCATCCAGGGGCGTAGTAGACTTTTGAGACNCCGTTGAGAGCAACCACGGGGACGTCNTCGCTGCGACTGGCNACGGAGACATGCTCNCCGGTNAAGTCCAGCCCGTCGTANATCTCGTCCGCCACCACGATGCAGTTTGGATAGCGNCGTGCAATCTCCAACAGCGCATCGATGTCATCGGCACCGCAAACCGTTCCACAAGGGTTGTTGGGNTTGATGAGAACGAGAAGACGAACGCTGTCGTCCATTTTCTCGGCGATGTCGCTGAAATCCGGTTTCCACCCGTCGTNNCTGTGGAGTTGATATTCAATCGTCTCTGCACCAAACATCTGCGGGTAAGCCATGTACGGTGGATAGTGCGGTCCCGGTGCGAGGACTTTGGTGCCTTCCTCAAGCACTGCAGCAAACAGTAG
>NZMN01000008.1 GCA_002694525.1 Methanobacteriota archaeon
GGGATGCGGACTTTACCGATTCGACGATTGCAAACTCACCCATATCCTCCAGCATTTCTCCGCCTTCTGGCAGTTCGATGTAGACGATGTCGGTCAGGGCGTCTTGGGCGTGGTCGGTGATGCCGATGGCGACCAAGTCGCCTTCCACGCGAAGCCATTCGTGTTCGGCGGTGTAGCGCAGGCCTTCTGGAATCTCGCTCATGAGCGGACGTCAGCCTCCGCGGTTCAAGAACGCACCGTCGCCTTCAGGCCTCTTCGTCGAGGGCCTCTCGCAACGCATCCGCTTCCAACCGTGCCCAAGCGCGGCTGCTTTGCTCTTGCTTTTCCAGTTCAGCCATGTCTTGCTTGAGGCGTCCCGCCATCGCTTCATCGCCGTCCGTGGGAAACAAACGGGTCAACTGGGGCGCACCCTGAGCAAGCGCCACGCCGGCCGCGATCATCACGGCGCCCAACAGGAACACCATCGTTCCTGAAGAAGAGGCTTCGAGGGTGGTCCGGCCAGACTGGAGGCCAAAGGCCCACGCCAAGAGCACGGTCAAACCTCCACCGGTGAGCAAGCGCTGAGCCATCAGCGCAGGTGGAAGCATGGTGCGATGACAGGCCTCACCGTCTTGAACGTGGTGCGCTCAGTAGGTCTCACGCATCAACTTGTGAATCTTGTACGGGAGGAGCGCACGGTTGACCGGGGTCACCTCGAGGATGCGTCCGTCGTCACGGCGTCGGATGTCCTGAAGAAGCGGATGTCGGCTTTTCTTGTGGAGGGTCAACAACGTCGGTTTGTCGACCTCGAGCACCTCTCGAACGGCCGCAACATAGGCTTCAGACTCGACCGTGAACTTCCCGATTTCATCGATCACGATGACTTCGGATTCTTCCTTGGCCCGACGGAGGGCGGGGATAGCAATGCGCTCCAATTCGGCAAGATCCAGACCGAGACCAAGCACGCGAAGGCGGTCGTCGTTGCTACGATGAGCAATGATGCCTTCTTCGCCGCTGACGATGTCGATGATCTTGTAGCCTTGGCGTTCGCTTCCTTCGAGGATGGGTTCCATGCGAAGGCCCGCGGTGATGAGGGTGTTCGGGTCGCCGCCTCGCATGCGCAACTCACGCACTCGTTCGTCCACGATCATGTCCAGGACCTTGTTCATGACGGCCGATTTGCCGGAACGTGGCAAGCCGGTGATGCCGATTTTTGGGTGAAGTCCCATGATGACGTCCTCCCAATTCGAGCGTTCTGAACACCTCGATGTGCGATATAAAGCCTGCTCCTTACACGGCTGAGATGTCCGGAATCCGGCATTCAAGCGGTTTCCTCGTGCAGCGATGCCATCCAATTCAACCCAGATTCGACCCATGCGAAGGCGTCCTTGAGCACTTTTTTCTTGACGTCAAGCGCTTCACACATCTGCCTCAGGAGACGGACTTCAGCTTCGTCGTACTCGCCGTCCACCGCGGCCACGTACGCCGCGAGATAGACCACGGTGCGGGCATGCTTCGGATCGATTTCGGCCAAGGAGGCCGACCAAAGTGGAGGGTCCGTGAGCTGATTTCGCAAACCCGCCCGCGCTTCGGGATGGAGCATGACGGCGCCCATGATGGATTCCACGCATGCAGCTTCTTCTGCGACGATCGCGCCGTCCGCTGCGGCGACAGCCACGAGGACTTCCAAGAGCGCATGACGTTGCTCGACGGGGAGGTCGAGAGCCGTCGAAAGCAGCACAGGATCACGCCAGGTCGTTCAGAAGGGCGTATCCCTCGTTCATCCAAGCGTAGCCTTCCTCGGTCCACTTGAGCAAACGGTCGACAGCGTCTTCGGCAAGGCCAAGATGATCCGCGATGTTCCTCAACGCTTCGAGTTCATCTTCGTCGACGTTGCCGTCCGCAGCCGCCATCAAGACGGAATCGCGGAGCGCGAGGCGACCTGCTTCCGGACCGAGTTCTTCCAGGCACTCCTCGAGGGGAGGGGGGACCTTCAGAGCTGAACGAATGGATTTCCTTTGGTTCGGCGACAGGAGGGCCGTGCCAAGGCGCTGTTCAAACATGGCCATTTCGTCGACCGTCAATTCATCGTCGACACGCGTCATGAACGCCAAGACCTTGGCGTAGGCAAACCGCTCTTCTTGCGGGAGTTTGTGCAAGGTGTCGGGCAGCATGAGGGCGGATGCCGCAACGCCCCTCAAGAACCCAACGGCGACGAGGGGGTCAGCGCGACCAACACACGATGCACGCGCCTTCGCCGTGGAGGATGCACGAGCATCAAAGAGGGGGCGTGCTGGTGGTCCACGCATGGAGCCCTCGCTGAACGTGCACGGTCATCCTCTCGAACCGTGCTCTGTCGACCCGCTCACAGGGTGGTACCGTGACGGGTGCTGCAACACGGACGAGNACGACCGTGGGATGCACACGGTGTGCTGCATCGTGAACGAAGACTTCCTCCATTTTGCCAANGATGCCGGCAACGACCTGATGACGGCTGCTCCACATTTCAACTTCCCAGGCCTGAAACCCGGCGATCAGTGGTGCGTTTGCGCGGCGACGTGGCGGGCAGCGGCCGAAGCGGGTGCAGCATGCCCTGTGGATCTGGAGGCAACGCACCAGCGGACCCTCGACGTCGTGCCGTTGGAGTTGCTCGAACTCCACGCGGTGTGATCAGTCGTCGTTGGTGACCACGTCAGAGGGTTTGCCGGTCAAGAGNTCACGCAGNCGAGCGTTGTCCCGCTGCATGGCGTCCATGATGTCGTACTTCACCCCCAAGGATTCGGCCAAGACGCCAAGAGCAAGGCTGTCCTTGGGCAGACACTTGCCGCCGAAACCCCGGTACAATCCGAAAATCGGATCCAAGTGTGAGGGGCCAATGGGCTGGGCTTGAGGCGAGGTGATGATGTCGCGGATGGCGTACCAATCCTCATCAAGCCCTTGGCANATGTCGTACAGTTGGTTGGCAAAGGTGACCTTGAGCGCGTAAAAGGTGTTCTTGGTGTACTTCACCAACTCGGCTTGTGTTGGCGTGACCTGGAAGGTCTGGTCGGTCCTCAACACGCCAGCTTCGCGGTGTTGCTGAAACACCGTTTCNGCCACATCAGCATGGTGCGTGCCGCACACNAGGATGTCTTGGTTGGCAAAGTCGTGGAGGCGTTGGCGCTCCACCAGGAATTCTGGCGAATANGCGATNTTGAGGTGAGGATAGCGGTCATGCCACGCTTGAGTGGTGCCGGGCACCACCGTCGACTTGATCACCGCCGTGAAGCCCTCGGGTAGAACGTCGAGGATGCCCTCAACGATGCTGGTGTCGCACGCACCGGTTTCTGGATGTGGGGGGGTCGGGACGGCGATGTATGCCATGTCCACATGATCGATGACATCGGCCAAGGTGGTGCCGCGTGCGGGGTCATGGACGTAAAGNTCGTGTGCGTCAGCAAAGCAATGCTCGATGGCCCCGCCGACCATGCCNGCGCCAATGATGCCGACCTTCACNNNCNAGTCTCCTCGTNGGTTCNNCNCGNTGNGGNNGTGGGTNCANTTTCCCNTCCTTNGCCATGNTGCTGGCNTGNAGNAGNGTCNCNGGCGTTCCNCAATCAANCCACGTCTCTTCTCCAACGTTCAACAGCGTCGCAGCATGCTGTTGGACGTATGTCCGGTTGATGTCGGAGATGCAAAACGACTCCCCTTTCGTGGCCACTGCCTCATCGACGAAGGTCCAAAACCGCTCGTCGTAGAGGTAAATGCCACCGATGGCAATGTTCGATGGTGGTGCCTCGGGCTTCTCCACAACGTCCACCACTCGTCCGGCATCGTCCAACACGGCGACCCCAAACGCGCGCGGATCGGCTTCCTCTCGAGCGAGCAAGACTGCTCCAGGGGGCTCTACTGCATCCTCGAACGCAGCGACATGTTCGGCGAGCTCGACGGTGGTGATGTTGTCGGAGAAGTAGATCAGAAGACGGGTGTCTTCGTTGTGTGGACGTGCCAACCCGAGGGCGTGTGCCACGCCAAGGGGTTCCTCTTCCATCACGTAGTGGATACGCTCGCCGGGCAGTCCGGTGCCCACGTGCTGCGCGATTTGGCCGATGAAGCGGTTGGCGATGATGGTGATGTCCTGAATGCCTGCACGCCGGATGGTGCCAAGAGCATAGTCGATGACGGGGCGTTCGTGAATGGGGAGCAAGGTCTTCTGCGTGTAGCGTGTGAACGGCGCCAAACGGCTTCCGTGGCCGCCTGCAACGAGGATGGCCTTCACTTTCACATGCCTCGCATTCACGCGCTGTTCAAGGCTCCTCCGGTTCCTGCGCTTGGCTCAGATGACGGAAGGTGTCTTCTGGGCCTGGACCTGTTAGGCTGTTCGCGGCGACAAGGTCGCCAAGCCGCTCGAAGCCGGCCTCTCTGAGGTCGGGGTCGTTCGCCTCGCTGGTGGCCCAACGGGCTGCAGCAACCTCGTCGTAGCGCTCGTTGGCCTCGGCACGCAAGCGTTCCGAAGGGCGNAGTGGGCCTTCNAGNCCCTCNTACGNNTCAGATGANGCCATGGCNTCACGGCGCTGGCCNCGACCGAGATCGGAATCCGTCTGACCTGCCGTCCATCCAGAAGGNTCNGANCCACGNCGTCCGTCCGAGGGTTGGAGTTCGGTCCATTCTTCCTCAAATTCGCCCCGTACCTTGCTGGACGCCACGTACAGGACCAACAGCCCAGCCATCACGAGCGTGACGCTCAGCCAANGCCCAACGGCTTCGCTTTCCGTGCTTTGCACGTCCCAGACCACCGCTCCGGCAACCACCAAACAGAACGAGCAANCGACGGCCAACGCTCCGGGACGACGGGTGCGTTCCGCCATGACNTCACCGCTGATCGAGGAAGGTGGTGAGGCGNGCNAGCAGTTCNTCCGTGGAGATCTCTTCGTCTTTCCAACCCAGGCGCTGCCGGCTGGATTCAGCGGCCACGCGGAAGGTTTCTCGCATCCGCTCCAGCGAAAATTGGAACAACACCCCCANGAGCAGGACAGCCCCAATGCCATANCGNAGCTCAATGCTGCCGATGAGCCCCGAAATGATGACGATGATGGCGATGCCAAGGGAAGTTCTGCTCCGCAATTTCGCTTCGGCCTCGACGGCCGACTTCCAACGCTCAGCGGCCTCTCGGCGGGTCATGGACACGCAGCCCACTCACCCGACACAAGGAACGAACACGTCGTCGTCGATTTCCAAGAGGAGTTCCGTGGTCAACAGGTGATCAAGGGCCTCGTCCACCTCGTCAGGTGACACGCCGAGGTTGAGCATGCCCTCGAAAATCTGGCTCAAGGTCGCGACGCCTTCGTTCTCACGGCACGCCTCGTCCACCACACCGAGCATCGCGCTCGCGCAGACGGCCAGCAACGGATCGTCGGTCGCTTCACCCGGAAGGAGGTCGATGTACAGACGGGCCGGGTGAGGGACGTCCTCGTCATGTTGGGCTTGGACCTTGGCTTCCGACGACCGGCGCCCAATGGCGCTGAACGCCGCATCGTCCACCGGTTCGAAACAATCGAACAAGTTGCGTTGCACGCCTGATTGGGACTCCTGTTCGTCGGACATGCGACGCTGCACCGCTTCGAGGCGATGGAGGCGCTGTTCCAGACGCAAGCGCTCGCGGGTCAAATCAGCCTCCACGAGATCGAGGTGCTGCTCGGCCGCTTCTTCCAACCAGGTCTGGAAACTCCACTCTGGGTCAACGCCCGCCATGGTGTCGATGAGCCGTGCGACAACCCCGGTCATGACGTCCGCGGGGAGGGGGCTGGGTCCTTCACGCTCCGTGGTCATGGTCTGCGCAAGTCTTCGTGACGGACTATGAAGTATGGTGCAGGAGAAGGTCGGGAATCGGCGACTTGTGGCCCGTTCGCGACAGGGGTTCCGTTCAAGAAGGAAGTCTCCGTGGCGCGGCCATGGGCGACCACCGCATTGCCGTGCTCCCCGGAGATGGTGTTGGCCGTGAGGTCGCACCAGAAGCCGTCCGCATTCTGGACACGGTGATGGAGCACACCGCACATGGATTCGTCTATGACGACATCCCCTGCGGAGGTCAGGTTTGGAAAGAGACCGGCCTGGAGTGGGAAGAGGGCGCTTGGGACCGCGTGAAGGACGAAGCCGACGCCATTTTCCTCGGCGCCATCGGCTTGCCTGGTGCGCGTCTGGAGAACGGTGACCTCGCAGGTGGCGGCGTCATCCTCGGCATGCGGTCTGGACTCGACTTGTACGCCAATGTCCGTCCCATCCGACTTTACGAGGGCGTCAAGCACAAGGTGCACGGCACCTTCCGTCAGGTGTGGGATCACGACATGGTCGACATGGTCGTGCTTCGCGAGAACACGGAAGGGCTCTACCACAGCCTTCTGCGCCGTTGCGCTGACAGGGCGGCAGGACGTGACCCGTACGAGCCACCAGAGATGACTTTCCCCGGCCTCGAAGGTGAAGTCGCTTACGACCCGCGGCCCATCTCGAAATTCGGCTCTGAGCGCATTTCCCGCATGGGCTTCGACATCGCCTCCCGTCGCAACGGTGCCCCGGGTGACGGCGTCAGTCGCGTCACCTGCGTGGACAAATCCAACGTGACGCGGGGCTGTCAACTGTTCCGGCGCACCTTTGACGAGGTGGGCGAGGGCTATCCGAACATCGAGCGTGACTACGGCTACATCGACGCGTTCATGCAATGGATCACGCGAAATCCAGAGCACTACGACGTGGTCGTGTCCAGCAACATGTTCGGCGACATTTCCACCGACCTGGGAGCCGTCCTCGAAGGTGGCATGGGCATGGC
>NZMN01000009.1 GCA_002694525.1 Methanobacteriota archaeon
CAGAGGGCTTGCAGTGGGTCGAATCACTCGCTACCCTCCGTACACCCATTGATGCAGAAGGGCCTTTTGTAAAACCTCATTCCTCCCATCAGGAAAATCGACTTAGACACTCAGAAGATTAAGCGTTTTTCACGAACAGAGATTTTGCAATCCGACGACCGATAAGAAACCCAGCAATCAAGAACATCACTCCGCCTGTTAGTAAGAACAGTATGCCTACCAGTTGTCCGTTTGTCGGGCCAATGGTGGGGTTGGAGCTTGCCATTGCGTCGTCAAGAACCAAACCAAAGAAAATGAACAAGCCCGAAAGAAGAAACCAAAATCCTGGGTTCGATGTTCTCTGCAACGGTGGAACACTCTCCGCAGAGGAATGCGGCTGTTCCTGCTCGTTTTGATTCTGAATCTTTTCCGACGTCGAGGCCGGCCACAACCTCCACGCTCCGAACGAAAGGAGCAAACCAACGATGATCAGGATCGTCCCGGTCATATCGGTCGATGCATCGGTTGCCATGACGGCCCCCTGCACCAGGAGCGCAACACCCAACAGGCCAACCAAACCGGGAATGATTTTTTTCGACAACGGGGATTCTTCACCTGTGTCCATGTGAAATCAAAGGGTGCTTGACCCATTAAATGATTCCCGGCCAACGGTCAATCTGAACCGCGCACCCAATCGTGCCCGGCTCCCACCAACAAGGCGACCCCCTTATGTCGGTGAAGGCCGTCTCACGCCCATGGACCTGAACTCGGCAACGTGGATGGTTCGCACGCTGGAGCAGCCGGTCTCTGCGCTGCACGTCACGTCCGAAAACGAGGTCTTCGCAGGCGGCTGGGACGGTCGGCTGACGCTTTGGGACGACGCAGGCGAGCACCTTTGGACGGCGCAAACCAACGATCGGATCAGCGCCGTGGCGCTCAGCGAAAAAGCGGTGGTGGTGGCCAGCGGACTCCACATCGTCTGCCTCGACCGTGCTTCTGGCGAAGCGATGTGGTCCGTGGCCCTCGAAGGCAGCGCCGACGAGGTCGTGTGGTGGCAGGGTGACTTGGTCGCTGTGTCGTCGGTCTACGACATTGAGCACAACGATTTCATTGAATCCGCCGTNTGGCGTCTTTCNNCTGAAGGCGAGGTTCTGTGGGTCGAGCGCATGGACGAGCGACCCTGGGCGTTGGTGCAGGTCGGTGAGCNACTGCTCGCAGGTCTCGGGCGCCCTCGTTGCGGTTNCCTCGACGTGTCTTCNGCCCCACCGTTCACGCACGTGGNCTNGNCCACNCCGTTCCCCACCACCGCTGGTTCCAGCGGCCGAACNCGCGGTCTCTTNGGNCAAACGGACGGCACGGTGACGGACCACGANGGNGCTGTCCTGTCCACCGAATCCGGGGCCGTNGAACATCTGACCTGCATGGTGAAAGGGTACGTTGCGACGAGCGATGNCGGTCATGCCGTGGGGCGAACCGAAGACGGTGAAGCGTGCTGGGAAGCGAAAGGAGNGCGGGTTTCCGCTCAAATGGAAGCCATGGAGCTGGACGGTGCATCCCAGTTGTGGCTGGCCAGGAACGAAGGCACCGACAGCGTGGTCAACGTCTGGGCGAGCAATCACAGCGATCGCCGAGCAACCGGTCGGTTNTCGCGGGTNCGAGCCATGCACGGAACCCCCCAGCGCGCCGCCATCGGTTGCGAGGACGGCAGCGTCGTGGTGTGGGATCGCGACATGCTTCTCCGCCGCCTTGATTCGGAAAACACGCCCGACCAAGCGGTGGACGACCGCACCTCGGCCCTTCAGGCAAAGTTGCGAGCCCTTCGCAAGTGAAGCCTCGACCGTTTGCAACGAACGNCNAAAACCGACGTTTCGCCCTTGTAAAAAACGGGCGCTTATTAGTACCATAGCGGGTTGGCCACCATGCAACACGCTCCCCTCGCCCAGTGGTTCGACCAAGCCGACATGAACGACACNTCCACGGTNGGTGGAAAGGGTGCGTCGCTGGGCGAGATGTTNCAGAAACTGACCACCATNGGCGTCAAGGTCCCCAACGGGTTCACGCTGACCACCGANGCNTTTCANCGGTTCATCACCGCCGACATCCCCGAAGCGACGTGGAAGAACGTCGGGGCGCCGGAGGAGGTGGACGATCTTCGCCGCGCTGCCATTGAAACGACGACCCTCAGGGACGCCCTCGAAGTGTGCTTGAGGGACGCAGACCCCACCGACCACCTCAACCTCAACAGCCGTGCTGCCCTTGCTCGTTCGCTGGTCAGGGAGACGCCGGTTCCTGAAAGCATCAAGTCGGCCATCGCNGCGGANTACGGCAAACTTTGCGAAATGTACTCNCCCGGTGTTGACGTTGCCGTGCGGTCCTCCGCCACAACCGAGGATTCTGCCGATGCGTCGTTTGCAGGCCAGTACGAATCGTACCTCAACGTGAGCGGTGAACAGGACATCATCGAAAAATGGCGCCGATGCGTTGCAAGCATGTTCACGGAGCGTGCGATNGGCTATCACCTCGAGCACAACATGCATCCACTCGACAGCGCCATCGCCGTTGTCGTGATGAANATGGCACGGTCCGACAAGGGCAGTTCCGGCGTCATGTTCACCATCGACCCTGATTCGGGNCACGANGGTGTGATTCACATCGGTTCCTCTTACGGACTCGGNGAACTGGTGGTTCAGGGCGTGGTTTCTCCCGACACCTTCACCGTTTGGAAGGAAGGGCTGCGCCAAGGAAAATTCCCCGTCGTTCATCGGACGTTGGGCTCCAAGGACCAAATGATGGTGTACCACGAGGAAGCCGCCAACGAAGTCCAATCGATCGCTGTTCCGTTCGAAGATCGGCGTCGCTGGTCCTTGAGCAANGAGGAGTGCGTTGAACTGGCTCGAATGGCGTTGAACATCGAGGATTATTTTCAACGACCGATGGACATCGAATGGGCCAAGGACGGCATTACGGNNGAGTTGTACATCGTTCAGGCTCGACCNGAAACCATCCATTCCAAGGCCCACAGCAGCAAGATGACGATTTACAAAATCGATGAAATCATGGCTCAACAGCTCAAAGACGACGGGCGGGTTATGGCCACCGGTCAAGCCGTCGGAAAACGCATCGGTGGTGGAAAGGTCCGCCTGTACCGCACCTACGGCGAGGTGTTGGAAGGGAAGCGNGAACTGAGGAAAATGCTGGACAGCGGCATGTCGCGCNAGGAGATNTCACCCGAACTTTCGGTGTTTGACGAGGGNGACGTTCTCGTCACAGAGATGACCACGCCCGATTGGGAACCGCTGATGAAACAGGCCTCCCTCATCATCACCCGCAAAGGCGGACGGACCTCGCACGCTGCCATCATCGCTCGNGAATTCGGCATACCCGCCATCGTCGGGTGCTCCGACGCCATGGACCTTCCCAACTTTGCTCACATCACGGGGAGTTGCGCCGAGGGGGACGTCGGCTACGTTTACTCCGGTGAGGTTCCGTTTGAAATCGAAGAGGTGTCCTTTGACGAATCGCTTGAATTAACGACGAAAATCAAACTCAACGTTGGGTTCCCAACCAAGTCNCTCGCCGATTCCCGCCTTCCCGTTGACGGTGTTGGCCTTGCGAGNATTGAATTCATCCTCTCGTCGGAACTCGGCATTCATCCGCTTGCGTTCGTCCACCACGCAGCCATGAAGNCGTACGTTGANACCGGCACGCTTCCCGAGGCGCTGAAGCCGTACCAGGAGGCGTTTGCTGCGGCCGACATCAGCGAAGTCCGAACGCTGGTTGAGTCGCTGGACAGTCGAGCTTGGGCGTACGAAAACAAAGCGGACTTGTTCATCGACAAACTTCGCGAAGGCGTGGGCCTCATCTGTGCGGCGTTCCACCCGCGGCCGGTTCTTGTTCGCCTCTCNGACTTCAAATCCAACGANTACCGAGAGTTGCTCGGCGGGTCGATCTTTGAGCCCGTTGAGGAGAACCCGATGATCGCCTGGCGGGGNGCGTCTCGCTACTTGGACGAGAAATTCCGCCCGGCCTTTGAGATGGAAATTGCTGCAATGAAGTCCGTGAAATACGACTTTGGTCTGAACAATCTGCAACTCATGATTCCGTTCTGCAGGACGCCTGAGGAAGGCGAGATGGTCAAGGATTTGCTCGACCAAAACGACATNGGCCCGGCCTCCGANACGGATTTGTTCGTGATGGTTGAACTGCCTTCAAACGCCATTGAGGCCGACCGATTCATGGACATGATGGACCTNGCCGGCGGGTCNATTGGTTCCAACGATCTCGTGCAGACGGTGTACGCCGTCTCAAGGGACGACCTCGAGGGCTATCAAAACCCGGTGGACGCTCGTTCGCCCGCCGTCAAGGCGATGATCCGAGACATCGTGTCGAAGTTCAACGCNAAGGGACTTGAAATNGGCATCTGCGGTCANGCNCCCTCGGATTTTCCCGAGGAATACCCGCCGTTTTTGATCGATTGCGGCATCACCAGCATTTCGGTGACCCCCGACACGGCCCTNGCCGTAAAGCGGACCGTCGCCCAAGCAGAGCGGGANGCAGGCCTCTGAAGTCAAACGTGCCCGGTCATCTCTTCGGGACGGACCCACAGGTCGAACTCCTCGTTGGTGAGGTAGCCGAGCTCGAGGGCCGATGCGCGAAGCGTGNTGCCGTTNTCATGGGCGTTTTTGGCAATCTTTGCGGCTTTGTCGTANCCGATGTGGTTGTTGAGTGCGGTCACCAGCATGAGCGAGTTTTCCAAATGCGACCGGATGTTTTCTTCCACGGCNACCAACCCCTCNACGCAACGCGTTCGGAACGTGCGGCATGCATCGGTGAGAAGGTCAACTGAATGGAGGAAGTTGTGGATCATCATNGGTTTGAACACGTTGAGTTCGAAGTTACCCTGGCTTCCTCCAACGGTGATGGCGGTGTGGTTCCCCATCACCTGACAGCACACCATCGTCATCGCTTCCGACTGGGTCGGNTTGACCTTGCCGGGCATGATGGATGAGCCCGGTTCATTGGCCGGCAGGGCCAATTCACCCAGTCCGCATCGAGGCCCCGATCCGAGCCAGCGAACGTCGTTGGCGATTTTCATCAACGATGCAGCAAGCGTGTTGAGCGCTCCAGACGCCGCAACGATGGCGTCGTGAGCGGCCAGTTGGGCAAACTTGTTCTCGGCCGAGCAGAAGGTCAGCCCGGTGATGTTGGCGATTTCATCGGCGACCATTTGCGCAAAGAGCGGATGGGCGTTGAGGCCCGTGCCCACGGCCGTCCCTCCCAACGCAAGTTCGAACAGGTCGTCCAGTGCNAAGTCCAGTCTGCGCAGGTCGGCGTCGAGCTGCGACACCCAACCCGAAGCCTCNTGGCCGAGGGTGAGAGGAACGGCGTCCATCAGGTGCGTGCGNCCGATTTTGACGACGTCAGCCCACTCGACGGCTTTTGCGTGAAGGGCGTCTCGCAGGGCACGGACNCTNGGCAGAAGGCGGTGCGTGAAGGCCTCAGCCGCAGCGATGTGCATGGCGGTGGGAAAGGTGTCGTTGGACGACTGNGCTCGGTTGACGTGGTCGTTGGGGTGGACNGGTGTTTTGGAACCCAGNTCACCGCCTGCAAGTTCGATGGCGCGGTTGGCGATNACCTCGTTGGTGTTCATGTTGGACTGCGTCCCGCTNCCNGTTTGCCAGACGCGTAGGGGAAAGTGGTCGTTGAGGTGGCCGTCGATGACGTCTTGTGCGGCAGCGATGACGAGATCGCCGACCTCAGGGTCAAGTTGCTTGAGCGCGACGTTGGTTTTCGCAGCGGCTTGTTTGAGGATTCCAAACGCNCGGACGACGCCCAGCGGCATGGTGTCATGACCGATGTCAAAATTCAGCAGCGAGCGAGCGGTCTGGCAACCAAAGTATCGGTCGGCGGGGACCTCGAGTTCACCCATGGTGTCGGANTCAATGCGCACGTCTCCTTCAGCGGCCTTNGCTCGACGCGATTCACCGCTTGATTCNGGACGNGGAGGCGTCTGACCCTCGAGGCCTTGTTGAATCAAACGGGCNACGGTGGCCGAACGCCCTTCGGCTCGGCCTTTGCCGACTTTTCGGTCCAGTTTTTTTGCAAGGTCTTCAGGAATGCTGATGCTGATGATTCGGCGGTCGCCGGCGCGGTGTTTTGCCATGAAATNAACTTCTATCGNCATTTAATAAATATATTTGACCGGCGAACAGGTCAAGCCTTGACGACCGATTTCAGCAGGCGCAGGGTGGTGCTTTCACCCGACGTCATGTTGCCCATGGCNCGCATGTCAGCGAACTCGGCCCAAGCTTGGCCCAGGCGNCCATCGGNCCACGCATCGAGGAACCACGGATGNATGTAGGAGGAACGACAGACGGCTCGCGTGTTACCGAGGTCAGCGGCCACGGTGTCGATGACCGCCAACATGGCTTTGCTGCGGCCAGCGTCCGTTGNGGGCACCTTCCAGTCGCCGCTGGTCCACAACTTGTCCATGGACTCAACCGATGGGATGGACTTCAACCATGTTTTCATCTCGCTGGCCGTNCGCTGAGAGGACAAAAACGCCAACCGCTCGGCNCAGCGAGAGGTGGCGGCCCACGTCCGGAAGTTCTTNGCNGTGAACCCCATNCCGCTNGAATCCCGNATGTATTGATTGATGTGCTCGGCTTTNAGGTCGACCTCGTTGCCCGCTTCTGAGATGTACATGAACAAGTCCGCATCTTTGGCTCCCAACCGGTTTGTTTTCAAGATCAAATCAACGAGATNATCGTCTTCAATGGTGATGTCCCAGTTTTTTCCTGACTTACCGGTGAAGGAAAAAACAGCGTCGTGGCGCCCCTCTGCTTCGTCGCCCTTGAGGTGCTTGACGTGCATCGATTTCAGCGTTGTCAANCCGTAGGATTCGTTNGCTTTGGCGTACTCGTCCGAACCCACNCGNATGTTGTAGAGNTCGATGAGNCGAACCACCAAGGCNGAGACGGTGTTGAGGTTCATTTTTGCCGCTTCCAAGTCACGAATNACCTGCCTGCGAAGTCGGGGCAGNTGCGAGGCAAAGTACACGACATCGTCGTACTTCATTTCGGTCGTGATCTCCGTCCAATCCGGGTGATAGCGGTACTGCAAGCGCCCTTTTACGTCCCGACCGGTCGCTTGAATGTGGCCGCGNGGGTTGGGGCAAATCCACACGTCCTCCCACGCCGGTGGCAGGCCCATGCTGTTCCATCGCTGAACACGGTCCTCCTCNTCGATGGGGTCGCCGTCGGGTGCAAGGTACTGCCAGAGGACATCGCCCTCCTCTTCGGCGATGTTTCGACGCGTNACGCCTCGCAGCGAGGGGTCGCTTCGAATCAACGTCGCCCGGCGCAAGGCTTCGTCTGCGTCGACGGGCATGCCTTCAGTGCATCATCAACGGGTCATGAACTTAGGGGCTCGTCGGGTTCAAGAAACGATGGTCCAATGCCCACCTGAACGTTCCCTTCCCGGTACACGCCTCGATACATCAGCATCGTTTGGAACGGCATGATCACCTCGCCCTGGGCGTTCACGGCGATGAGCCCTCCGCGTCCACCGAACGGCGCCACCTCGTCGAGGACGCGGTCTCCGGCCGCTGCNAGGGACGACGTNCGGTGATGAACGGCCACCGAATGCGCCGCGACGGTTCGAATGAACGCTTCCCCCACNCCGGTGCACGAGACGGCNACGTTTTCGTCGGCCCACGTCCCTGCACCGATGATGGGCGTGTCGCCCACCCGACCCATCGGTTTCCCCGTCATGCCTCCGGTTGAGGTGGCAGCGGCCACGTTGCCGTGGGCGTCCAGCGCCACGGCACCCACGGTCCCCCAACCGTCCTCTTCGCCGTCGTGGTCGAGCAGGGCGTCTTCCTCGTCGGTCGCGCCGGGGCGCAAACGCTGTTCGCTCCACTTCGTCCACTGCGCTCGCCGGAGATCGGTTAGGAACCACCGTCCGTCGAGCTGCTCAACCCCGTTCNTTGCGCCGAACGCGTCGGCGGGTGCGCCCGCCAACACGACCGGCCAACCTTGCTCGAGGAGGTGTCGAGCCACNCNGATGGGGTGCCTCGATGCGGTCAAGCCGATGACGGCGCCGGCGGCTCGNTCGCTGCCGCGCATGATGCTTGCATCCATGCTAACGCCCCCGCTTTCGTCCATCACCGAGCCAAGCCCCGCATTGAACAAGGCCTCGTCCTCCATGGCTTCCACCGCCAGCGTTACGGCCTCGGTTGCGGTCAGTTCCTCGGCGANCAGTCGANCCCCNAGGTCGNTCAGCAGCGCCTTCATGCAAGCCACACGTTGCGGGTCCGCATCGGTCATGCCACGCCACGGACCATCGCCACCAGCACCGCCGTGCACGGCGAGGATCACCATCCGCTCACCTCACTCAACGAGGCTGCAGCGGATGATTTGTTGAGGCTCAGCCGGTCGGTCGCCGGGGAGTTTTCGACATCGTTCAATGGCGTGGACGACGTCCATGCCTTCGCTCACGGCGCCAAACACAGCGTGGTTGCCGTTGAGCCAAGGCGTCGCAACCGTGGTCAGGAAGAATTGGGAGCCGCCGGTGTTGCGTCCAGCGTTGGCCATGGACAGGACACCGGGCTTGTCGTGCTTGAGAGCCAAAGCGGAGGGCTCACAGGGGATNTGCCAGCCGGGGCCACCGGTACCGGCTCGTCGAGACATGGGGTCCTTTGAGTGCGGGCACCCTCCCTGAATCATGAAGTCTTGAATCACTCGATGGAAGTGCAACCCGTCGTAGTGCCCCATTTCAACGAGTTTGACAAAATTGGCCACCGTGTCCGGGGCACTTCCGTGAAAGAGGTCGATGACGATGTTTCCTGCGCTGGTTTCCATGAGAACTTGCATGGTNCAACCACCCACCGGCACTTCAAGAGGATTTGCCTGNCCAGCGAACAACCACACCTTGATAGTTCATGGGAGGTGNAAATGAACCATGACCCACCCGTTGGACATTCCCTTTGACACCATGGACGGACAGCAGACAACGCTCAGAGCGCTCGGCGGCACACGATGGCTGGTCGTCAACGTCGCCAGCGCGTGCGGCTCGACGCCTCAATACGCNGGTCTCCAATCGCTNCANGAAGCCAACGCNGACCTGACGGTGGTCGGTTTCCCGTGCAATCAATTCGGNCGGCAGGAACCNGGAACGCACCAGGAAATTTGCGACTTCACCGCTTCGAGGTACAAGGTTGATTTTCCGCTGATGGCCAAAGCCGACGTGAACGGACCCAACCGCATGCAGTTGTTCGAGCACCTCTGCCAGACCGCCGACGCCGACGGCCATGCCGGGGACNTCCGTTGGAATTTTGAGAAGTTCATCGTGAACGAAGACGGGTCCGTCCAGCGCTTTTCCTCCCGAGTCAAACCCGATGCTCTCGGACTGTGATCAGGGCTGCTTGTACCGACGCTCTTTGAGATCGTTTTGATACCGATTTCCAAACGACGCACCGTGTTCTGCNATCCACTCCGAGAAGCGGCGCGTNCCGTTGGGCGGCGCTGAGGATGCCATCAGACCCTGTCGCAACCCCTTGATCTCCGCNCGCGTGATGACGTCGTCCTGAAGGAACACGCCGAGCGCCCGTCCAAACAGCCACGCCGCAAGCGGTGGCAGGGGGATGATCAACCGTCGAAGCCCCATGGCGTTCACCATGTGGCGAATGTAATCCTTGTACCGAAAGGTTTCNGGCCCGGTAACATCGACCACGGTGTTCTCCGTGAGGCGCCCTTGGGCGACGGCCACCTCGGCGACGTCCTCGACATGGACGGGTTGGATGGGGTAGTTTCCAAAGCCGAACACACCGAACACGGGAAAGCGTCTGAGCATCCAAGCAATGTTGTTGATCAGGACGTTTCGATGCCCACCGAACAGGACGGTCGGCCTTAGGATGCAGTAGGAGAGGCCCGATTCTTTGAGCATCGTTTCCACCTTGACCTTGCCTTCGAAGTACGTCCAGTTCGGTGCCTTGGTCGGGTTGGCNACCGAAAACTGCACCACGCGNTTGACTCCNGCAAGGCGAGCAGCCTCGAAGAGGCGTCGAGTGTTTTCCACGGCGGTGTTGTGGGCAAACCGGTGTTCCCGTTTGTTGTAGCGCACCCAGTAGGTGTTGTACAGGACCTCGGCCCCTCGCAGCGATTCCACCAAGCGTTCCGTGTCGTTGAAATCAAGTCCGTGGACTTCGACACGCCCATCAAACGGGTCGTCTCTCCCCACGGCGTTGGTCAGGGTGCGTACACGTGCATCGCTCTTCAGCAAGTGATGCGCCACCCATCGTCCCGAATAGCCGAACGCACCGGTNACGACGTGAAGCGGCTTGTCCATGGTNCCATATTCACATCACGGACTTGAAACCAGCGATGGTTGAACNTCGTTCATTCCGTTGANGACGAACGGATGGAACGGAAGGCCAAGCCCAACACCAGCAACTCGCTGATTTTCGCCGTCAGTCCAAGCCGATCTTCAAGAACCATGTGCGCATCGTGGTTGTTCAAAAAATACCCAACGAACATGCAAACAACGACGACGCACAGGGCCAAAACGGCCAACCGCTCACGNTGAGGCGGCAGTTCNAAGAACGTCAACACGGCGAGAAGNCCAAGCACGCCAAAACCTCCGAGGAGCAACAACGAATCCTCCATGCCGAGAAGCAGATGCATGATGCCCGTGTAGGCGGCCAGACCGGCCATGAGCGGTGAGAGCATCTCAGAACGGACGGTGATGATGGCCGTCGTCAGTTGGAAAGCAGCGACACCACCGACGAGTGAAATCAGCAGGGTNTGCCCGGTGGTGATGCTCGGTTCCAATCCAGTGGTTGAGCCACCACCGTGTGCCGACACACTGGTCAGCAANCCCAGCGAGAAAAANACAGCAAAAATCGCACCGCTTCGCACGGNGTGGGNTCATTTTGCTGGTATAAAAACCGTTCAGAAATCNGCGCCTTGACCCTNGGTGTTCATAACGAGGTGACTTGNAGGAGGGCTTGGAACGGTTGGTCCGAAGGCTACGGCCGCGGGGTGTTCGTCCTTGAGGCAACAACATGTCAACCTTCACCGAACTCGACCTCGACGACCGNATTTTACAAGCCCTCGAAAGCGAAGGCTATCGCACGCCCACACCGGTTCAAGCCGAAACCATTCCTGCGCTCATGGGCGGTCGGGACGTCCTCGGCATCGCCCAGACCGGNACGGGGAAAACGGCTGCCTTTGCCCTCCCCATTCTTCACCATCTCGCAGGACGAAAACCCTCCTCCGGGCGACCGATTCGAGCGCTGATTCTCACGCCCACCCGAGAACTCGCTGCCCAAATNGGNGANCGTCTTCGCGTGTACGGACGTCAACTCCCCCTCCATTCCACCGTGATCTTCGGCGGTGTGGGGCAGTCGCCTCAGGTCAAAGCCCTCCGACGCGGGGTGGACGTTCTGGTCGCAACGCCCGGACGGCTGCTTGACCTGCACCAGCAAGGCCATCTCGACCTGAGTCAGGTGGAACATTTTGTCCTTGACGAAGCCGACCGCATGCTTGACATGGGGTTCAGCANGGACGTTGACCGGATTCTTGCCCTGGTGCCNCGNAAACGGCAGAACCTGATGTTCAGCGCTACAATGCCCAAGGCCATCGGCGAACTCGCCAATCAAATGCTCCATCGTCCCGTGGAGGTTGACATCAGTCCAGAGGCNCCCACCACGGACCGCATNGAACAGTACATTGCCTTCGTACAAAAAGCCGACAAGCGCCAGCTGCTCATCGACCTCATCGAAGGCCAAATGGTGGCGTGCGGCATCGTGTTCACGCGCACCAAGCACGGCGCGAACAGGTTGGCAAAGCAACTCAGCAAGGTTGGCATCCCGTCGGATTCGATTCACGGCGACAAGAGTCAAACAGCGAGGACACGNGCCCTCAATGCCTTCCGAAACGGCGACGTGTTCATCCTCGTGGCCACGGACATCGCCAGCCGAGGCATCGACGTCGAGGACATCACGCACGTGTTCAACTTTGACTTGCCCAACGAACCCGAAGTCTACATCCACCGCATCGGTCGAACCGCACGCGCCGGTCGAGACGGTTTGGCGTATTCGTTTTGCGACGAAACGGAATCGGGTTATTTGGTTGGTATCCAACGACTCTTGGGCGAGGAGATCGAGGTCCTGGAGGACCAGCCCTACCATTTCGAGAAGGCTCGACCAAAGCCCGGGCAGAAACCCGGACGGGTCAAGGGTGCCCCCGTCGGCGGACGTTCCCGTCGAGGAACCGGNCGAGGNGGCTCCATGCGTCGATACAATCGAGGCGGTCAGAAGCGGAACGAGCACAACCAACGCTCAAACGGTCAGCGAANCGACCGTTCGNNCAACCAACGTTCANCGAAACCTGGACNGAAAAACAATCGCNCATCGGGTGAAAAANCNTCCCACCAANGCCGCCGAAAAGGACGACAAGGCGGACGCTCCAACGCATCCAACCGACGCGGGGCCGGTCGCCGCCGCAGTCAACGTCGAGACGACCGTCCGTGATGCTCACTCACGCCAGCGGNGCAGGTGCTGCAGCGTTGACTTCTGCTGACACACCGGCTTCGTACCGCTTGAAGTTCTCGTTGAACATCGAGGCCAATTTGTCGGCCGTGGCGTCGTAAGCCGCTCCATCGGACCAGGTCGATCGCGGTTGAAGCACATCGGAAGGGACCCCGGGGCACGAGGTGGGGACCTCGAAACCGAACCGTCCGTCAACCACGAACGCAACGTCGTCGAGGTCGCCGTCAAGAGCAGCGTTGAGCATGGCNCGTGTGTACTTGATNTTCATTCGGCTCCCTTCGCCGTACGCACCGCCNGACCAGCCGGTGTTGATGAGCCAGGCCGTCGATCCGTGCTGGTCCATTTTGGTCGACAAAAGATCGGCGTAAACGCCGGGGTGCATCGGCATGAACGGTTCTCCAAAGCACGCAGAGAAGGTTGCCTGCGGCTCCTTCACGCCGATTTCGGTNCCGGCCACTTTGGCGGTGTATCCCGAGATGAAGTGGTAAGCNGCCTGNGACGGTGTGAGCCGAGCGATGGGCGGAAGAACNCCGAACGCATCGCAAGTGAGGAAAATCACGTTCTGCGGGTGACCACCTTTGGAGTCGTGCGTTCGATTGTCGATGAATTCAATGGGGTAGGAACCACGCGTGTTCTGCGTTTTCGANGTGTCGTGGAAGTCGGGNACGCCGTCGCTGTCGAGGACGATGTTTTCAAGCACCGTTCCGTGTTTNCGCGTTGTGGCAAAAATAGCAGGCTCGTCTTCTTCCGACAGGTCGATCAGCTTGGCGTAGCATCCTCCNTCAAANTTGAACACGCCGTTNGCGCCCCANCCNTGCTCGTCGTCGCCGATGAGGGCGCGCTTGGGGTCGGCGGAGAGGGTGGTCTTCCCGGTGCCTGAGAGACCGAAGAAGATGGCGGTGTTTTCCCCGGTGGTGTTGGCNGAGCAGTGCATGGGCAGAATGCCTTTCTTGGGCAAGATGAGGTTCATCACCGAAAAAATCGATTTTTTGATCTCGCCAGCNTAGCGGGTGCCACCGATGATGACCTCCTTGGCGGCGTAATTGACGATCACGAAGCACTGCGAGTTGAGACCGTCTTCGTCGGGGTCGGCTTCGAAGTGNGGTGCGTGAAGGACGGTGAATTCCGGCTGGTGCTTGGNGAGTTGCTCTTCGTCGGGACGAATGAACATGTTGCGAGCAAAGGTGTTGTGCCAAGCGTTGTGGTTGATGATTCGAATGGGGAGTGCTTCCGAAAAGTCGGCGCCGCAGTACAGGTCTTGCACGAAGAGGGCGTCCTGCTTGGAGAGAAAGTCAACCACCTTTGCACGCATGCGGTCGAANGTNGCAGCGTCGGTTGAAACGTTCACGTCGCCCCAGTTGANGTCGCCGGAGACCGTGGGTTCGTCCACGATGTACTTGTCNTTGGGGGACCGACCGGTTCGCTCGCCCGTTTCGGTNACCAGAGCACCGTGAGCGCTGAGNNTGCCTTCGTTTCGTTCAATGGCCAAAGCAACCANGTCGGTTGCTTCNAGGTTCCAGTACACGGTTCCGTGGGGGGTAATCCCGTGCTCGTTGAGGTCCCCCGAGGGGATACCAACCGTGCCGCCCATGCGAGCCCTTTACGCCGCCCCTCTTTGTCCCTTTTGGCTCGCACGTGACCCGTCTCATCGGTTCAGTTGGGTCATCGTTACCCCAACACACGAATCTCCGGATGCACGGAAACCAACGAAACAACCGGTGACAAGCGGTCAAGTTCAAGTCCGAAAAGCCAAGCAGTCCACCATGGAAGACGAGGGAAGCGGTGCCACGCCCCCGGCTTCCGAGGANGACGATGTTCTCCGAGAGCGTTCGTTCAANCGACCCAAGGGTCTGAACNTGGATTCCTTCATGGTCGCATCGACCGGCGATNAGGAAACCGCCGAGGACGTGAACANGGCGTCCGATGATGANACCGCNNCNCCCACGGACGCCGCCGTGGGTGAGGTTCGCGAATTGTTCCAACTGGGCCCCTCCACGTCCGAAAGCGTGGATTCAGATCCGTTGACCTCAAGCGCCGAGCAGACCATTGGCCGGGGTTTGGCCGTGTCCATGGTTGTGGTTTGGACCGCCATCGGCGCGCTCGTGGGAACCGTCCTCCCACCGCTCCTCGGAGGCCTTGGCCTCCTGTTGATGGCGGGCGTGGGTCTGTACTTGGGCGAGCGATGGATTCAGCGGGAATCAATGCATCTTCTCGGCATCACATGGGTCATCATCTCGATGAAACTGCTCTACGGCTTGGCGTTGGACGCCTGGCGCTGGGGTTGGTTGGACGACTTTGGACGGCCGGAGAGCCANGTGCTCGGCGTTCTGATGCTCGCCCTTGTTGGGGTGAACGTCGGGTTGGCGTTTCGCCACGATGAGGACGCCGTCGCCGCCCAATCAGCGCTGGTTCTGTTCGCCATCGGAAGTTCGGCCGGCGCCGTTTACGGCGAAACCGGCATCGCCGTTCTCATCGTCTTGGCGATGGCCTTGATGCACGGTCTGGCCCTCGTGCGGTCTTCTGGAAATCTTGCGAGTTTGGGCATTTCCATGTCCTACCTCTGGGTGGGCGTCCACGCCCTGTCAAACGACTGGAGCGTTCTCTCACTCACGCTTTTGCCCATCGAGAACGACTTGACGCTGTTCCTTNTGTTGAGCGTCGTNACCGCCGCCAACGCTTCGATGGCAGCGGCCTTTGTTCATCACGAGAACTGGCTGAGCCAAGCGGTGAACGCCATCGGTTTGGGCAAACCGGGGCTCTGGGCCGTATCGGTGTCGTTGGGCATGGTTGGTGCCCTGATGGCCATTGGGGCCCANCGGTCGGAAACGGGGTACGCNCTNGCACAATTGATGCTTCTCACGCTGGCGTTCACGTCCTCCTATTTGGTGGTGCGAGGCGTTTCATGGACGCGATTGATGCCGTTTGTCCTTGCGCCCATGCCGTTCCTCATCGCGGGTCTGGCCCTGCTCAATGCCGAACTGATTTCGCTGAGCNTCCCGTTCGACATGAACGAATATTCCGTGTTCGCCCTCAGCACCACGGCGCTGTGCATCGGGGTGCTTCTCACCCATCAGGCTCGTGTTTCCGATCACGTCCTCTGGATGGGAGGCTTGGTGATCGTGCTCCTGCTTACCATGCTGATCCCCGCTGAGGAGGGCGGTCAAAACGCTCGTTTGCTCTTGGTTTCCCAAGGCGTTGTCTGGTTGGGCCTCGGGTACATTGCGGTGCGACGCTCATCCCCAAGCATGGCCGGTGTGGCCGTCCTCGCACCTTATGCGTGGCTTCTCGTGTTTGCAACCAACGCTGAGCAACGGCTCGTCAACGAGGACCTCCTNCCCATCGTTCTTCCCGAAGTCGGCCTCGGNGTGTGGATGCTGCTTCTCGTGGCTCAACAAATTGGCGTCAACCACCGACTGGGCGAAGCAAACCTCAACCTCGCTGGAGGCTTTGCTGGNCTGTCGGAAATGAGTTCCCGGGTCCGTGATTCGGACCTGCTGAATCTTTGGAACCTTGGCGTCGTTCTTGCGTGCGTTTCCTACGTTGCCGTCGCTCGCCCCGATGGATTGACCGCTGTGGGTGTTGTTGGCGGCATGGCGGGTCTGTTGTTGGCTCATGCCGTCATGACCTGGTTGGGACTGCACCAGGGGCGGCCGCACACGTTGGTTTTGGTGTGGTCCATCGCCGCTTTGGTTCTGTCCTGGCGGTTCGGCATGGAATCAGCGTGGGGCGTGGCCCTCACGGTTGGCAGTGCTCTTCTCATCGTCGCTGCAACGCAACGAGCATCGCAGGCTCGAGAAGAAAACGATCACGATGCTTCAACGCAAGCACTGCCCGGGCGTTTGCTTACGCTCCATTTGGGCATGATGACGGCCCTGTTCATCGTCGTGGCGCTCGGGCCGCAGAGGCCTCTGGTGCTCTCCGGACAGGACGCCTTCCCAGACTTCGAGATGAACGTCCGTCTGCTGACCGCCATGGGGGTTGGCTCGCTTGTGTTGTACATGCATCGACTGCCGTCGGTTGACGCTCTCCTNCCGCCCACCGTCGGTGCGCTCGGCCTCCTTGTGAGCATGGGCTTGGCCGGACAATCGGTTGAGATGGACGGCGTCCAGACGGTCGCCCTGGTGATGTTCGTGCTCGTCGGTGCCTACCTTGCGTTTCAGGGTGACGTNCGCTCCGGCTTGCGTGCACTGGCAGCCAAGGACGAGCGGCAAGCCGAATTTGCCGCAAAGCGCGAGCGCGTTCAAACCCTGATGTCAGCGGTCAGCAGCGACGGCTCCACNTCGGTGGCTCTCAAGCAGTTGGACGCCCAGCTGCTGAGGTTGTCGGAAGGTCAGAAGAAACGTGCCAAGCGAACCGAGACATCGGATGAAAACGACCTTTTGGTTGGCGACATTCACTATCGNCCCGTCGTTCTCNTNCTGTTCTTGTCCGTGTCGTTCATCGGGTCGATGTGGTTCGCCTACGCCACGCCGTATGCGCTCCTGTCTTTGGCGTTCAGTGCCGGATTTTCCGTGGTTCTGGTGGGTCTTACCCGCCTGCGGGCGACCAACATCGGCCTGCGTTTGCCCGACGTCCTCGGGGTTGAACTTCCCATCTTTGTGGCCATGTGCGGCATGGTGCTNGTTCACATCGCAGGTCGCATGACGACCGGTCTTCTTTCCGAGGACGCCCAGCACCTGTGCGTGCTCGCCGCCACCCTCGTGCTCTTGGCTGGCATGGGGCTGCTGGGACGCAACGACCTCGGCCTTCGCATCCCGAGCGCTTTGGAAGCCGTGGTGGGGTTGTTGGTCATCGACCGCGTGCTTTGCATTCTCNTCGGNGGCGAAGTGCCGCTTCCGTTTGCCGCCGACCCCCTCGCATCNTCGTTGACCGAATGGACGCTTCCTCTCTTTGGGATTGAAGCGATGTTGCTGGGGGCGGTGGTGCTCTTTGATTGGGTGGAGGGAGAGCGCCTTCGTCGAGAACTTGACGACCATCGTGGTGCCTTTGGCCGCAGTGCTTGGCTGGTTGGAGCCGCGCTCCTCTCGCTTGGACCGGCCAGCATCGTGGCGTTCTTCTTCGCTCTTCGACGAAGCCTGGCGTGGCAGCAGCCCGCCGTGGCCATGACCGCACTGTTGATCGCACCGTTTCTGGTTCAGTCGTGGGTGGTTTGGCTGCTTTCTCCCTTCGCTTCGCTGCTCACGCTGGCCAACGTTGCGACGGCCTTCGGCCTCGTAGCACTCGGGTGGACGACGACGCTGGTCGCTCAGCGCAACGGCTTGTGGCTATCGTCTGCGCTGTGGTCCGTGCACGGGTTGCTCATTCCAGCTGCGGTGCTGAACCAATCGTTGGTGGCGGTCTCGTTGGCGGCTACGGTGGTTTCGGCCACGGCTTGGATTTCGGGAATCTTGGCGAAACGGAAGTCCTGGCGAATCGTGGGAGCCGCCGATTTGGCACTGGCGTGGATGGTGGCTGCTGTGGCGCTCGTGGCCGGTACCGGCGCATCCTACATTCTGCTTCTTCTGATCGCTTCGGCAGCGTTGCTGTTCGCTGTTACCACCCTCACACAGGCAAACGAGCGGGCCCTCATGGACGATTGAGCCCCGTGAGCGCTTCGGTTAACGTCGTTTTTACGTCGTCGAGCAGCGCTTCGAAGGGTTCGGCATCAAGACCTCGGGACAGACGCACCGACAAACTTGTTTTCGCTTGCGTACCGCTGTTTCGAACCCCGAAGGACG
The DNA here is from genome assembly GCA_002694525.1 of Methanobacteriota archaeon. Taxonomy (GTDB): domain Archaea; phylum Thermoplasmatota; class Poseidoniia; order Poseidoniales; family Poseidoniaceae; genus Poseidonia. Next base: position 18,247 of record NZMN01000009.1, read on the forward strand.
CCACACCGACCGCGGATTCGCCGTGAATCAGCAGCAGGTCCTTTTCTCCGTTGATGCGGCGTCGTTGCGCGTTGAACCCCATGCGCTCCATGGCGTGCATGATGATCCCCTCGGTGCTGGTAAAGAGTGCGGTTCCGTCACTCCACCGCTCGCGATGACTGTCCTTGACGGAAACGCGTTGTTTCCAGCCGCGAGAAAAGGGCTCATCCTTTTCACTGCCG